>JAFVQU010000004.1 GCA_017504625.1 Clostridia bacterium | reverse complement strand
GTTCATTGGTCCTGCCGAGGCAGGTATCAAGTCTGCTATGGAATGCGGTATTCTCGCAGGCTACAACGTAGTTGACGTAAAGGTTACTCTTTACGACGGTTCTTACCACGAAGTCGACTCTTCCGAAATGGCATTTAAGATCGCCGGCTCTATGGCGTTCAAGGATGCGATGAAGAAGGCAGACCCCGTTCTTACAGAGCCTATCATGAAGGTTGTAATCATCACTCCCGACGATTACCTCGGTGACGTTATCGGTGACGTTAACTCCCGTCGTGGTCAGATCCAGTCTATGGATCCCATCGGTGGTGCAACACAGATCAACACTATGATTCCCCTTTCCGAGATGTTCGGTTATGCAACCGACCTCCGTTCCAAGACACAGGGACGCGGTCAGTACTCTATGGAGCCCGACCACTTCGCTGAGTGTCCTAAGAGCATTCAGGAAAAGGTAATGACAGCTCGCGCTAAGTAATTCAAATTTCAAATTTTAAAACAAATATAAAACTAAAAAACATTATTTTTGGAGGAAACTAAAATGGCAAAGGAAACCTTTGAAAGAACCAAACCCCATGTCAACATTGGTACTATCGGCCACGTTGACCACGGTAAGACAACTCTTACTGCAGCTATCACAAAGACACTTTCTCTCGGTGCTGGTAACGTTGAGTTCATGGCATACGACCAGATCGACAACGCTCCCGAGGAAAGAGCTCGTGGTATCACAATCAACACAAGACACGTTGAGTACGAGACCGACGCTCGTCACTACGCTCACGTTGACTGCCCCGGACACGCAGACTACGTTAAGAACATGATCACAGGTGCTGCTCAGATGGACGGCGCTATCCTTGTTATCGCTGCTACTGACGGCCCCATGGCCCAGACCCGCGAGCACATCGTTCTCGCCCGTCAGGTTAACGTTCCCTACATCGTATGCTTCATGAACAAGTGCGACCTCGTTGACGACGAAGAGCTTCTCGAGCTCGTTGAGATGGAAATCCGTGAGCTCCTTTCCGAGTACGACTTCCCCGGCGACGATATTCCGATCATCCGTGGTTCTGCTCGTGCAGCTCTCGATGCAGGTAACGATGCTTCCGAAGCAGCTTACGCTCCTATCCATGAGCTTATGAAAGCTGTTGACGAGTACATCCCCACTCCTGAGAGAAAGTCCGACCTTGACTTCCTTATGCCTGTCGAGGACGTATTCTCGATCTCCGGCCGTGGTACTGTTGCTACCGGTAGAGTTGAGAGAGGTACCATCAAGGTATCTGACGTTGTTGAGATCGTTGGTCTTGTTGAAGAGAAGAAGCAGACTACCGTTACCGGTGTCGAGATGTTCCACAAGCTCCTTCCCCAGGCAGAGGCTGGTGACAACATCGGTGCACTTCTCCGTGGCGTAGCTAAGGACGAGATCGAAAGAGGTCAGGTTCTTTGTAAGCCCGGCTCCATCAACCCCCACACCAAGTTCGTTGGTCAGGTTTACGTTCTTACCGAGAAGGAAGGCGGCCGTTCTAAGCCCTTCTTCGCAGGTTACAGACCCCAGTTCTACTTCAGAACTACTGACGTTACCGGCGTAATCGAGCTTCCCGCAGGCGTTGAGATGTGCCGTCCCGGCGATAACGTTGATATGACCGTTGAGCTCATCAAGCCCATCGCTTGTGAGAAGGGTCTCCGTTTCGCTATCCGTGAGGGTGGTAGAACCGTAGGTTCGGGCGTTGTATCCGAGATTCTCGCTTAATTGTTATAGATAAATTTCGTAACTCTTCGTTGCTCGTAACAAGCGGCTCGACGTAGATAACTACGCCTTCGCCTTACTTGTTGCGGTGCGCCTCGATTTACAAAATTTCTCGTCAACAATCTAATTTATAAATTTACAATAATTTATAAAGATAAAAAAGCCGCGGCGGATAACCGCCGCGGCTTTTGAAAATATAATATTAATACAAATCAAATTTATTTTTGGGGATTGGTGAAATTCCATACCGGCAGTGAAAGTCTGCTAACGCCTTAGAAAAGAGGTGCCGACAAAGGTGAAATTCCTTGACCGACGGTTTGTTGCTTGCACAATAGTTGCTGAAGCAACGAAAGTCCGGATGATAAAAGATAAATTTCGACTTCAAGGGCGTATTGTCCGTCCGCAATCTCGATTTTTTCGTCCCCCTTATATTGAAAGGGGATTTTTTATGTCTAATTTTAATTCAAAGCAAAGCTCCGCTATAAAAATAAAAACGCTTTGCATGGCGGCGCTTTTTTGTGCGCTCGCGATAGCGTCAACTTACATTATGCACATCAAGGTTATGTTCCTCACCTTTGACGCAAAGGACGCAGTCATAACCATCGCGGGTCTGCTTTTCGGCCCGATATATTCAATCGTAATCTCCCTCGTCGTGTCAACTATCGAATTTATTACGATCGGTGACGCGGGATTTTGGGGTTTTCTCATGGACTTCCTTTCAACCACACTCTTTTCAACAGTGTGCGCTTTGATTTACAAATATAAAAAGAACATAAAGGGCGCGATAATAGGACTTTTCTCTTCAATTTTCGCTATGACCGCGTTTATGTTGCTCTTTAATCTCTTTATCGTACCGATATATACACCGAATTACACAACTGCAGCAGTTGCGAAAATGGTTCCCACCCTCTTCCTGCCCTTTAATCTGACCAAGGCAACACTCAACTCGGCGATCGTGCTTGTTCTCTACAAGCCCGCGTCAACCGCGATGAAGGCTGCGAGAGTTTTACCTTCCAATCCCTTGTCGCAGAAGGCAGACAACAATATGACGTCTGCGGAGAGGAAAAAGAGAAATCTTATTTTCAGCCTTGTCGTTACGGGTATTGGAATACTTGTTGCCGCGCTTTGCGTGGTTGTATTCCTCGTATTCCTTAAAGGTAACGTCGAATTTGGAAAATAAAACATAGTTGAAACAAAATTAACTAACTTCGCAAAAAGAGGTAAAAAATGACCGAAGCGATACAAAATTTCTTTCTTGAAACCGTCGGCAGAGAATGGTGCGTCTTTTTCTGCTCGATGATACCGATAATAGAGCTTCGCGGCGCGATTCCGCTTGGCGCGGCACTCGGACTCCCTTGGTGGCAGAATTATCTTATAAGTATTGTGGGGAATTTTATTCCCGTGCCGTTCATTCTGCTTTTCATCAACGCGATTTTACGTTGGATGTCGCATTCCCGCGTGAAATTCTTTAATAAAGTTGCAAATTGGCTCTATTCAAAGGCGGAAAAGAACCGCGAGAAGATAGAAAAATACGCGTTTTGGGGAGTTGCGCTTTTTGTTGCGATTCCGCTTCCCGCTACTGGCGCGTGGACGGGCTCGCTCGTTGCCGCCGTATTCAATATGAAATTTTGGAAGTCAATGCTGTCGGCAATTATCGGTATTTGCGTCGCAGGCATTGTTATGACGCTCATTTCATACGGTTTTGTGGCGGTTTTTGCATAAATTTAAAACAGTTGTACTGTTTTTATAAAAGCTATTGACAAATCAAAATTCTTATGATACAATAATAGCGCAAAACTTATCAAGAGTGGTGGAGAGACAGGCTCTATGAAACCACGGCAACCTATCCGAAATCGCGGAAAAGGTGCCAATTCCGAAGAGATAAGGCGAAAAAGAGGAATAAAAGCGCTCTGCGCAATGACAAAACTCTGCTTGCCTTATGCAAGCAGAGTTTTTTTATGAGAAAAAAATAAGATTACATAAAAAGAGGTAAAACAATGAAAAAAGTATTATTCACGTCCGAATCGGTTACCGAAGGACATCCCGACAAAATTTCTGACAAAATTTCCGATGCTATACTTGACGAGATGCTTCGTCAGGACCCTATGTCGCGCGTAGCTTGTGAAACCTTCTGCACAACAGGTCTTGTATCGGTAATGGGCGAGATCACCACCGAGGCATACGTTGACATTCAGGATATCGTTCGCCGCACTGTTCGCGAGATCGGCTACACCAGAGCAAAATTCGGATTTGACTGCGACTCTTGCGCGGTTATCAGCTCTATTCACGAGCAGTCGCCCGACATCGCGATGGGTGTTGACAAGTCCTTTGAAGCAAAAGAGGGAACTGACACCGACGGTCTTGACACGGGTGCAGGTGACCAGGGACTTATGTTCGGCTACGCTTGCGACGAAACTCCCGAGCTTATGCCGCTTCCTATCTCTCTCGCTCACAAGCTCGCAAAGCAGCTTACCGCGGTAAGAAAGAACGGCACTCTTGACTATCTCCGTCCCGACGGAAAGACTCAGGTTACCGTTGAGTACCACGACGACGTGCCTGCAAGAGTAGACACCGTCGTTATCTCCTCCCAGCACAGTGATGCTGTAACTCTCGAGCAGATCCGTGAGGATATTATAAAGCACGTTATCAAGCCTATCGTTCCCGCATCTCTTATGGATGCCGAAACCAAGATATACGTTAACCCCACCGGCAGATTCGTAATCGGCGGCCCTGCGGGTGACACCGGACTTACCGGTAGAAAGATCATCGTTGACACCTACGGCGGTTATGCTCGTCACGGCGGCGGCGCATTCTCGGGTAAGGATCCGACAAAGGTTGACCGTTCGGCTTGCTATGCGGCAAGATATATCGCAAAGAACGTTGTTGCGGCAGGACTTGCTAAGAAGTGTGAGGTTCAGGTCGCTTACGCTATCGGTGTTGCACGTCCCGTATCGGTTATGATCGACACGTTCGGTACTGCAACCGTTGATGAAAACAAGATCAGCGAGGCAGTGCTTGCTCTCGTTGACCTTCGTCCCGCGGCAATTATCCGTGACTTTGATCTTCGCAAGCCCATTTACTGCGATCTCGCGGCTTACGGCCACATGGGCAGAGAGGATCTCGGCGTTGCATGGGAAAAGAGAGATCTTGCTGACAAGCTCAAGGCATACCTTGGCGTTTGATATCAATGAGAAAAAGCATAAAAGCGCTCGGAGCTTCGTCTATCCCGTTTACTCTTTGGCTTGTACAAGAATTTCTACCTTTTATTGTTACTCAAAGCCTTGCTTTTAATGTGATAAGGGCCGCTATGTGTCTGCCAATGGCGATAATGATTATGGTTGAGAAGGAAAAACCTTTGTATAAGCTGATCCTGATCATGTCGGTATTGGCACCCTCCGTGATTCATCTTATAATCGGAGATAAGGTAGCAATAATTTCAGAAATAGTTATTACAACCGTTGCAATAGTTATACTTGTACAAATCTTCGCGGATGCAAAAAAATTTCACGAATCTAACGAAGACAAGCCTTATGAGAAGATCAGAGGCACATCAATTATCGCGTTCGTATTTATACCCCTGCTAAGCATGATTAGAGGTATTTATTACGTAAAGAGATATACTTATCTTGACGGCTGGTTTCCGCTTTGGAAAACTATTTTGATAGTAAGTGCTGTTTTGGGCATTGCGCTTGTTGTTGTATTACATAAATCTTCGACGATCAAAAAGAAGTTTTGGGGAAGCATCGGTTGGTTTTTCTTAGGAGCGATGATGTCGGTTGCGATTCTTTTTATAACGGTAGGAAATCTCAATTACGCGCTGGATCGCTCAAATCCTGAGGTGCTGAGCGTAGTTATAAACGATAAAGAAATTGACCACACCAGGAAAGGCCCGGACAACTATGAGTTCATCTTTAGTATTGATGGGAAACAATATTCGGCGAACGTGCCGAGTGATATGTATTATTCCTATGAGATTGGTGACACGTTTGACATAAAGACGTATCGAGGCGCGTTTAACTGTCCGTTTTTTATGGCGGAATTTTGGGAGTAACCGAAAATCAAATACAGAAAGAAGGTGAGATAGTTGTACGACAAGGACTTGCTTGGTGATCCCATCGTTGAAGAAGGCAACCTTATCAAAATCACAGGTAGTATCGAGCATATCATATATGCGAACGAGGAGAACGGATATACCGTCTGCGACCTCGGCACTGACGACGACGATCTCATCACTGTCACGGGCATTATGCCCTATATCTGCGAGGGTGATTCGGTAATTCTTTACGGAGAATGGAAGCACAACCCAAAGTACGGCAGACAGTTCTCGGTTTCCCAATACGAGCGCTATATGCCCGCAAACGCAGATGCGATATTACGCTATCTCTCCTCGGGGGCGATAAAGGGAATTGGTAAGAAGACCGCGCTTAAGATCGTTGAGGAATACGGTGACCAAACGCTTGAGGTGCTTGAAAATCACCCCGATTGGTTATCGGATATTCCTGGAATAAGTCTTAAAAAAGCAAAGCAGATATGCGAGGATTTTAAGGCAAAAGCGGGCATTCGCACAGCGATGCTCTTTTTCCGCGACTTTTTTGGCGCGACCACTACGGTCAAGATATATAAAAGGTGGGGCTCTGCCGCGATAGATATCGCCAAAAACAACCCGTATAGGCTTTGCGACGAGATCGAGGGCATAGGATTTGAACGCGCCGATTCGATGGCGATGAAATTGGGACTTGACCTCAACAGCGAGGCAAGACTTATGAGCGGAATTGCTCACGTTCTCAGATATAACGCGGCTCAAAACGGTCACGTTTGTCTGCCCCGCGAAAAGCTTACCGAGGCATCGGCTGCCTTGCTTGGCGCGGACAAGGATAGCGTAAATGACGCTATCGACATAATGCTCTCGCGCGGCAGGCTGAAATATTCGCTCTTTGGCGGAGTTACTTATATTTACAGCGATTACTCCTACGAATGTGAATGCTATATCGCCGAAAAGCTGGTTTTACTTGACAAGGTATGTCCCGCGGTAAGCACGGCGGATGCAAATATTTTGATTGAAAGAGAAGAGCAGAAAAACGGATTTTCCTACGCGGCATTGCAGAAAAAAGCAATTACTGACGCGCTTGAAAACGGAGTTATGCTGCTTACCGGTGGCCCCGGAACGGGTAAGACCACGATAGTTAAGGCGCTCCTTGAGATTTTTATAAATATGGATATGCAGGTCGCTCTCGCCGCCCCAACGGGCAGAGCCGCAAAAAGACTTTCCGAGGCGACCTCTTACGAGGCTAAAACGATCCACCGTCTGCTTGAATTTGAGTATCAGAACGAGGAGAACGAGCGCGCGGGCTTCAGAAGAAACGAGAATGATCTGCTTGACGAGAACGTAATCATTATTGACGAGTCGTCAATGATAGATAATATTCTTATGTGCGCTTTACTTAAAGCGATAAAGCCGGGCGCGAGATTGATTTTGATCGGTGACGCCGATCAGCTCCCCTCGGTAGGCGCAGGAAACGTGCTTGCAGACCTGCTTACTTGCGAAAGATTTGCGACGGTAAGACTTAATGAGATCTTCCGTCAGGCAGAAGAGTCGCTTATCGTTACAAACGCGCATCGAATCAACCGCGGTGAAATTCCTCTGCTTAACGTCAGGGACAACGATTTCTTCTTCGTTCCAAGACAAAGCGACGCGGATATCGCGTTCACGGTCACGGACCTTTATAAAAACCGACTCCCAAGAAAGTACGGAGCTGACACGGTCAATAATATTCAGGTCATCACTCCGTCAAGACGAGGTGACGGCGGCACGGATAACCTCAACATCATGCTTCAAAGCTCGCTAAATCCTCCATCAAAGGATAAAAAGGAGCATAAGCACCGCGAGCGTGTTTTCCGTGAGGGCGACCGAGTTATGCAGACCAAGAACAATTACGAGCTTGAGTGGTCGCGCGACGACGGAAGCACTGGTATGGGAGTTTTCAACGGCGATATCGGTACGATAGTCCGCATCGACGGCTTTGGCGAGTGTATGGAGATCGAGTTTGATGACAGACTCGTGGTATACGACTTCACCTTGCTTGAGGAGCTTGAGCACGCGTATGCGGTAACTGTTCATAAGTCGCAGGGATGTGAATACCCGATAGTTATAATTCCGCTTTACAACGCGCCGCCTATGCTTTTGACGAGAAATCTTTTCTATACCGCGGTCACGCGTGCGCAAAAAATGGTGGTTCTCGTAGGCAGAGCAGACATTGCCGAGCGAATGGTAAAGCAAAACCGCACGGGCGAGCGTTACACCTGCTTAAAGCAAAGGCTTGTCACGTAAAAGGTTGATTTTTTCAACAAAACATTGTGAAAAATATAACGCGATCGGACATAAAGCCCTTGACAAAAAAAATAAGATTTGTTATAATAAAATTTGAATGAAAACTTATCATTAAATACATCAATCGCGTAATTCCCACTATATACGGGATCGCGGAAAGGAAAGAGAATGTACAAGATAGTTAACAAAAAAGCGTTGAACCCCACTGTTACCATGATGGACATTTACGCTCCTCTCGTAGCAAAGAAGGCACAGCCCGGTCAGTTCATTATCCTCAGAGTTGACGAGGAAGGTGAGAGAATTCCTCTTACCGTTGCAGGATATGACCGCGAGGCAGGCACCGTTAAGATTATTTTCCAGATCGTTGGCGGAACTACCGAAAAGCTCAATCATAAGGAAGAGGGCGAATACCTCCAGGACTTCGTTGGTCCTCTCGGTGTAGCTACTCACCTTAACGGTCTTAAGAAGGTTTGTATCGTAGGCGGTGGCGTTGGTTGTGCAATCGCACTTCCCATCGCACAGAAGCTTCACGAGATGGGCGCTGACGTAACCAGCATTATCGGTTTCAGAAACAAGGATCTTCTTATTCTTGAGGATGAGTTCAATGCTTGCTCGAATAAGCTCCGCGTTATGACCGACGACGGCTCCTACGGTGAACACGGTAACGTTACACTTCCCCTTAAGGAAATGCTTGAGGGCGGTGAAAAGTTCGATATGATCATCACCATCGGTCCCCTTATCATGATGAAGTTCGTCGTTGCTACCGCAAAGCCCTTCGGCACTCCTATTACCGCATCTATGAACCCCATTATGATCGACGGTACCGGAATGTGCGGCGGCTGCCGACTCACCCTTAACATTGACGGCAAGAAGGTAACTAAGTTTGCTTGCGTTGACGGTCCCGACTTTAACGGCTACGAGATCGACTTTGACGAGGCAATGTCCAGAGGTAGAATGTACGCAGACTTCGAGCGTCACGCTTACGAGGATGCATGCAATCTCTTCAAGAAGGAGGTAAAGTAATCATGGCAAAGGCAAATATGAGTCTTCAGAGAAACGCGATGCCCACTCAGGATCCTGAGGTTCGCGCTCACAATTTCCAAGAGGTAGCTCTCGGCTACACCGAGGAAATGGCAATCGACGAGGCAAACAGATGTCTTAACTGCAAGAATATGCCTTGCGTTAACGGTTGTCCCGTTAAGATCCACATTCCCGAGTTCATCTCCAAGATCAAGGAAGGTGATTTCGAGGGCGCATATCAGATCATTTCTAAGTCCTCCTCTCTCCCCGCAGTTTGCGGACGCGTATGTCCTCAGGAGGTACAGTGCGAGTCCAAGTGCGTAAGAGGAATCAAGGGCGAGAGTGTTGGTATCGGACGTCTTGAGCGTTTCGTTGCTGACTGGCACAACACCTTCGCTACCGAGGCTCCCGCTCGTCCCGAGAGCAACGGTCACAGAGTTGCTATCGTTGGCTCCGGTCCTTCCGGTCTTACTTGTGCAGGTGACCTTGCAAAGAAGGGCTATGAGGTAACCGTTTACGAGGCACTTCACACCGCAGGTGGCGTTCTTGTTTACGGTATTCCCGAGTTCCGTCTTCCCAAGAAGATCGTTGCTAAGGAGGTTGAAACTCTTAAGCAGCTCGGCGTTAAGGTTGAAACTAACGTAGTTATCGGTAAGACTCTTACCATTGACGAGCTTTTCGAGATGGGATACGAGGCTGTATTCGTAGGAAGCGGCGCAGGTCTTCCCAACTTCATGGGCATTCCCGGTGAGTCCTTTAAGGGCGTTTACTCGGCTAACGAGTTCCTCACCAGAAGCAATCTTATGAAGGCATATCTTGGCAACCCCGAGACTCCTATCATGAAGGGCGGTAACGTTGCTATCGTCGGCGGCGGTAACGTTGCTATGGACGCTGCAAGAACTGCTCTCCGTCTTGGTGCCGAGAACGTATATATCGTTTACCGTCGTTCCATGGAAGAGCTTCCCGCTCGTAAGGAAGAGGTTGAGCATGCAGAGGAGGAGGGAATCCAGTTCCGTCTTCTTTGCAATCCTATCGAGATCGTTGGCTACAACAATCCCGAGGATCCCCGCGACCCCAAGAACGGCTTTGTTACCGGCATCAAGTGCATAAAGATGGAGCTTGGCGAGCCCGATGCAAAGGGTCGTCGTCGCCCCGTTGCTATCCCTGATAGCGAGTTTGAGATTCCCGTAGACACCGTTGTTATCTCTATCGGTACCTCTCCTAACCCCCTCATCAAGTCTACAACCGAGGGACTTGAGGTTAACGACCACGGCGGTATCATCGTAAACGAGGACGGACTTTCCTCTCGTACCGCGGTTTACGCAGGCGGTGACGTTGTTACCGGTGCGGCTACCGTTATCTCCGCAATGGGCGCAGGTAAGACTGCGGCTCGCGCTATTGACGAGTACCTTTCCAACAAGTAATATAAAACATCAAACAGGCGGCTCTGTGAGCCGCCTGTTTTTATTTTATTTATATTCTGAAATTCTCTTTGCGGTCGCGTAAAGCTCGCGGGCTTGCTTGTCCCACTCCTCAAAGCTGAGGTCTTTTCCTCTGACCATAGTTTCAAGCGAAAGCACTCCGTCAAAGCCTATTTCGTGGAGCGCCTTGCCGAAGTCCTGCCAATCGGCAATTCCATCTCCGGGAAGTTTGTGGTAGTCACCCGTGCCGTCGTTATCGTGAACGTGCAGAGTGCGGAGATATTCCTTGCCAATCATTCTGACCGCCTCGCCGGGCTGCTCGCTCGATACAAGTGCGTGTCCCGTATCAAGACAAACCTTAAAGCAATCTCTGTTAATCCATTTTACAAAATCAAGCACCTGCTTACAGTTATTTATCGGCAGATTAAGAAAGGGAAGATTTTCAAAGCATATTGTAATACCGTACTGTTCAGCAACGTCACAGAGGCGGTTAAAATACTCAAAATTGATCGCCTTCATTTCCTCGGGGTGATCTGCAGTATTCGTGCCGAATGGCATCATTGTGTGTATTACAAAATACTCCGATCCGATATATGCAGTTCCGCGGATACCCTTTGACATAGCGTCAAATCTCTCTGCTCTGTCCTCCTCGGTGAAATCACGTGCGGGATGGCGCCAGGGGCCGTGCGTCTGGGAGGCATAAATGCCGTTTTTCGCCATTTCATCCTTTATATATACGAGTCGCTTTTCAAATTCCGCCTCGGGAAGTCTGAAAAACTCAGTTTCAGTTTCAGAAAGATCACCGAAGTCAACGCAATCATATCCATGCTCACGTGCAAGGTAAGAACCCTTTTCAACACCAAAACGTCTGAAGTATGCCGCAGCTTCAATTCCTATTTTCATAGTAAATCCTTTCCCCATAGTTTTTTATTTCAGTATATCACAAAAAACGATAATTTTCAATCAAAAAACAAAAATTATTTTGAATTATTGACATAAAAATATGAGTGTGTTATACTGATCGTAATAAAACGATTCGAGATATAACGTGTCCGATCAGACGTATCAAATATAAGTAATATGCGAGGTAATACTATGAAAAAGGAAGCCAAGATCATAATTCTGTCAGGGCAATCGAATGCAGTCGGCGTTGCTCATCAGAACTACTTAAAAAGGCACTTTTCTGCTGAGAAAGTGGCAGAATTTGAGGCGGGATATGACAAAATAAAGGTGAACTTCTACTCGCACAATTATAAAAGCAACGGTTTTGTTCCCGTAACACTTGGATTAGCTGAAGAAAACAAGGCTACATTTGGTCCCGAGGTCGGAATAGCGGAATATCTCACCGAGAAATATCCGGGCGAAGAATTCTTCATTATTAAATGTGCATTTGGCGGCAGTGCAATATACAGTGGTGACTGGTTTTCCCCGTCGATCTTCAACATTGGCAGTTACGAGGATACAAAGCACAGCAAAATAAACGGCGAGCGAGTAAAAGGCTGGTGCTACAACGAGCTTGTGCATATTATCGAAGAGAGCATTAAAATGTTGCAAAAAGACGGATATGAGCCAAACCTCCGCGCGTTCTGCTGGATGCAGGGAGAGAGTGAGGCTTGCGGACGTGAAATGACCGAGAAATATATCGATCTTTACGACCATCTTATTCACGACGTTGTTGTCTGCTTCCCCGAATTGTTTAAAAGCTGTTTGTTTATCGACGCGGCAGTTGCAGATGATACGATTTGGCAGTTTGCAAAAGAGATGAATAAAAACAAACTTGAATACTCCAAAAAAGCATCCAATCGCCGCTTTATTGATACCGTGGCGGCAGGACTTACAACCAAAAACGAGCCCGAAAGCCAACCCGACGTCGCTCATTACGACAGCGAGAGTGTAATAAAGCTTGGAAAGCTGTTTGCTGAGGCATGCGAGTTTTGATATGATTCTAATATAACTACAAGATGAGGAATTCGTTTCTCTCCTTTTAAAATAATATAAAAAGTAAGGGATTCTGAACCTTTAATTCAAACCGCGGGCGGTTTGAATCGTAGGAGTTCTGTTTACCCTTACGGCATGTAGCAAAAAAGACGTGATGACAAAAGTCATCACGTCTTTTTTGGCACGCCGTAAGGGATTCGAACCCCCGACCTTTTGGTTCGTAGCCAAACACTCTATCCAGCTGAGCTAACGGCGCATTCTTTATTCGTGCCTATATATTATACCATAAATTTTTTGTTTGTCAATACCTTTTTTAAAAAAATATGCCGCTTTTATGCAAAAAGTTTCATTTTTTTGATAAAAAACTATTGACAAGCCATTCGTGATGTGATATAATGGCTTTACCTCTGCACAAGGGTTTTTTTGTTGTGCCTTAAGCGCAAAAGGCAACACCCCTTCAGAGGGAGGTACACAGATCGCTTTTGCGATCAAATAAATTTAATATGGGAGGTGCCGAAATCATGGCTAATGATGCAAGAGTCAAAATTACTCTCGTTTGCACTGAGTGTAAGCAGAGAAATTACGACACAAAGAAGAACAAGAAGAATGATCCTGACAGACTTGAACTCAAGAAGTTCTGCAAGTTCTGTCGCAAGCACACTCTTCACAAAGAGTCTAAGTAATAGGGGGATCTGAGATGACTTTCACAAACAAAAAAAGTCTTATCGCCCTTCTCCTTTCTCTTTGTCTTATCGTTTCTCTCTTTACCGTTGCTGTTTCCGCTGAAAGCGATACCACCAGCACTGCTACCACTGAGGGCATTGTTGAGGGCGTAACCGGCGAGTCTGACTCGACTTTAGCAGGCGAGATCGAAAACGAATCGAGCTCCGCTGAAAAGGGAACCGAGGAAGCAAGCAAGGAGAGCGAGACCGAAAAGAAGGAAGAGTCTACCACTGATGATGTAAATCAGGCTTTGGCAGATGCTGCACTTGCACAGAAAAAGGCTTCACAGAAGGTGTTGATAATCAACGCGATCATCATCGCTGTAATTATTATTATTCTCGTAGCAGTTGGTATTAAGTTCCGTGCAAAGCTTGCCGCTTTCTTCCGTTCTGTAAAGAGCGAGCTTGGTAAGATCGTTTGGTCGAGCAAGGAAAACACTCGTAAGAGCTTCCTTGTAGTAATCGTGGTTGCAGTTGCAGTTGCAGCTGTTATCTGGATTCTTGACCTCGCTTTCAATACCGGACTTGGTATGCTCGGTAAGCTTTTTGGCTAATAAAAAAGCTTTAGGAGTTTTAAGATGAGCGATATCGATGGAATGAACGTAGGCCTGAAGTGGTACGTTGCGCACACTTATTCGGGATACGAAAATAAAGTAAAAGCAAATCTTGAAAAAATCGTCGAGAACCGCGCACTCGGACATCTTATTTATGACATTAAGGTGCCTGTTGAAACGGTTATCGAAAAAAACGGCGATAAGGAAAAGGTCGTTGAGCTTAAGACCTATCCCAGCTACGTCTTCGTTAAAATGATAATGACCGACGAGAGCTGGCACGCCGTTAGAAACATCACCGGCGTTACGGGCTTCGTAGGCCCCGGATCGCGTCCCACTCCCTTGACTGAGCAAGAGGTTCTTGATATGAACATCGAAAGCGTTGAGGAAGCAAGCGTACAGCTTAAGTACGGTATTGGCGACGAGGTCACCGTTATCAACGGCTTGTTTGAAGGCTACGACGGAGTTGTTCAGTCTATCAGTGAGGATCTCAAGACTGTCACCGTTCTCGTTAAGAGAGGACGCAGAGATATGCCCGTTGAGATCGACGCGGATATGATCAAGCTCAAAGAGAACAATTAATTTTCTTTTCACGGTTTCTTTATAAAGAAAACCGTCGTCGCACGGCGACGTAAAGTGGGAGGGAGAAAATTTCACTTTACAATTCTCCCGCAAAGTACCACTATGGAGGTGTAATTAATTATGGCAAAGAAGATTATGGGTTACATCAAGTTGCAGCTTCCTGCAGGTAAGGCTACTCCTCAGCCTCCCGTAGGACCCGCACTTGGTCAGTACGGTGTAGCAATCCCCGTATTTACGAAGGAATTCAACGAGAGAACCAAGAACGATATCGGTCTTATCATTCCCGTTGTTATTACTGTTTACGCAGACCGTTCCTTCACTTTCATCACTAAGACCCCCCCTGCAGCAGTTCTTATCAAGAAGGCAGCAGGTATTGAGTCCGGTTCGGGCAAGCCCAACAAGGACAAGGTTGCAAAGCTTACCAAGGAACAGGTAAGAAAGATCGCAGAAACCAAGATGCCCGACCTCAACGCAGGTTCTATCGAGGCAGCTATGAGCATGGTTGCAGGTACCGCTCGTTCTATGGGCGTTACTGTTGAAGAGTAATATAGGAGGTAAGTAGATATGGGAAAGAAGTATATTGACAGCGTAAAGCTCGTTGAAAAGAACAGACTCTACGATCCTTCCGAGGCTCTCGCACTCGTCTGCCAGACTTCCAAGGCGAAGTTTGATGAAACCGTTGAAGTACACGTACGTCTCGGCGTTGACTCCCGTCACGCAGACCAGCAGGTCAGAGGCGCAGTTGTTCTTCCCAACGGAACCGGTAAGAAGGTAAAGGTACTCGTATTCGCAAAGGGCGACAACGTTCAGAAGGCACTCGACGCAGGCGCAGATTACGCAGGCGGTCCTGAGTACGCAGAGAAGATCCAGGCTGAGAACTGGTTCGACTTCGACGTTGTAATCGCATCCCCTGACATGATGGGCGTTATCGGTAAGCTCGGTAAGGTGCTCGGTCCTAAGGGACTTATGCCCTCGCCTAAGGCTGGTACTGTTACTCCCGACGTTGCTAAGGCAGTTACCGAGGCAAAGGCAGGTAAGATCGAGTACAGACTTGACAAGACCAACATTATCCACTGCCCCATCGGTAAGGCGTCCTTCGGTCTTGAGAAGCTTCAGGAGAACTTCGACACTCTCCTTGGCGCTATCATCAAGGCAAAGCCCGCTGCAGCTAAGGGTCAGTACATCAAGAGCTGCGTAGTAGCTTCTACTATGGGCCCCGGTATCAAGATCAACCAGGGTAAGCTCAGCTGATAAATCTATACAGCAAAAAGCACACGGCATACGCCGTGTGTTTTTTTATCTGAAGGTATATTTTTTTCGCGGTTTCTACCGCGCTTTTTTTATTTTTCCTTGACAAAAGAGAAAAAAATTGCTATCATAAATTTAGCTTTTGAATATTTGAAGGGATATAACGTATATGAAGACTTCTCTCAAACTTATATTTTTGACAACGGTAATGATACTGCTTTGTCTTGCTCTTTGCTCTTGCGCGGGAGTGGAGATTCAGAATACAACTGGTGGCGTTGTGGATAATTCGGATACAACGGAAGAAATCCCGATTGGGAAAGAAAGTGAGGAAACTACAGTGAAAGACATTATAGAAAATACGACAGAAGCTATTGAAAATGACGTTTGGTACGTAAAAGAGGGAAGCGTTCAGACCGAATTTGAGCTTGGTGAAAGGTTTAACTATAAAAACATCGTAGTTATTCACTCTCTTAACGGCGAGATAACCGAATATCCCGAGGACGATGTTTATATTGATATTGAGCCTGTGCTTGACCGCATCGGCGAATACGAGGTATTGCTCGAGGTATTGTCTGAGGAGATCACTCTGACTTATACCATATCGGTAAAGGACATTGACGTAAACGGCGCGCTTTCCTCTTCTCCTACGATAACTATTGATGGCAACGGAGCATATAGATGCGAGATTGAGGATATAGATCTCAGCCATATCAAAACTAACGGAAATCTTATCGTTGACGATATTTACGCAAGCGGCGAAAAATATGTTCAGAACTATAGCACTGTTGGAAACTGCTTTGGATTTAAGATTATCTCGAAAGATGAGATATGCGGCGCAAAATTGGTCATTCGTATGGCAAATTTCTCGGTAACTATGATCTATCCCGCAAAAAATATTGCGATATATCAAAACTACGCAAGTGCAGAGGAAAATACAAGGCTTTCTATTGACGAAAGCTACTATCTCACCACCCGCGCTCCGAGCATGTCCGGGCAGGAGGGCGCTGATACGTCGCTTGTCTGGTGCGATGTCGTGATTGAAAATGTCACTCTCAAAGTGGGAGAAAACAGCTTTGCCTTCGTTGTTGTTGGAAAAGAAGCTCCTTTTCTTGATTTTGCGGAAATAATCATTCCTTAACTCTGAAAAAGGAGAATTTATTATGAAGAAGAGCTTAATTAATTTATTTGCTTGTATAATTTCTATCATCATTGTGTTTTCCATGACGTTGGGAGTTTTTGCAGAGGGCGAAGGAGATTATCTTGACGATTACGAGCTTAAGGAGGTGGACACTGTGTATAAAACAGGTGAAAAGCTGGCAGTTTCAGTAGTTGAAAACGGCGCGGTATTGCTCCGCAACGAAAAGAACGAAAACGGTGAGACGGCGCTTCCGCTTTCGTCGGGTGAAAAGGTCAACGTATTTGGTTGGGCAGGTACGAATGACGGATTTATCCTCCAGGGTACAGGCTCGGGAACGGGTACTAAAAAAGACGTCGTCACCTTTCTTTCGGCTCTTGAAAAAGTAAATATATCGTATAATAAGGTATTGGCAAAAAAATATCGCGAGCTTTCCTACGAACCCAGACTTTACTCGGGCGAGGCGGGAGTTGACGACGCGGGATATACAAAGTATTACGGAATAGTCGAAGCTCCGCCTGAATTTCTGACCGATGAAATACTCTCTCAGGCAGAGGGTTATTCTGAGACTGCTATCGTAGTAATAGGCAGACTTATCGGCGAGGGAAACGATTTCTCACACTATCAGTATCTTGCAGACGGCACGATAGATAAAAGCAGGAAAATGCTTTCTCTCTCTGAAAACGAGGAATATCTTATCAAGACGGTAAGTGAGCGATTTGACAAGGTAGTAGTTATTCTCAACAGCGCAAACCCGATGGAATGCGGATTTGCCGAGGATTACGACATAGACGCGCTCGTATGGCTCGGATTTCCCGGATCAAAGGGAACGATGGGACTTACAAGGCTTCTCAAGGGTCAGGCTAACTTTTCCGGCAAGCTCCCCGATATATACGCTTACGATCTTTCGACCGCGGCATCTTATGCAACCTCGGGCAGAGAAGGAGTTGGTGAGTACACAGACCCAAGCGACGACCCAAAGGTTATATTTGCAAGATACAGTGATTACACTGAGGATATATACGTCGGATATAAATGGTATGAAACCGCCGATGCAGAAGGATTTTGGAATAATATAGACAACAAATACGGCAAGGGCTACAATGGCGTAGTTCAGTATCCGTTTGGCTTTGGTCTTTCTTATACCGAATTCAACTGGACTGTGCTTAATTGTAATTATAAAGACGGCGATTATATTGATAAGGACGGAGTTATTTCAATAACTCTCTGCGTAGAAAACGTGGGTAGATACAGCGGCTCCGACGTTATTGAGCTTTATTACTCCGCACCCTATTATAAGGGCGGAATTGAAAAGAGCGCGGTAACTCTCGGTGCGTTTGCAAAAACCGCGGAGCTTGATCCCGGAGAGGTTGAAATACTTACTATCGAGATGCCCGTTGAGGTAATGCGAAGCTACGATTGCTACGATAAAAACAACAATGGATTTATGGGCTACGAGCTTGAGGCGGGCGACTATATAATCAGCCTTCGCACCGACTCACACACTCTTAAAAATACGACCGACGGCGTAAATACGATTACTCTTAAGGTCGCAGAGGGCGGCATCAGATATGAGGTCGATAGCGAAACGGGTAACCCTATAACAAATCAATTTACCAATTATACAAATGAAATTTCGGGCGCGTCGAGTATGATAAGCGATGACCGCGCGATAAACAATCAGCATTCCTGCGACGGAAACGACGAAAAAGTTAAGGTCATATATCTTTCAAGAGCTGATTTTGCGGGTACGTTTACGAGCGAGTTACCTCCTTCAAGAGAGGGCGGCTCGGCTCTCAAAAACGATACCGCAAGCAATTACGATTTCAGTAAGGACGACAATACCGTCGCTCTACCGATATGGAGCTCGACCGAAACAGCCCTCACAGTCACGGATATGATGGGCGTGCCCTTCTCGGACGAGAAATGGGATCAGATAACCAGCCAGCTTTCTCTTATCGATGCGGCACGACTTATTGCGGGCGGTGGATTCGGAACACTTGAAATGAGCGCTATCGGAATGCCAAAGACCGTAGCTCTTGACGGTCCCTCGGGATTTAACTCAGGCTCGCTCTCAAATTATCCTTGCTCGACGCTTATCGCGGCTACCTGGGATACAAATATCGCATACCACGTCGGTCTTGCGATAGGTAAGGAGGGAAGCGGATATAATCCTCAGATAATGGGCTGGTACGGCCCGGGAGCAAATCTTCACCGCACACCTCTTGGCGGCAGAAATTTTGAATATTACAGTGAAGATCCGCTCCTTTCGGGTATGATCTGCGCTTATCACGTGCTTGGTGCAAAAACCAACGGTGTGACCGCGTATATCAAGCATCTTGCGGTGAATGACTGTGAAAGATACCGAGGCGCGACATATAAATGGCTCACCGAGCAGAACTTGCGTGAAAATTATCTGCTTCCTTTTGAGTACGCGGTCAAGATAGGTAAGGCTAATGGTATGATGGCGTCGGTAGATAAGGTTGGATCGGGTCAGGCAAGCTCGAATTCTGCATTACTTATCGCGGTTCTTCGCGAGGAGTGGGGATTCAAGGGAACGGTAGTCACTGACTATTACCAGAGTAAAAATATCAACGACGTTGACGAATGTGTACGCGCGGGTTGTAATCTGATGCTCTGTCCTTGGGGAACAGAAACCCTCTTTACAAATCTTGACACACCTACCTCGCAGAATGCCATATTTGCGGCGGCTAAGGAGGTAATTTATACCTATGTTGACACCGTGAATTTTGCAAACACGGCGGAAAAGCTGGTCAAGACCTCGCTTGTAGGACAGAGAGCTGAAGAAGAGGAAGAAACCACTACTGAGGCAACCGAAGAGCCTAACGAGAGTGCTACCGCCGAGGTAACCGAGGCAGAGAGCGAATCGGCTACGGCTTCAGGCTCTGCAGGCGGCTGTGGCGGTGAAATAGGCGCTACAGGTGCTATTGCGGCAATTATTTCAGGTATTTCGACAACCTTTGTATTCAGAAAGAAAAAACATATCTGCGAGGAGGAATAAGCTTCCTTTCGCAACAAATTTATTAAACGGGGCGGCAATCGCCCCGTTTTTTCATATCTATCAAAATTCTATCATATTTCGACCTTTCGTTTTCTGTATGTTCATCATATATTTATAAAAAATATTTGACTTTTTGACCTATTTTGTAGTATAATTATGATGTATAGTTGTATTCACGCGAAAAGGGTGGAGAGGAGGACATTTTCAGTTGTTTAAGAATTTTAAATTGAGCAGAGATATAGCCATTGATCTCGGTACTGCAACGGTTCACGTGCATGCGCAGGATCAGGGTATCGTCATTCGTGAGCCAAGCGTAGTTGCAATAGATAAGGCGACCGATAAGGTCATAAAGGTCGGACGTGAGGCACAGGAGATGATGGGACGCTCGCCCGACGGTATTTTCACTCTGCGTCCCCTCAAAAACGGCGAAATAAACGAATATGAGGTCACCTACAAGATGCTTCAGTATTTCATTCGCCGCGCAAGTGGAAAATCAATACTCTCACCGAGAATCATCCTCGCGCTTCCCGCGGGAATTTCCGAGATAGAGGAAAGAGCGATACACGAGGCGGCGGCTGAGGCGGGCGCAAGAAAGACCTACACGGTTTCTTCTCCCATCGCGGCGGCTCTCGGCGCGGGACTTAACGTAAAGTCCCCCGTCGGAAATATGATAGTTGATATCGGCGGCGGAGTTTCACAGGTTGCTGTAATCTCGCTTGGCGGTATAGTAGTGTCGAAAACTATTAAGATCGGCGGAGATAGCTTTGACGAGGCGATCGTAAGATATCTTGCGGATGCGTACGGACTTGTAATCGGCGAGCGCACCGCAGAGGGCATAAAGCGCAAGATAGGCGAGGTTTACGAGCATAAGGACGCGAAAATAGTTGAGGTCAAGGGCAGAGATATAGTTACCGGAATGCCTAAAATGATAAATTTAAGCTCCAAGGAGATGATCGGAGCGACCTTTGAGCCTATGACCGCTCTTATCGATTGCATTTGCGAGATCATTGAAAAAACTCCCCCCGAGCTTGTCGGAGATATACTCCACAACGGCATAATGCTCGTTGGCGGAGGAGCAAGGCTTCGCGGACTTGATAAGCTCATACACAGAGTTACGGGAATAAAGACCTACGTTGCAAAGGAGCCTGAGGACTGCGTTGTCAAGGGCGCGGCAAAGAAGATAGAGTCGATAAACAAGTACTCTGTTGAGTAATAATTTTTGAGGTATTAAATATGAATTACATTACCGAGGGCTTTGAGCCTTCAAACGTACTTAAGATATTTGAGGATATCTGCGCGATCCCGCACGGCTCGGGAAACGAGAGCGGTGTTGCCGACTATATTGAAAATTACGCGCGTGAGAGAGGGCTTTTCTGCCTGCGCGACAAGCTTAATAATGTTTTCATCCGCAAGGATGCGACGGCAGGCTATGAAAATATACCCGCGATTCTTTTCCAGGGACATACCGATATGGTGTGCGAAAAGAATGCAGATTCAGATCACGATTTTCTCAAAGACGGACTTAAGCTTTCAATAAAGGACGGAAAATATCTCTGGGCAGACGGAACGACGCTTGGCGGCGACGATGGAATTGCTGTCGCTTTTATGCTGGCGCTTCTTGACAAAGCAGAGCATCCCACGCTTGAAATGCTTTTCACGGTTGAGGAAGAAACCGGTCTTGGCGGAGCTATCGGATTTGACTGCTCACCGATCACGGCAAAGAGAATGATCAACCTCGACAGTGAAGAGGAGTGGCAGGTGACCGCAGGATGCGCGGGCGGCAACAGAACCGAGATAACCTTCACTCTTGACCGCGATAAGCTTGAGGACGGCGAGAGCGTGCTTAAAATCAGCCTTACGGGCCTTGCGGGCGGACATTCGGGTGTTGACATCAACACGGGTAAGAGCAACGCTATCGTGCTTATGGGACGTCTTTTGGCGGTTGCAAGCGCTAAGACCTCTATTCGCCTTATCTCACTCAACGGCGGCGGCAAGGACAACGCAATCGCGCGCGAGTGCTTTGCTACCTTTGCGGTAAAGGATGACAAGGACGCGGCGTACGCAATCGCTGCCGAGGTTATTGAGATAAAGAAGGAATTGTCTGCCGATGACGGCGGCTTCCTTGTAAAGATAGATTACGTTGAGTCTGACGAGGGCGCGATAACTGTTGAAGCGACGGAGAAGATAATCTCGTTTATGAGCTGCGCGCGCACGGGCGTGCTTAAAATGAGCAACGATATTAAGGGACTCGTTGAATACTCGCGCAATCTCGGTGTTGCAAAGACCGATAGCGATAAGCTCTGTCTTACCTTCTCTGCGCGCTCCTCGCTTGAGGCGCAGCTTGATATGGCGGTAAGAGAGATGAATATGCTCTCGGCTCTTGTCGGCGCTGATTGCCGTCACTACGCGCGTTATCCCGGCTGGGAATATCAGCCCGTATCTCCTTTGCGTGAGCTTTATCTTGACGCTTACGAAAAGAGATTTGGCAAGCGACTTGAGGTCTGCGTTATCCACGCGGGACTTGAGTGCGGTATTCTCTCGTCAAAAATGCCCGGTATCGACGCCATTTCGGTAGGACCTACCATGTTTGATATCCACTCGCCCGACGAGCATCTTGATCTTGAATCTGTCTTGAACGTCTGGCAGGTAGTCTGTGATATAATAGAGAAAAAGTAAGGAAAAGAGAATGCAGGGGGAACTTTTTTTGAAAAAAGTTCCCCCTGCACCCCTTCAAAAAACTGATAAAAAATATTTTTGGTATAGACGTAAAAACAATTTGGATTTTAAAAAAGCCCTCTTTTGAGGGCTTATATTTTTATCAAAATCAGTTTTTTACCGTTTTTTTCTGCATATTTTATTGTTGAAAGACTACCTTTGGATTTTCCGTCCCAGACGACGAGCACACAGTCGGCGATATTTACCATTTCTTGATTTCTTTTTATCGGCGCGACCTTTCCGTACAGGTCGTAGCGAGGACGGATTATCATTTTAGAGAGCTTATGCTGATCCGCATACTGCTCGGCAAGCGTGTCTATACCCTCAGCGCCGCCCGAAATTATCATATCAACACCGTCGGGAATATGAGGGGCAAGGTCAAATTCGGTTATTGAGCGCGAGCCTGCAATCATAAGCTTCATCTTGTTTCCTCCAAAAATAAAAAGGTGCGCAACCGAAGCCACGCACCGAAAAATGTATGACTCATTGCTGCGACACAAGTGAATTTTATATAACAATCTTAGGGAAAGCATACAAAACCGAGCATACATTTTTACCAAAGTAAAAATGTATACTTTCCCTAACAACTCACTTTTATTCACTTATGTCGCAAATTCATTATATCACAACTTTTTATTTTTGTAAACAAATATTTTAAATTTAATAAAAACAGAAAGAGAGAACAAATCGGTTTGTAGCCGAAATGTTATCTCTTTTTCTGTTAGTATAAAAGTGATATTCTTTGCTGACGCAAAGAGTGATATTTCCTTTACAGGAAGTGATATTGCAAGGCTCCACCTTGCAGTGATATTCTATTCGCCACAAACTTGCGTAGCAAATATCACTCGGTGTAAGCCGAATATCACTGCGAAGCAATACAACTCGCCAAAGGCGAATAGAGTTGCGTGATACTCCGCTTGGAGTATCACGCTAAGCCCTCCCATAATATTTTTATTTAATTTTCAGGCTCGATAAGGCCGTAGTTGCCGTCTTTTCTCTTGTATACCACGCAGGTCTTTTCGGTCTGCGCGTCGTTGAATACGTAGAATGTGTGTCCGAGCAGGTTCATCTGCATAATTGCTTCCTCTGCCGACATAGGAGTATATTCAAACTTCTTTGTCTTGATAATGATGTCCTTTTCTTCCTCTTCACCCTCAGCCTCGTCGCCGATGGATGCCATCGCGATCTCACCGTCGGGAATTACGCCCTCGCGCAGCTTCTTGCGGAGCTTGGTCTTATTTTTTCTGATCTGGCGTTCGATATTTTCAATGGAGCGGTCAAGCGCGTCGCGGAAGGTATCCGCGTCGACTTCACTGCGGAAGATGGTGTTTGAGACCTTTATAGTGATCTCCAGAGTGGAGAGATTTCTCTTGTGAGTAAGGACGACCGTGGCACTGCCCTCGCCGCCGAAATACTTATCAAGCTTGGCAAGCTTTTCGTTGATAAGCTCTTTTGTGTCTTCGTACACGTTAAGCTGTCTGCCGATAATGTTGGTCTTCATAGGAACCTCCTTGCTTCCGCGCCTGCGGAATTTATTTAATTGTCGAGGTACGGAGAAAAGCATACTCTCCCATCCTCTGATTTTATTATATCAAAATCAAGTACGACATAAATGACTAAAAAATTAACATTGTGCAAATTTTATGAAAATAGATGTAATAAATTAATATAAATTGTGTATTATTTTGTTGAATTTTAGAAAAAAGGCGGGAGATTACTCCCGCCTTAAAGATTATTTTATTTTAGATTTCGTCTTTTGGCAATTTTGAGAGGAAAGCAACGGTCACGGGAAGGGTAATTATTGCGGTAATGACGTACGCGGCGGGCTGAGCCGACTGAACTCCGAGCAAGCCGTCACCAAGATATTTTTCACAAAGTAAGGGAAGAAGATATATCATCGGCATAAACGCGATACCGTTCTGAAGCGCCGAGAGCAAAATTGCGTGCACTCTCTTGCCAATACTTTGGAACATCATATTTCCAACTACCGTAAAGGGAAGCACCCAAAGCACCGAACAGCTTATGCGGAGTGCCTTTGCGCCTATCTCGGTAACGAGAGGATCCTTTTCAGAGTTGAAAATATCAATTATCTGCGGAGCTAATCCAAAGCAGACCGCCGCAAGCGAGCCAATGAGGAAAAGTCCGAATATCATTGTAAAATAGCTACCTTTTTTAACTCGGCTATATTTTTTTGCGCCGTAATTGAATGCCGATACGGGCTGAAATCCCTGTCCTATGCCAAGACCGACGCAGAATACGAACTGAACCGTTCTTGAAACGTATCCCATCGCCGCGATAGCCGCCGTACCGAACGCGCGCGCCTGAACCGTGAGCATACCGTTGGAAATACTGCTAAGTCCCTGTCTTATAAGGCTGGGAAGTCCGGTTGAGATAATATCCCAAACGATGCGTAAGCTGATAAATCCCTTTGTAAATCTTATCTTACTCTGAGTTTTGCCGATAAAAAAGGGAATAGCGAGGATAACAAGGCTTATGTACTGCGATATTGCGGTTGCAAGACCTGCGCCCGTAGTTCCCATGCCTATACGCATAACGAAAATATAATCAAGAAAAATGTTGATAATACCGCCCGAGGTCAGACCTATCATAGCGAAGGTTGCCTTGCCCTCGTATCTTAAGACGTTGTTGAAAACGCAGGATGCGGTCATTGCGGGCCCCGCGATAAAAATGAAGGTCGCATAGTCCTTTGCGTGCGGTAATATTTCAGCGTTACTGCCAAGAAACCACATTAGCGGCTCAAGAAAGATAAGACCGCAGATCATTATTATTATACCGCAGACAGTAGATAACAAGAGGCTCGACGTGGCAAATTTGCCCGCTCTTTCATCATTTTTCGCGCCGAGCAGTCTGCTTACGTGGCTTCCCGCGCCGTGACCGAACATAAATCCAAACGCCTGCAAGATAGCCATAATGCTGAACACAACGCTCGTAGCGCCGCCTGCGGCGTTACTTATACGGCTGACAAAATAGGAGTCTGCCATATTGTAAACGTTTGTAATAAGCATGCTTATAGTCGTCGGTATTCCGAGTGTTATTATAAGCTTCCAGACCGGCGTTTCGGTCATTTTTATATACTGAGCTTCGCTTTTAGTTAATGACAACTTTTCTTACCCTCTTCTTTGTTAATCCTCAAAATCATCAAACGTGATTATATTGCTCCACGCCATGTTGCCGTCGACATCTGTTATCTCCGCGCGGATAAATTTCTCGTGCGGCGCGCGGGTGTATTCTATCTCAACAATATCTTCGCCGAGATATTTGTGCTTGGGCGCCCAGACTATATTTGAGAAAAGTGATACCTTGACACACGGCGAGCAAAGCAGCTTTACCTTGTCGGGTGCAGTCTTTATAAGGTGGATCTCAGGGCCCTGTGAGGCGTAAAATCTTCCCGCCTTAAGCGCTCTGACAATACTCTGTGAATCAATGTCGACCGCCTCGACCATAACGAAGGCGCGGGCAAAATCATATTCGTAATAATGTGTATCGTCGGTTGCGGTGAGGGGAACTATCTTGCCGAGATTTGCAAGACAGTCAACCTGGCTGCCCGAATAGGCTCTGTCCGATTCGCCCCATTCGGATACCGCGTTATATATCTCAATGCCGTCGAAATCTCCGAGAGAAAGAAGCTGCTCGGGGGTATTCAAGCTCCAGGCGGGATGACCGATCATACAAAATCCGTTGCGGAGCTTTATCTGCTTTATGGTTTCTATCGACTTCTGGAGAGAGGTCTTTTTTACGTCCTTCCAATCAAGCGGAATTTCGGGATCGCTCGTCATACCGATTCCTATTATGTGATAAGTACCGTGGCTTGAATCGTGGCCGCCGATATCGTATTCAGCGCCCGAAAGCACCTTTATACCCTCTATCTCACCTTCTTCTCCGTAGGTAAAATGGTCAGTAAAGGCAATGGCATCGTAGCCCTCCTCGCGATACATTCTTGCCGCCTCTTCGGGAGTTTTTCTGCCGTCCGAGATATTCGTATGTATATGTAAACTGACCTTTATCCTAGTCTTCCCGAGCATATCAACAATCATTTTTCTTCTCCTTTTGCTCAAAAAATACAGTATATTATATATTTTATCACTAAATCCAATCTAAATCAAGGTGTTTGCAAAAAGATAAGAAAAAAGATGGATCGTCATATTTTTGAGAATAATGCGCCGCATTTTGCCATTTATTTTGTTAATTAAATGTAAATTTTACGCTATGTCGTACATTATTTCATCTCGGGTACGACATATAGGGTTGAAAAAAATAAAAAAGTATGATATAATAGCGGTATATATTATATTATTATATATATTAACTTAATTATGTGCAAAAAAACGGCATAAAAAACGCAAGGAAAGGATCGTCAATCGTGGAAAATCTCAACGAAATAAAAGAAATATGGACTATGATCCTGGGTGAGCTTCAGCAGAGGCTTAATTTAAGCAATACCGCCATGACGCTTTGGTTTGGCGATATCTCGATCACCTCGTTCTCCGACAATATTCTTTCAATAAAGACAAGCACCGATTACAAAAAGGAAATAATCGAGTCAAGATATATCGCTCATATCGAGGATCTTTTTGAGGTGTTTATGGGCTTCAGGATCGCGGTTGCGGTATTGGTCGATAAAAAGACCAATTCACTCAATCTCGACGACCTTAAAAAGAGAATATCGGGCGAGAGCCGCTCTCATGAGATAGATAATTTTGACGAGGATAATACCGACGAGCCGAGAAAGTACAGTGCGGTAGGATCAACGATGCCTACGGTGAATTTTGAGTATACCTTTGATAACTTCATCATAGGAAGCTCAAATAAATTTGCTCACGCGGCGTGTATCGCGGTTGCAGACAAGCCCGCGCAGGATTACAATCCGCTCTTTATCTACGGACCAAGCGGTCTTGGTAAAACTCACCTGCTTTACGCGGTCACAAACGAGATCAAAAAGAAAAATCCCTCCGCAAGCATTATCTACATAAAGGGCGAGGATTTTACCAACCAGATGATCGACAGCCTTGCAAAGAAGTCGATGTCGAAGTTCAGAGAGAAATACAGAAGCTGCGACGTGCTTCTTATCGACGATATTCAGTTTATCGCGGGCAAGACCTCAACGCAGGAGGAATTCTTCCACACCTTCAACGCACTCTACGAGGAGGGTAAGCAGATAATCCTCACCTCCGACCGTCCGCCTAAGGATATCAAGACGCTTGAGGAAAGACTTCTGACGAGATTTGAATGGGGACTTATAGCTGATATTCAGCCCCCAGATCTTGAGCTTAGAATCGCGATCTTCAAAAATAAGATCGAGCAGGCGGGTATAACCGTTTCCGACGAGGTGATCACGTATCTTGCCGAAAATCTGCGCTCCCATATAAGACAGATCGAGGGCGCGGTCAAAAAGCTGGTTGCCGTCAAGTTTTTGTCGGGAAGCGAGATCACGATGGATATCGCAAAGAAGTGCATGAACGAGCTTCTCGGAGGCGCTGAGCCGATCAACGTTACCGTTGATAAGATATTTGCCGCCGTTGAAAAGAAGTATAACGTTTCAAAGGCCGATCTTGAAAGTAAATCAAGAGTCAAGGAGGTTGCGCAGGCAAGACACCTTGCTATCTACCTTATCAGATCTATTACCGAAATGTCACTTCCTCACATTGGAAAGATGTTTAACAGAGATCACTCAACGGTAATTTCCTCAATCGAGGCTATTGATAAGAAGAGAGCTATGTTCCCAAGCTTTGATGCCGAGGTCAGTGAGATCAAAAAGGAAATTTTGGAGTAATTTGAAGTTTTGAACATCAATTTAATTGAGATAATTCATATATATCAAGCATTTTCAAAGTTTTCCACTTTTCCACATACTTTTTCAACAGTTGAAAAAGTTATTTAAAATCGATTTTTTCATAATTTTGATTTTTAAAACGAAATTTCAGAAAAAAACGGCGGAAAATTTTGCCGCCTGTTTGAAAAGTCGCGACAAAAAATGAGTTTTCAGAGGGTTTCAGCTTTTCAACAGCACAGAGAAAAGTCTTTTATATCAAGGACTTTCAGAGTTTTCCACAATTCGTGACATATTACTACTTTTACTGCTATTTTATTTATTCTTTCATTCCTTCGCTCTTGCGCTAACGCGCGCGTACAGAACGACAAAAAATTTACGACTTGCCGGCATGGCCGACGGAAAGGTTATTATGAAGATAGTTTTCAACAGACAGGAAATAAGCAATAAGATCGCTCCCCTTATGAACGTAGTTTCAAACAAGAGCACCATTCCCGCACTTGAGGGCATACTTATCGAGGCAAACGAGGCTGACAGATGCACTCTTACGGGCTTTGACGATGAAAAGGGAATCAAGCTCGAGGTTGAGTGTGACGTGCTTGAAACAGGCTCTTGCATAATCAACGCTCAGAAATTCAATCAGACTCTTAAGGTTATGAACGGCGAGGAGATCATTCTCACCGTTGATTCAAAGCTTCTTGCTCACTTTGAGTGCGGAAAGTCCTCACATAAGACCGGCGCGCTTAAGGCTGAGGAATTCCCCCAGATACCCGACCTCGTTACCGAGAAGGGCTTTACGGTCGGTCAGGCAACCCTTAAGGAGATGCTTTCCAAGGTTTCCTACGCTATGGGTGTAAACGATCCCCGTCCCGTGCTTAACGGCTGTCTTGTAAAGACCGAGCAGGATAATATCAATATCGTTTCCTGCGATAGCTTCAAGCTTGCGGTTTGTGAGAGTGAGGCGCATCTTAAGACTCTTGAGGGATCAAGCAGAGGCGCGGAGTATTCCTTTATAGTTCCCGTCAAGTCTGTAAACGAGCTTGTAAAGCTCCTCTCCGACGACAAGGAGGCTGTCGCAACCGTTTACATGAGCTACAAAAATATGGTAGTCGTATTTGAAGATCTCACCTTCTTTACAAGACTTATCAACGGTGAATATATCGATTATAACAGAATTATTATAAAGAACCACAAGATTTCCGTCAAGGCTCAGAAACAGGAGCTTCTCGCGGCTCTTGAAAAGGCTTCGCTTATCACCGAGGAGAGAATTGCGGGCAGCGTTCGCTCTCACGTAAGAATTGAGGCAGTAGGCGATATTCTTAAGGTTTCCGCGGTATCAAGCGCGGGCAGTATCTACGACGAGGTCAATATCGAGCACGAGGGTGACGATATTTCTATCGCGTTCAATAACAGATTCCTTATCGACAGTATCAGAGCTTGCAGAAGTAACGTGGTCAAGCTTTCTCTCTCGTCGCCTCTTATGAGCATCAACGTCGAGCCTTGCGACGATGAGGACGGCAAGGAGCTGTTTATGCTTCTTCCCGTAAGAACCAAGGACTGATTTTCTAGAAGGGTAACGCTACCGTTATGTTCTGCCGTAATATTTACGTTGAAAATTTCAGAAATATTGCCTCGGCAGACGTTGAATTTTGCGAGGGCGTGAACGTGCTTATCGGCGATAACGCGCAGGGTAAGACAAATCTCGTTGAGGCGATATATACCACCGCCCTCGGCAAAAGCTTCAGACAGGGAAGCGACAAGGATATTATCAAATTTGGCGAGGAGTATTGCTTCGTCAAGAATAAGTATTTTGACGGACTTCGCGACAGCGAGATATCAATGCGTATATTTTCTGACCGCCGCCCAAAGCGTGTAGAGCAGAATAATATGCGTATCTCACGCACAAGCGAGATGGTCGGAAGCTTCAAAATAGTGATTTTTTGTCCCGAGCATCTGTCGCTTATAAAGGAAGGGCCTGCGCTTCGCCGCGGATTTCTTGACGTTGCGATATCGCAGATAAGACCGCTTTATCTTAAAGCTCTGCAAAGATACGGTAATATCTTAAAGCAGAGAAACGCGCTGATAAAGACGGGCGAGGAGGATAGGGCGACCTTTGATGCGACGATAGACCTCTTTTCAGAGCAGCTTGCTCACGAGGCGGCGATAATCACGAATTACAGAGTTAATTATATCAAAGACCTCAAAAAACACGTCGGTACGTGCTTTTGCGATATGATGGGGGATAGTGAGATACCCACGCTTGAATATTTGTCCTCGTCAAAGCTTAGTGAGGACGAGTGCTTTGATATTTCTGCATGCGAAAAGGCATACAGAGAGCTTTACTCGAGCCGCCACGACCGAGAAATTGGCGCAGGAGCGACTTTGTGGGGAATTCACAAGGACGATATTGAAATTTATCTTAATCGCAACAGAGCGCGATTTTTCGCCTCGCAAGGCCAGCAAAGGTCGCTGTCGTTGGCTCTTAAGCTCGCCGAGGGCGAGATAATCAAGAGCGAGTGCGGAGATTATCCCGTATTTTTGTTTGACGACGTACTAAGCGAGCTTGATGCCGGCAGACGAGCATATTTGCTTTCAAGCATCAAGGACAAGCAGGTAATTTTGACCTGCTGTGAGAAAAACGATATCGCGGCTGATAAGCTTATACACGTCAAGGGCGGAGTGTTTAGTTAAAGGAGAAATTTCGATGTATCTTCACGCCGGAAATAACAAAAACATCAGAAAAAAAGATATTATCGGAATTTTTGACGCCGATAATTCAACGATATCCTATATAACGAGAAAATATCTTTCCGACGCGCAAAAGGAGGAAAGAGTTATCTCAGCAAAGGACGAAATACCGAAATCCTTTATTTTGTATAAGGAAAACGGAAAATATATGATCTGCTTTTCGCAGATTTCTACCGCGGCGCTGATAGGCAGAGCATAAAAAGTTTCACGTAGAAAAATCAATAAACACTTAAAATAAAAATTGCAAGAAAGTTCTTTTGCATACTTTTCTTCCAAGAAAAGTATGAGAAAAAAATAAGGAGAAAAAAATGTCTGAAGAAATCAAAAGATCCCCCGAGACAGAGGAAAATCATTACGGAGAAAACGAGATACAGGTTCTTGAAGGACTTGAAGCGGTAAGAAAAAGACCGGGTATGTATATCGGTACTACCTCTATCCGCGGTCTGCATCATCTTGTTTACGAGATAGTAGACAACTCGATAGACGAGGCGCTCGCGGGATATTGCGATAAGATAACGGTAACTATCAATCCCGACAACAGCATCACGGTAGAGGATAACGGACGAGGAATTCCTGCAGGTATTCACCCTAAGGAGGGTATTCCTACGCCCGAGGTCGTTTATACCATTTTGCACGCGGGAGGAAAATTCGGCGGCGGCGGATACAAGATCGCGGGCGGTCTTCACGGCGTTGGCGCGTCGGTTGTTAACGCGCTCTCGCTTTGGGTAGAGCTTGACGACTGCTACGAGGGTAAGAGATATACCGAAAGATTCGAGCGCGGTAAGGTCGCAAGAAGCTTTGTATGTCAGGGAGAATCTCCCGAGCGTCCTCACGGCGTAAGAGTAACATTTAAGCCCGACCCCGAGATTTTTGAGGAAACCGTGTTTGATTACGATATTCTTCTCAACCGTATGAGAGAGCAGAGCTTCCTTAACGCAGGAATCAGAATAGTTCTTATTGATGACAGAGGCGAGGAGCCCGTAGTCAACGAGCTTTGCTTTGAGGGCGGTATCAAATCCTTCGTAAGCTATCTTACCGAAACGAGAAATAACGATCCCGTTCACAATGACGTTATCTATATGAGAGCGGAAAAGGAAACGAGTATTGCCGAGATCGCGCTTCAGTATAACGACGGTTATTACGAGAATGTGATGACCTTCGCAAACAATATGAATACTATCGAGGGCGGTACTCACGAAACGGGCTTCAAGTCTGCGCTTACAAGAGTTATAAACGATTACGCAAGAAAGTCCGGTGCGCTTAAGGACAGCGAAAAAAATCTCTCGGGTGAAGACGTAAGAGAAGGTCTTTGCGCGATAGTTTCAGTCAAGCTTGAAAACGCGCAGTTTGAAAGCCAGACGAAAGCAAAGCTTGGTAACAGTGAGATAAGAACGCTCGTTGAAAATACCGTAAATCAGAAGCTTGCCGAGTATTTTGAGGAAAATCCCTCAACTGCAAAAGCAATTCTTGAAAAGGCGCTTGCGGCTTCCCGCGCACGTGAGGCGGCAAGAAAAGCAAGAGAGGCAACGAGAAGAAAGGGAATTTTGGGCGGCAGCTCGCTTCCCGGAAAGCTCCGTGACTGTAATGAGAGAAACGCAGAGCTTACAGAGCTTTATCTTGTAGAGGGAGATTCTGCGGGAGGTTCTGCAACTCAGGGAAGAAACTCAAAGTTCCAGGCAATATTGCCTCTTCGCGGTAAGGTACTTAACGTTGAAAAAACGAGTAGAGATAAGGTCTATGGAAATCAGTCGCTTATTCCGATAATTCAGGCACTCGGTTGCGGTATCGGCGATGAATTTGATATTGCAAAGCTCCGTTACGGTAAGATCATTATAATGGCCGATGCCGACGTTGACGGATCGCACATAAGAATTCTTCTTCTTACCTTCTTCTTCAGACATATGCGTCAGCTTATTGAGGACGGACACGTATATCTTGCTCAGCCCCCTCTTTACAAGGTATATAAGAAGGGCTCAAAGCAGGGCAACGAGAGATATGCGTTTTCCGATGCTGAAAGAGATAGGATCATAGCAGAGCTTGCGGGAGAGAGCGGAAATACCTCCAACATTGAGGCGGACAGATATAAGGGTCTTGGTGAGATGGACGCAGAGCAGCTCTGGGAAACCACGATGGATCCCGCAAAGAGAACTATCCTTAAGGTAACCGTTGAGGATGCTATCGCATGCGATGAGATATTCTCGCTTCTCATGGGAGATAAGGTAGAGCCCAGAAGAATATTTATCGAGCAGAACGCAAAGTTTGCTGAAAATCTCGATATCTGATTTTTGACTGTTTAAAACTCAAAAAATACTTGTTGAAAAACAAGTCGAAAAATGTTTTTTATATAATTTTTCCACACGCCAAAAAAATTCAATTTTTGATTTCAAGGATAAATGTGGAAATGTAGTAACCTTTTACAAACAAAAGAAAAGAAGACATTTTTTGATTTTTAATTATTTGAATTTTTTGGTTTTCCACCTATTAAAGAGATGTTTTCCACAGGTTGTGTAAAACTCTGTTGAAAACTTATTTAAAAAGTTAATACGAGGGTAAGATCTTGAAAATTTTTAAAAATAAATTTTTCATCGTTGCCCTGTCGGTCGCAATTCTTGTTACTGTGCTTTTCTCGGCTCTATCCGTTATGGGTAAGGACGATATCGTAAAAAACGCAGCAAACGTGGTCGCAACACCTTTTCGTTATATCGTTATGAAGATCGGGGAGGCTATTGACGGCTTTGATCGTTATTTTACGAATATCGAGGAGCTGTACCGTGAGAATGAATCATTACGCGATGAGATAGATTCTCTCTCCGCCGCGCTTGAGAATGAAAGGGGAGCGGCAGAGGAGAACGAAAGATTGAAGAAATATCTCAGTATAATTGAGGCTCACCCCGATTTCAATCTGCTTGAAGCTCTCGTTACGGGAAGCTCGGGCGAGAATTTCGTTACCTTTCTGACCTTGAACAAGGGAAGCGACGACGGAGTAAAGCTTGGTATGCCTATCGTTAACGAGCAGGGACTTATCGGAAGTGTATGCGAGCTTGGCTATAACTGGTGCCGCGTAAGAGTCGTCAGCGAGGCGTCAAGCGGTGTCGGCGCGTATGTCAAGAGAAGCGGAGAGGTCGGAGTTTTGTCGGGTGTTGTGCCTAATAAGGACGGAGTTACCTGCATACTCGAATACCTTGACGAAAATGCCGATATTGAGGTCGGTGATCCCGTCTACACAAGCGGTATCGGAAGCTCGTATCCGCGAGATATCTATATCGGCAAGGTAACGGCGGTTGAAACCGACGTGTATCTGAGGACAAAGACTGCTACGGTCGAGTGCGCGGTCAGGTGCGAGGATCTCAAATACGTTATTATAGTCACAGGCTATGAAATCAATCGTGAGAGCGAGTGAGACGGGTGGCAAGATGAACGTATATATGAATAAGGGCCGTTACGGCGAAAGAATAAATATAAAAAAGCTTGTTTTATATTATCTACCTCTTATTTTCCTTCTTTTTCTGGGGGCGGTAGCAGAAACAAGCGGACTTAAAATGTTCAGGGCATCTCCCGCGCTTACGTTTATGTTTGTTTGCGCGATAGGATTTGTTTTCGGAGAGAGAAGCGGAGCAATATTCGGGATAATCGGCGGAGTATTTATAGACGCGCTTGGTTTTTCGGGATTTTTGATATCCCCCGTGCTTTATATGCTTTCGGGATATCTGTGCGGTAGGCTTGTCGGTTGGTTTTTGTCAAAAAATCTTCCGTCGTTTATGGTCTACGGTCTTATTGCGGGAGCTGTAAAGGGAATTTTCACTCTTTTCGTGATCGGGGTAGTATCGACTGAGTTTGATCTTCTCCACATACTTTCAAAAATCACAGTGCCGGAATATTTTGCAACGGTTTTATGTATTTTCCCGGTCTATCTGATATCAGCGGGAATTTACCGTATTTTTCGCGGTAAGGATAAAAAAGAATTCAGATTTTAATTTAAATTTTAAGAAAAAGCCTATATAAAGAAAGGGAATTTTCAATGGATAAGAATCAGCACGAAAACGACGTCTATTTGTTTGAAAATCAGAAGATAGTCGACGTAAATATGGAAAAGGAGGTCAAAAAATCCTTTATCGAGTATTCTATGTCGGTAATTATGTCGAGAGCGCTTCCCGACGTGCGCGACGGTATGAAGCCCGGTCAGCGCCGAGTAATTTACGCGATGTATGAGGATCACTTGACTCATGATAAGCCCTTCCGTAAGTCTGCAACTACGGTCGGTAACGTGCTTGGACGCTATCATCCTCACGGTGACAGCTCTGTTTACGGAACTATGGTAAGAATGGCTCAGCCCTTCAGCCTTCGTTATCCGCTTATCGAAGGACACGGTAACTTCGGTTCGGTAGACGGCGACGGTGCTGCGGCTTACCGTTATACCGAGGCAAGACTTGATAAAATAGCTGACGAGATGACGCGCGATCTTGAAAAAGAGGTCGTGGATTTTGTGCCGAACTTTGATAACAGACTTCGTGAGCCTGCAGTTCTTCCCTCAAGATTCCCGAATTTCCTTGTAAACGGATCTGTCGGAATTGCGGTTGGTATGGCAACCAACGTTCCTCCTCACAATCTCGGTGAGGTAATTGACGGAACTATTCACCGTATAGATAATCCCGATTGCTCGATCGAAGACCTTATGCAGTTTATCAAGGGCCCCGATTTCCCGACCAGAGCAACTATTCACGGTACAAGCGGAATACTTGACGCTTATACCACGGGTAAGGGTAGAATAGTTGTCAGAGCAAAGGCAGAGATTGACGAGGAAAAGAGAACTATTATAGTTACCGAAATTCCTTATATGGTAAACAAATCTATGCTTTGCGAGTCGATTGCAAATCTTGTAAACGACAAGAGAATAGAGGGAATTACCGATATGCGCGACGAGTCGGGCAGAGACGGAATGAAGATAGTTATCGAGTATAAGAAGGATGCTAACGGACAGGTAATTCTCAATCAGCTTTATAAGTATACTCAGCTTCAGGATACCTGCTCTGCTAACTTCTTGGCTGTTGTCGGTCAGGAGCCTAAGGTACTTAATCTTGCACAGATACTTGATTACTACATTGTTCATCAGGAGTCTGTAATCCGAAGAAGAACTCAGTACGATCTTGACAAGGCAAAGGCAAGAGCGCATATTTTCGAGGGCTATAAGATCGCAAATGACAATATCGACGAGATCGTTGAGATAATGAAAACGAGCGAGTCTATCGCGGCATCCAAGGTTACCTTGATGGAGAGATTCGGTCTTTCCGAAATTCAGGCACAGGCTATCGTTGAGATGACTCTCGGCCGTCTTACAGGACTTGAGCGACAGAAGATAGAGGACGAGCTTGCGCGTCTTTACGCGCTTATATCCGAGCTTGAGGGTATACTCGCCGATGAGAGCAAGATCAAGGAGATCATCAAGAACGAGCTTCTTGAGATCAAGAGAAAGTATGCTGACGAGCGCCGTACGGCAATCGAGCCTGCTATCGATGACATCGACCTTGAGGACCTTATCGAAAAGCACAACTGCGTAATTACGATGACGCAGGCAGGATATATCAAGCGACTTCCCGCAGGTACCTATTCGGCTCAGCACAGAGGCGGAAAGGGTATTACGGCAATGACGACTCGCGACGAGGACTTTATTGAGAGAGTTACGGCTGTATACAGCCACTCGACGCTCCTCTTCTTTACTAACAGAGGTCGCGTTCAGGCACTCCGCGGATTCCAGATTCCCGAGGCATCGAGAACCGCAAAGGGAACTAACATAGTTAATATTCTCCAGCTTGAAGACGGAGAAAAGGTAACCGCTATGATAAGCGTAAACGAGTTTACCGAGGGTGAGTATCTCACTATGGTAACCAAGCAGGGTGTTATCAAGAAGACCTTGCTCTCCGAGTACGAGTATCAGAGAAAGGGCGGTAAGATCGCAATCAATCTCGACGAGGGCGACGAGCTTCTCTTTGTAACCAAGACCGACGGTAATAACGAGCTTATTCTTGCAACGCGTGAGGGTAACGCGGTAAGATTTGACGAGTCCAACGTTCGTCCCATGGGTAGACAGGCACGCGGTGTTCGCGGAATTAAGCTCAAGGGTGATGATTGCGTTATCGGCGTAGTTAACGTTGAGGAGGGTAAGAAGCTTCTTACCATTACCGAAAACGGCTTTGGTAAGAGAACCGAATTCGACGACTTCAGACTTATGAAGAACCGCGGAGGCGGAGGCGTAATCTGTCATAACCTCACCGAAAAGACGGGACTTTTGGCAGGTATCATTTCGGTTGACGACGCTGACGATATTATGATGATCACTAACGAGGGTATTATTATCAGAACTCCCTCAAGCGACGTTTCGACTTATTCGAGAACCGCGTCGGGCGTAATCGTAATGCGCCTTGAGGAAGGTCAGAGAATCGTTAACGTAACCAAGACCGCAAAGGAAGAGGAAGAGGACGAGAGCATTGAAAACGCAGAAATCGAAGAAGTCGCAGACGCGGTCGAAGCAACCGAAGCAGCTATCGAGAGCAACGATGGCGGCGAGAGCGGCGAAGAAGAATAATAACAAGCCTAAAAATAAAATAAAGCTCAATAAAAAGCAAAAGATCTGGATAAGCGTAGGCGCGGGAGTGCTTGCGGTAGCTATTGCGATAACTCTTATAGTAGCATTAAGACTCCCAAAGCTTGACGACGGTATGAAGGATAGATTTATCTCTCTTATTGAGGAGTCAAAGGAGCTTAATACCGTGTTCTTCGGCGCGGGACTTCCCGTGTATCACAGAGAGGACGAGCTTTCAGACAGACTTGGAATATACTATAACGAGGATCTTGTGTCCTACAATAAGGTAAACGAGCTTGCGTCCTTTGAGTATATCGACATGATAAAAGCAAAGGCGGCTACCGTTTATTCCGAGAGCTATCTTTCAGCACTCTATGAAACAGCCTTTGAGGGTGTTATGACGGGGAATGCAAGCGCGTATCTTCGCTTTTACGAGCATGCGGGCAATCTCTATCAAAGCATGCTCGCAAAGGATTTCGGTATCAGAGAAAGAATTTACGACTACTCTACCATGAAAATAGTAAGGCCGTCAAATAGCGGATATATCAATGTGGTTATAGAAAGCTATACGGTCGAAAATCCCGAAAGAGTAGAAGTAAATCTCTCCTTTATCTATGAAAGAGGCAACTGGTACCTTGATTCTCCCACTTATTAAAAATCAGAAAAGGAAAGCACGTGAGTGCTTTCCTTTTCTGTGTTTTGTTTTTTTCGTACCTTTCTTGGAAGAAAGGTACCCAAAGAACTTTCAATATGTTTTGTCTTCAAATCCTACGGTTTGTTCATTTAAAGTAAAAAAATTCATTTTTATCTTTTTTAAGAGTTTTTTTGGAAGGTGGAGGAATTTAAAGGGAGGAGGAAACCTATTTTTGCAAAAAAATGGTTTCCTCCTCTCTTTTTTATCTCCTCACAAAAATTCCTCTATAACTCTGGTTTTACTTTCAAAATCTCGAATGCCGAGGTAGTATGCGGCGCTTTCTGTGAGTGCGCGCATGGGAATAAGTCCTATAAGCTCGGCACTTTCGACCTCTGTGCCGTATTCGTGAGCTAAGCGTCTGACCTCCTCAGTTAAAACGTAAAGCGGAGTTTTTCTGTAATCGGTAAGATTTACGGTGACCTGAGCCTTATTTTCGCTTTCAAGCATAACTCCAAGTGCCTTTACGCACTCAAGTCCGCCGCTTGACTGACGTATTTTTTTTGCAATTGCCTTTGCGATGCTTAAATCGTTTGTTTTAAGGTCAAAATTATACGCGATAAGGAAAAATCTCGCGCCAACAACCGTAACACCCGCCGACTTGTGATAATTTTCTCCGAAATCGGGCAACCAATCGCGATCTTTCGTTTTTTCGGGGAGCGCTTCAAAGCCCCCTCGGCGCACGTCGGCAAGATTTTTTCTGTGGGGCGCGCTTGCGCTGTCCTCATAAAGATAGGTAGGAACGCCGCATTCGTCGGATAATCTTTTCGCTATTCTTTTTGAAAGCTCAATTGCTTCTTCTAAAGTTGCGTCCTTAAGAGGAACGATGGGAAGCACGTCAAGCGCGCCTACGCGCGGATGCTCACCGCAGTGCTTGCGCAGGTCGATAAGAGCGGTTGTTTTTCTGCAGAGATCTATAGCCGCATTTTCAATAGCCTCTGCGTCCCCCATAAATGTGATAACAGAGCGATTGTGGTCGACGTCAGAGGTATAATTGAGCAGGGTGATGCCTTCGGTATTTTTGACTGCACTTACACATTCAAGCACAATCGAAGGATCTCTTCCTTCACTGAAATTAGGTATACATTCAAATATTTTTTGCATTTTTATTTATGATCAAGGTTAAAGTGTTTTTAAAAATCCAACAAGTCTGTTCTTTATAAGCACGTGCCCCGCGTCGTTGGGATGAAGTCCGTCGGGACAGTACTTTGCTCTTATCGCCTCAACGTTTGGCTGAATTCCACTGATTGACCAGAGATCGAGTAGTGGAAGGGAATAATATTCAGCTACATCCTTGATTATTTTGACGTAGGTAGAAAGGGGCGCATAATCGTGTGGCTTATTGCAATCACCGCGAGGATTATCCTCGCCTGTGCGGTGAAGGGGAGTCATAACAACGATAGTTGCTGAGGGATATTTGTTTACAAGATCTGAAAAGAGCTTGTGACAAGCACCAAAAAAGGTGTTTCCATCGCGGTCCGAGGGAGTTCCGATAGGAGCATCGCCGTGTCCGTAGTCGTTTGTTCCACCAAAAACCACAACAACGTCAGCATCGTCATCCATCGTCTCTGCGCGCATAATGAAATCAAGATCATGACGCGGCCACACAGAAGGATTTTTCTGATGAGCAAATCTCGTGCCTCCAATTCCGTATCCGCGAACGGTTGCTCCCGTTTCTTTTCCGAGCAACGCCCAGTAAATCTTATCGGGCGAGCTTGTACCGTGTCCCTCGGTTATGCTGTCGCCGAGAAAGTTTATTTTAAGTCCTTGAAGATTCATTTTTAACTCCTTATTTTCTGATAAAAAGCCTACGGTAATAGTCTAACATTTTTTTAAAAAGGTGTCAATAATAAAAAGCATCAAAAAAAGGGCTTTCAATTTGATATTTAATTAATTTGCTCTACACAAGGCAATGATTGCTTCACATTGTTGAAATTTCTTGTTAAATAAAGCTCTTTTTTTGAAAAACCTCTTTACTTTTGGGGATAAATGTGATATGATAAAGGGTGGAGATTTGTTTCCGTTTTTTTGGCGCGCAAATTTTCAAGATAAGAATAAAAAATTTTTTTATAAATTCAGGAGGAATTCCAAACATGGCAATCGTAAGAAAAAAGCTTTCCATGGACGGTAACCAGGCTGCGGCGCACGTAAGCTACGCCTTCACAGAAGTTGCGGGTATATTCCCCATAACTCCTTCCAGCCCTATGGCAGACTACACCGACCAGTGGGCAGCGCAGGGTCTTAAGAACGTTTTCGGCACTACCGTTAAGGTAACCGAGATGGAGTCCGAGGCAGGTGCGGCAGGTACTGTTCACGGCTCTCTCGCGTCGGGTGCTCTTACCACCACTTACACCGCTTCTCAGGGTCTTCTTTTGATGATCCCCAACATGTACAAGATCGCAGGTGAGCTTCTCCCTGCAGTATTCCACGTTTCCGCACGTTGCGTTGCATCTCACGCGCTTAACATTTTCGGTGACCACTCCGACGTTTACGCGTGCCGTCAGACCGGTTTTGCAATGCTTGCAGAGACCAACCCTCAGGAAGTAATGGACCTCGGCGCAGTTGCACACCTTTCCGCAATCAAGGGTCGCGTTCCTTTCCTTAACTTCTTCGACGGCTTCAGAACCTCTCACGAGATTCAGAAGATCGAGGCTTGGGACTATGCTGATCTCGAGGAGATGCTTGATAAGGACGCTGTTGCAGCATTCCGTGCACACGCACTCAATCCTAACCATCCCGCACTCCGCGGCTCCGCAGAGAACGGTGATATCTTCTTCCAGCACAGAGAGGCTTGCAACAAGTTCTACGATGCACTTCCCGCTGTCGTTGAGGAGTACATGGACAAGGTCAACGCAAAGCTTGGCACTAACTACAAGCCCTTCAACTACTACGGTGCTCCCGACGCTGACAGAGTAATCATCGCTATGGGCTCCGTTTGTGACGTAATTGAAGAAGTTATCGACTATATGAACGCAAACGGCGAAAAGGTCGGTCTTATCAAGGTAAGACTTTACCGTCCTTTCTCCGCTGAAAGACTTATCGCGGCTATTCCCGCATCCTGCAAGAAGATCGCAGTTCTTGACAGAACCAAGGAGCCCGGCTCTCTCGGTGAGCCTCTCTATCTCGACGTTGTTACCGCTCTTGCAACTCAGGGTAAGAACGACGTTAAGGTAGTTGGCGGTCGTTACGGTCTCGGTTCTAAGGATACTCCTCCTTCCTCCGTATTCGCTATATACGAGAACTTGGCTAAGGATGCTCCCAAGGCTAACTTCACTGTCGGTATCGTTGATGACGTAACCGGTCTTTCCCTTGAGGAAAAGCCCGCTCCCGACACCGCTCCCGCAGGCACTATTGCTTGTAAGTTCTGGGGTCTTGGCGGCGACGGAACCGTTGGTGCAAACAAGAACTCTATAAAGATCATCGGTGACCACACCGACAAGTTCATTCAGGCTTACTTCCAGTACGACTCGAAGAAGACCGGTGGTATCACCATTTCTCACCTTCGTTTCGGTGACAGCCCCATCAAGTCCCCCTACTACATCAACAAGGCGGACTTCGTAGCTTGTCACAACCAGGCGTACCTCAACAAGTACGATATGGTTTCCGATGTTAAGCCCGGCGGTACCTTCCTCCTTGACTGCCAGTGGACAACCATTGAGGAGCTTGAGGCTCACCTTCCCGCAGCAGTTAAGCAGTACCTCGCAAAGAACAACGTAAACTTCTACACCATTGACGCTACCAGCCTTGCTATGAAGAAGATCGGTAACGCAAAGGTTAAGAATACCATTCTTCAGTCCGCGTTCTTCGCACTCGCAAACATTCTTCCCGCAGCCGAGGCAATCGACTACATGAAGAAGATGGCATACAAGTCCTACATCAAGAAGGGACAGGCTATGGTTGACCTCAACTATGCCGCAATTGATGCCGGTGCAGACGCATTCGTTAAGGTTGACGTTCCTGCAGCATGGGCTACCTGTGAGAATGACGCTCCCGCGTCTCTCGCTACCGGTACTCGTCCTGAGCTCGTTGACTTCGTTAACAACATCGTTAACCCCACCAACGCAATGAACGGTGACGATCTCCCCGTTTCCGCGTTTGAAAAGTACGTAGACGGTCAGTTCCCCCAGGGTGCTGCTGCATACGAGAAGAGAGGCGTTGCGGTTATGGTTCCCGAGTGGATGCCTGAGAACTGTATTCAGTGTAACAGCTGTGCATTCGTATGTCCTCACGCAACCATCCGTCCCTTCGCAATGACCGAAGAGGAAGCAGCTAACGCTCCCGAGGTTACTAAGTTCGCACAGAAGCCCGTTCTTAAGACCAACTACAAGTTTACTATGTCCGTATCTCCCCTTGACTGTATGGGTTGTACCCTCTGCGTAAAGGCTTGTCCCGTTAACCAGAACGTTGACAAGAAGGCAGCAGCTGCAGGTGAGAAGGCAGATCCTTCTAAGTACGCTCTCCGTATGGTTCCTCAGGCAACTCAGTCCGAGCAGCAGGCAGCGTTTGATTACGCAGTTGCTAACGTAGCAGAGAAGCCCGAGATCATCAATAACACAATTAAGGGAAGCCAGTTCAAGCAGCCCCTTCTCGAATTCTCGGGCTCTTGCGCAGGTTGTGCAGAAACCTCTTACGCTCGTCTTGTAACCCAGCTCTTCGGTGAGAGAATGTATATCTCCAACGCTACCGGTTGCTCGTCGATCTGGGGTGGCTCCGCTCCCTCTACTCCTTACACCGTAAACAAGGAAAGCGGCCGCGGTCCCGCTTGGGCTAACTCGCTCTTCGAGGATAACGCAGAGCACGGTCTTGGTATGTACCTCGGTCAGAAGGCTATCCGCGAGAGACTTATCGCTCAGGTTAAGGCTCTTGAGGCTCCTTGCGACAAGTGCAAGGCAATCATCGACGAGTACCTCAATACTCTTGATGACGGCGCAGCTAACGAGAAGGCTACAAAGGCTCTCGTTGAGCTCCTCGAGGGTTGGGCAGTTGACGGTAACGAGGCTGCAAAGGCAATCCTTGCTGAAAAGGATTACCTCTCCAAGAAGTCCATGTGGATCTTCGGTGGTGACGGTTGGGCATACGATATCGGTTTCGGCGGTCTTGACCACGTGCTTGCATCGGGCGAGAACGTAAACGTATTCGTATTTGATACCGAGGTTTACTCCAACACCGGTGGACAGGCATCCAAGGCCTCCAACATCGGTCAGGTAGCACAGTTCGCAGCAGCAGGTAAGGCAATCGGCAAGAAGAACCTTGCAGAGATCGCTATGTCCTACGGCTACGTATACGTAGCACAGGTTGCTATGGGCTACGATATGAACCAGCTTCTTAAGGCTCTTACCGAGGCTGAGGCATACAACGGACCTTCGCTTATTATCGGTTACGCTCCTTGTGAGATGCACGGTATCGCTAAGGGCGGTATGCAGAACTGCCAGCTTGAGATGAAGAAGGCAGTTGAGGCAGGCTACTGGCAGACATTCAGATACAATCCTACTCTCGAGGGCAACAAGCTCACGATAGATTGTAAGGAGCCCAGCGCAAGCTACGTTGACTTCATCAAGAACGAAACTCGTTACGCTCGTCTTGCACAGTCTAACCCCGAAAGAGCAGCAGCTCTCTTCGCAAAGGCAGAGGCTAATGCAAAGGCTAAGTACGAGAGACTTCAGAAGATGGGTAAGCTCTACGAGTAATATTTAGATAAAGCAAGCGGGGAAAACCCTTTTTAGAAAAAGGTGTTTTCCCCGCACTCCTTTCCGAAAACTCCAAAAAAGGAGAATAGCGTGAAGGTTATATCCATTATTATAATGAAATAAATTGTTTCACGCGAAAACATCAATTACTATTTGTGCCGCCTCGAGCGGCAGAATGGAGTTTCAAATGAACGAAAAACTCTTTGACTATATTAAAAAAGCCCCCACGGCATACCACGCTTGCGCAAATAGTGCAAGAATTCTTGAGGAGCAGGGATATACTCGTCTTTTTGAGGGAAAAAAGTGGAATCTTGAGGCAGGTAAAGGCTATTTTGTCGAGCGAAACGGCTCTTCGCTTATTGCTTTCCGCGTACCAAAGAGCATTAGCTCATTTATGATAACCGCGGCTCACGGCGATAGTCCTTGCTTTAAAGTAAAGGACAACGCTGAGCTTCCCGACCAGAATTATCTTCGCCTCTCGGTTGAAAAATACGGAGGTATGCTTTGCTCGACCTGGATGGACAGACCGCTTTCAATCGCGGGAAGAGTGGTCTATAACACACAGGATGGACTTGGGATAAAGCTCTTTGACCTTGGATCGCCTTGTGTGATTATCCCTAACGTTGCTATCCATATGAACAGACAGGCAAACGACGGTATGAAGTATAATCCCGCCGTCGATATGCTTCCTCTTTTCGGTGAAGCGGCAGAGAAGGGAAAGTATATGGACATGGTTTCAGCGGCGGCAGGTGTGAATGCTGACGACATCGTTTCAACCGATGCGTTCCTTTATAATGCAGATGAAGGCATCGAGTGGGGCGAGTTTATCAGCGCGCCCAGAATTGACGACTTACAGTGCGCTTTTGCGGCTCTTGAGGCGTTTACAACGAGCGAGAGTGCCGACGGCGTGATGCCCGTATATTCACTCTTTGATAACGAGGAGGTTGGAAGCGGAACAAAGCAGGGCGCGGCATCCACGTTCCTCTTTGACGTTCTTTCGCGCTCTGTAAAGGCGATTGGCGGCAACGACGAGGATTATCTTTGCGCCGTAGCTAACAGCTTTATGGTGTCCTGCGATAACGGACACGCTATCCACCCAAATCACCCCGAATTTTCCGATAAGAACCACACGGTAGTTATGAATAAGGGTGTTGTCATAAAGTACAATGCAAATCAAAAATATACCTCTGACGCGCTTTCCTCCGGGGTGATGAAGACCGTGTGCGACATGGCTAAAATTCCTTATCAGTTATACTGCAACCGCGCCGATATGGCAGGCGGCTCTACGCTTGGAAATATTTCAAACACTCAGGTATCGCTCAACACAGTTGATATCGGTCTTGCTCAGCTTGCAATGCATTCGGCGTTCGAAACCGCGGGCGCTAAGGATACAGAGTACCTTGTAAGAGCGCTTCGTGAGTTTTATTCCCGCAATATGCGCGAGAATGCAGACGGATATAATCTTTAATTTAATAAGAGAAAAACGCTTGGAAAAATCCAAGCGTTTTTTCATTTTATTTGTTTCTTATACGGTAAATAAGATAGCTTGCCGCGCAGATTACCGCGAGCCGATATCACCTTGATTTATTCATGGCAATAAACGGTTATTCTATACATAAACGACTCGCCGTTTTTATATCCGTTAAATTCGTGAACTATGCCGCCGTCATCCGCAGTATAAAGCTCGTCCACAGAGGTCGTATGGAGAAACCGATTGTAATTCTTGCCTCCGAGGGGGTCATTAGCATAAGGTCTGACCTGAAGCTCGGAAAATTCTCCCTCTAACGAAGCCGTGACGGTATCGGGAATATCTGCCTCCTTGCAATTTGTAATACAGACGACGCCGCTGACCAGCTTGCATCCTATCTCATAATACTCGGGAATACTATCCTCCGTGATCACTCTGCATCTCAGACGAACCTTCAACGAACCAAAATGAAATTCCTTGGATTCGGCACCCTCATCTTCAGAGGGCTTAAATGCGTCGTGCGTTGCTACTATATATATCTCCTCACCCGATCTATACACATAACCCCAATATCCGTCGGTTGCAGTGCTCTTATAGACGCCTGTGATCTTGTAATATCCCGCTTTAATAAAGGAGTCGGTTCTTGTCACTATGTTATCGTCAAAAAAGTCTTCTCCTACCTTCGTTCCCTGTTCAACGGTAGCGTCATAGTCAACAAGAGTGTAAAGGTATTTCCATTTTTCCATATCAGTAACCTTTTCGCCGATATCGTATGGATAATTTTCGCCCTCTCTAACAGGGTAGAAAGCAATACCGATAAATCCCTCGGCGTCGGGCTCGTAGGGAGTGTCGATTATTTCCCGTATAGGCTCGTTTGATTCTTCCTCACTGCCAACGATTTCTTCGCTGCCGCCGATTTCTTCGCTGCCGTCGATTTCTTCACTGCCGTCAGGATTCACGGGATTATTATTTTCGTCGTTCTGATTAGGGAGAGAGTTCTGATCTTCGGGAATATCGGGAATATTTACACTTCCGTTTTTGTCAGTCGTGCTGCATCCAACCATCAGTGCGGATAACAAGATCAGAATGAGAAAGATCGAAAGAAATTTTTTCATAATAATACCTCCATGCTTTACAAGCCCTGTCGGTGTCTTTTTCAGATGGAACAGAGATGAAAAGTTTATATTTCAATTATATCACGCGGTTAAATCGGTGTCAACATTAACTTGCAAGACGCAGACCGAAGTCAAAGCGTTTTTCTTTTTATCTCGATCTTAGGCGGTATACAAGATAGCTTGCCGCGTAGGTTATGACCGAATATATTGCGATATAGCCGAGAAATTCGGGCTTGTATATAGAATATAAATAATAGTACGGCGGGAGCAGATATTGCAGGATCAAAATTTTCGGTGGAGCGATAAAGATCGGGCAAAGCACCGCCATTATTATTGAAAGGGCGGGAGTTATCGACGCTAAAAGTCTGTTTGAGTGACAGATAAGGCGCAAAAGCATACAAGAACCGACTACGGCGATCATATAGAGCATTATTGCCGCAAGCTCGTAGAGGAACGACACCGACAATCCGCCAAGCAAAATTGCCGCTAAGGATGCGATCGCAACGTCAAATACGGCAACCGCGTGGTATTCTATGGCAATTGCAAATCTTCTGCCGCGCGGCATTCGGTCAAATACTCCGCTTGCCTCGTCCGACGTGTAAAACATTGCCGCCGCAAGTCCGCCGAGCATTATAAGGATCGCCATAAGACCTCTTGCGGGGGAGAGCAGATAATTTTGCTCGCTGTCGTTTGCGTTGACTCCCGACGCGTAGACCATGTCAAAAAGATCTGCGCCCTCGGCATCAATAGAGTCGTAGTATTGCTTTATTGCCTCACTTGAAATATCGCTTGTAGTCAAAAGATTATCGTAAATATAATCCTCGCAGTGTGCAAGCGAGAGATAGGGATAAAGCGTTGAATTCAGCTTCTCGTGCGAAAGCTTGAGAAGTACCGAGTCCTCGCGTTGAACGATAAGCATAAATCTGTTACGCTCACTCGAAAAATCAACGAATTCGGCAATTTTTTCCTTCATATTTTCGGGGAATATCCACGCCCCGTCCGCTTCTGCGCTTTCAACGAGAGATACGGCATCGTCAGGTGAATCTGTAACAACGAATCTGATAAGGCTATCGCCGTTTTCAAGGTCATTGATTATTTCAGATGCGATAGGGTCTGAAATGTCCTCCGCGGCAAGAGCAATCGTGATTATTCCCGCGTCGGAGGTCGATGCTATGGCAAGACACACGACTGAGAGCGGAATAAGCAAAAGAATAAATAAAAATATCTTTTTCTTTAAAATGCGCTTATTTAAAATAAGAAAGCGGCTAAAGAAGGTAATTATTTTTTTCATATATACCTCCTTAAGCTCTTATCCGTCTTGCGCGGATGATCACGGTAACAAAAAGCAAAGCAAGCGCGTAAGCAATAAGCGAAATAACGTAAATCAAGCTGTCCGCACCAGATATTATAGAGGATAGATATGCCCTTGCAAGTCCAGACGGAGTGAATTTTGAGAAAATCTGTATTGCCTTTGGAAAGAAGCTTATCGGATAGAAGCAACCCGACGTATAAGCGAGCGCGACCGCGGCAAAGAACTGCAAGAGTATTCCGCCGATAAGTGAATCTGTCAGCTCAAAGAGCAAAAATTGCAAAGCAGTTATCGCAAGCGTTGCGGGAAGCAAACGCAAGGGAAGCAATATAATTTCAGTATTAGTCAGCTCGGCAAGATCGGGAATTACGTTGAATATTTTGCCTGCGCCAAGTGTCATTGAGATTATAAGTATTGCCGTGTTTATAAGCATCACGCAAAGGAACGCCGAATATTCGCCGAGTATCTGACGGAGGGGCGAGAAGCGGTTGGCGTTCATAAGCCTTGAATGTGCCATATCGCGCTTGATAAATATCGGACAGCAGGGGATTGCGCATAGAAGTAATATCAGCACGGTCAAGCCCGAAAACATATATCCCGCAAAGGAAAGGCTGTCGCCAACGCCGATGACCTCAATTTCAAGCGCGTTTGCGCGGTTGAAAATAAGCGATACGTAGCTTGTTGAAAGCACGGTCATATGGTCGTAAACGTCGGAATGATCCACGCAGATGTCAAAAACTATCTCCTCCATCGCGTAAACACCGTTTTGCGACTCAACAAGAAGGCAGGATATAAGCTCAAGTATCTCTTTTTTGAAAAGAGAGAACATATCAACGCCCGAATTGTTGGTAACGAACTGAATGTGACCTACGTCGCCGCTTACCGCGTCAATTATAAAATCACTTGGAATAAGAGCGTAGCCGACTATCTCTCCGCGTTTCAGCGCGTCAGCGGCTTCCTCCTCTGTCATATCAAGTATTTCGATGGCAAAGCGCGAGGAGTCCATTGATTGAATTGCAGACACGCCGAAGTCAAAATAGCTGTCGACGAATTCACCTACCGTTGCTACCTTGATCTTTTTGTGTCTTACGTCACCTTGATCGGTCGTAACGAGCGAGCTGAGAGCCAATGAAAGCGAGATGCAGAGAACCAAGGTCACGGCAATTATAAAGGGAAGATATCTTGCCGCGCGCTTGAGTTGAAGTGAGAAATAAACAAATTGCCGTCTGATCATAGCATACCTATCAGGCGGTCAATATTGCCGTCGTAATCGTAAGGCGTAAGAACTCCGTCTTTAAGTATGTAAACGGCATCGCAGAGCGCAAGATCAGACTCATCGTGAGTTGTGATAATTATAGTTCCGCCCATTTTTTTGAAGGTCAAAAGATATTCGTAAATGCTTTGCTTGCAAACGAGGTCAAGCGCGGCGCATGGCTCGTCAAGAAGAAGTATTTTTGGTTTTTTTGCCATTGAACAGCCAATAGACAGTCTTTTTTTCATACCGCCCGACATTTTTCTGACCGGAACGGTCAAAAACTCATTTATTCCGAGCATATCAAGCACGCCGCCCGAAAGCTCGTTTTTCAGCGTCTGTTTATCGTACCATAAAAGCAGATTGTCGCGTGCCGAAAGCTCATCAAAGAGCGGAGTGCCCTGCGGAACGTATCCTACTTTTTCAGAGAGTGTTTTGCGGTCCTTTAACAGATCAAAAAAGCTTTCACCGTCATCAGTATAAAGAAACTCGCCGCCGTCGGCAACTTGAACACCTGCTAAAATTGACAAAAGCGTAGATTTACCTATTCCGTTTTTGCCGAGAATTCCTATACACTGTCCTTCTTTTGCGCTAAGGCTCGCGTCGGTCAACGGTTCTTTTTTGCCGTATTTCTTTTTGATAGATCTTATCTCAAATTTCATAAAATCCTCTTGAAGTTAATTAATATGCCCGAGCTTATCGCGTGCGATAAGTTCGGGCATGCTTTACGCTGCGCGTATCAATAAAGATGTCAAAATAGTCGTCGTAATCGTGATCTTAGCCGTTACTTTCTGCATCAGACCAGCCCGCATTATAGCCTTCCGCATAGCCAACCCTGTATCCTTGAGTACCGGAGGAGTAGTCGTCATACGTGGCACCGATCAAGAAATCAATATATCCGTTGCCGTATCCGTCATTCCAACCCATTTCATACTGCGCGTAGTAATCCTCGGGGGAGAGAGCGTCCTCAATAGCCGAGGCTATAACGTTGATGATATCTGTGGGAATTCCGCTTTGAGTAAGCTTGCCTGTGAATCCGATGAGGTCAAGGCTTCCTGCCCAGGCTTCAGCATCGGTAGTAGTATTTGAAGGAATGCTTGTTGCAACTCCTGCGCCCATTGATGCCTTAAGGTTGACGGCAATATAGGGAGCGTTGTTGTTGAGAAGCGATATCTTAAGATCAGCAGAGCTGCTCGTCTGCTTTACGTCAAATCTGAGTGATATAGAGGAGAGCGAGATCCCGCCCATGTCGGGAAGAAGGTCTGCAATACCCTTTGCGGGGGAGATAATTATCGCGCCGTCAAGAAGTCCGGCGTCAAGCTTTTCCGTATCAAGCTTCTTTACGTCAACAAAGAGGAGCTTTGAACCCTGTGCAGAGATATCGTAGGTGCCCGAAATAAGCTTTCCGTCCTTTTCAAGCTCACCGCTTATTTCAAATACCTTTTCTCCGCCGACTTTTGCCCATGCTTCAACGGCAACGTCGTTCTTCTTTTCAAGCTTGCCCCAGAAAACAGAGACGTTCTCGTCCTCCTCATCCTCCTCGCTGATGAATTTAATGGAGGTTGCGAGGACCTCGTTGTCCTTTGTCATGTAGGACTTCCATACGAGAGCCTTTGCATTGGGTTCTTCTTCGTTTTCCTTTGCATGCTTGATCTCGGCAATTGCCTCGTCAATAGCAGTTGTAATCTCTCCGTAAGCCTCGTCGACAGTACCTTCAACGCCCTGAGAAATATAGAAATCAGCAAGACCGATTGCAAAATCCTTAAGATCGGTGTCCGCCTTAGCGGATTCAAGAATCGAGATCGTAAGATCGTAGATGTCCTTTCTCGACATCGTAGCGGTGTAAACGATGCACTTTTCATCAATATCGCCAATAGAGAGCTCGCCCTTCTTGTCGTATTCAACGTCATCAAGAGAGTCGATGATCAATCCGAAATACTTGTTCACGATCTTTTGGATAAGCTCCGCGTCGGGAAGGCTTGCAAGAAGCGTATTGATTGAAGTCGAAACTGCGGTGGTTCCGCCAACCGCGGTACCCATATCCATACCAACGTTGCCCATCATTTCGCTCAGATCTAATTTGAGCGACTGGCTTGAAAGCTCAGGGACGGTAAGGTATACGGTCTTTGCGTTGATATCTGCAATTCCGGTTGCGGATATTATATTCGAGCCTTGATTCTTTAGATTGAGTCCGATAGACGTAATGTCATTTTTGGTCGACTGAGAAAGCGCGATCTCAAGACCGTTTATGAAAGACATATCTACCTGAGCGCTTGAGCTGAGCATAGAAATAAGCTCGTCGGAAAGCTCAACGCTAAACGAGAGATTTGTCGACATATCCTTAAAATTAATCGGATTAGACGTTACGGTGTCAAGCTGAGAAACAAAGTTGTTAACGGATTCCTTCTGCGCGTCCTTGAAATTATCCTCAGAGGGGGCAGGGGAGCAAGCAATAACGCCGATCATCATAGAAATGATAAGCAAAGCGCAAGCCGACAGCTTCAAAATTCTTTTTAACATAGTAAATACCTCCTGAAAGTTTTATTAAACTAAAGTGTCTACATAACTATTATATCATTAATAAATCACAGTGTCAATAAATTTGTATCGTAATTAAGGTATTTTTAATAATTATACGAATCTTTGCGCGTACTGACATCTGCGACATAGCTCCTCGGCGGCGCGGCGGCATTCAAAGCCTTTTCGCATTGCAGCTGCGCGATTTGAGCCGAGAATATCGGATATTTCAGCTTCAAAAATGTTGCCAAG
>JAFVQU010000019.1 GCA_017504625.1 Clostridia bacterium | reverse complement strand
TCAAGTTTCAATCGCTCACCCTTTTTTTCGTGAGCTTGTCTATTATATCACTTTCTTCCCTCCTTGTCAATACCTTTTTTGAAAGTTTTTTGAAAAATTTTTGACCGGGTTTTCGTGATATTTTTTACTGCCGGTTTTGCGACAGCTTTATTATTCTACCACTTTCCCGTCTCTTTGTCAACACTTTTTTGAAAAAAGTTTGTTTTTGTCGAAACTGTCAAAAGAAATGTCGTAGTAAGTACGTCAATTATGCAGAGTTGCCACACATTTGCATAACTTCTCTCTAATATGGCTAAAATCTGCTTGATGGAGGGTGTTTTGATGCTTACTATATTTATTCGAACCGTTATTATTTATATCTTGTTGCTAATTATGATGCGACTTATGGGAAAGCGTCAGCTCGGTGAGCTTGAAATAAGCGAGCTTGTTATTACCATCCTTCTTTCCGAAATCGCTTCCCTGCCGATAACAAACACCGAGATCCCCCTCGCATTCTCGATAATCCCGATAGCCGCGTTGGTTTCATTTGAAGTAATAACATCAACTCTCGTATTAAAATTTCCAAAGATCAAGCGGCTTCTATCCTCGCGGCCGTCGGTTATTATATATAAAGGAAGGCTTGATTACGGAGAGATGCAAAAGGTTCGCATTTCTATTGAGGAGCTTATAAGCCAGATAAGACAAAACGGAATATTTGATCTTGACGAGGTCGATTACGCCATTCTTGAGGAAAACGGGAAAATGAGTATAATACCCAAGCGAGCTAACCGCCAACCCGATTTCAACGATCTTCAGCTCAAATGTAAGGACAGCGGAGTTATGCATATAGTCATCTCCGACGGAGCTATCAACGATCACAGCCTCAAGCTTTTAGGCATCGGACACGAAACGGTAGCTAAGCACCTGAAAAAAACGGGGATCGAGCAAAGCGACGTAGTATGTATGACCATAAACGATGCGGGCAAGGTCGTAATAATCAGACGCGACGGCTCAATGGTATCCTGACTATTGTGGAGGTTTTATAAATGAAAAGCTTTTATATAGCGCTCTGCGTGCTCATCTTACTCGTCGCCACGATCGTGTTGAACTGTATATATATAAATAAGGTAAGCAATGATCTTGTTTCGGTCATTGAAGAAATAAAAAATGCAAGCCCCAACGACTGGGCATCTAAAATAGACGATCTTGAGGGGATATGGAGTAACGAAAAAATCAAAATATCAACCTCTATCGGATACGTTACTATAAATAAAATAGACGATACAATATCCTCAATCAAGGCGGCATGCGAGGAGCAAAGCTTATACGACTTCAAAAATTATCTGTCGATCCTCGAAAACACCGTGCGCGAACTGACACGGCTTGAAAACTTATCTGTTTTTAATATATTATAATTATGAAAAAAGGAACGCATGTCGCGTTCCTTCCTAATCATTTATTTCTGTTTCTCTTGCAAAGGTCAGCAATAATGCACTCGTTGCACTTGGGTGAGCGCGCGCTACACACATCTCTGCCAAATTGAACTATTCTGTGGCAAAAATCACTCTGCTCACATGGCTCAATGATCTCGGACATGATTCGCTCGGTTTTAACGGGGTCCTTCATGTCCTCCGGGTAAAATCCGAGTCGTCCGCAAATTCGGATACAATGGGTGTCGGCAACTATCGCGGCCTTGTGGTAGAGGTCACCGAGCATGAGATTGGCTATTTTTCTGCCAACTCCCGAAAGAGTGAGCAAATCCTCCATATTATCGGGAATAACACCGCCGAAATCGTCAATAAGAGAACGGCAGGCTTTTTTTATGTCGTTCGCTTTGGTTCTGTAAAGTCCGCATGGGCGGACGATACGCTCTATATCTTCAAGAGGCGCGTCGGCAAGTTCTTCAAGAGTGGGATACTTCTCAAAAAGCTCACGACAAACGATATTTACTCTCGCATCGGTACATTGTGCCGAAAGCCTGCCCATTACGAGCAGCTTCCACCCATTTTCTTCTCCCCCGCCCCATTCGAGCGCGCAAACTGCCTCAGGATAGAGCGTTTTAAGGCGCTCGACGATATCCTTTGCGCGTTGTTTTTCCTTTTTTAATGACATATATGTAAATCTTCCTTTTATCTTAGTTCTACTCAAAAATATTATACATAATCACGATTACTTTGTCAACGCCAAATTTTTTTGAGAATTTTTGTTTTTGCTATTGATTTTTTCATTTTTCCGTGTTATAATATACCGTATGAAAAAATTTAGCGGCTTATTGCCGTGACAAAGAATTGATTACTTTCTTTACAAAATACTATTTTAAGGGAGGTCAAAAAGAATGTTGGCTACAATTCTCGGCATAGTTTTGCTCGTTCTCGCAGTTGCTCTCGTAGTACTCGTACTCGTTCAGCATGGCAAGGACAAGAATCTTTCCGGTGCTATCGCAGGCGGAGCAGACACTTTCTTTGGTAAGTCCAAGGGCGCAAATAACGATAAGCTTCTCTCTACAGTAACTACTGTTGTAAGCGTAGTTTTCACTTTGGTAGTTCTCGTTATGCCTTTCATTATTAAGTAATTTAATTACATTGCAAAAAACGTCCGCTATCGCGGACTTTTTTGTTTGCATTTATTCGACAAAAACATACGGTTGACAAAGCGACGTGTTTATGATAAAATATATACGTATGATTGCAAATCAAAGCTTAAAACGTATAAAACCGAAAGGATTTCCTCTCGTATGAATTCAAACAAAATAAAAAAGCAGGCGGTTCTTGACGACGCAACGTTGAATTACCTTTTGATAATTCTCGCGTTTATCGTCGCGCTTATAATATTTACCGCCGTATATCTTACCGCGTGCTTTATAACCGCGGACAAGACTCCCGCTCCCCTGCCCAATCAGGATATTGAAGCCCCTGCTGACGAAGCAGGCAATTATCCGTTCAGACAAGACATCTCTGTCGTCCTTCCTCCCGATAATCCAAGCTCAGCTGTGATCCCCGCGGATTCGATCGACTCTGAATTTGCAATGCTCATAAGCACAAAGGGAGAAATCGTTGCGTCAAGAAGATCAACTGCGGTGATCTATCCCGCGTCAATGACCAAGATAATGACCTTGATAGTTATTTTCGAAAATCTTCCCTCCGAAGCCGCGCTTGACGAGGTGCTTACTGTAAACATTCCTCGCGGCGAGCATTCGGGATACGGATTTGAGGTTGGTGAAAAGCTGACCGTCAGAGATCTAATATACGCCGCTATACTTCAGTCTGACGGTGTTGCCTGCATTACTCTTGCCGAGTATATCGCGGGAAGCGAAGCAAGCTTTGTCAATATGATGAACGACAAGGTTCGCGAGCTTGGTCTTCTCGAGGGCGATCCCGAAAATAATCCCTCTACCAATTTCACTAACTGCTCAGGACTTCACGAGCAGTATCACTACACTACCGTTTACGATATGGCTGTCATAACCGCCTACGCTATGAAGAATACCTTCTGCGCAGACGTTCTGACCAGCATCAAATATACCCCGAGCGAGAATTTCCGTCCCGGCGAGGGATGCACATTCTGGCACTCCTTCTTACATAACCGGCTTAGCGACGGCGCTATTCAGCCCACGACCGCAACGATAAGAGGCGGCAAAACGGGATGGACGGGTGACGAAAGCGGATATTGCATTGCATCCTATGCAGAGGGCAAGAACGGAGAGAGCTACGTTCTTATCACCGCCAAGGCTGAAAGCTGGGCTGCCGCTGTTGAGGACAGCATTACCATACTTAATAATTACGTTGACTGATATTTACCTGAAACGGTCTGCAATGGCAGACCGTTTTCTTTATTTCTCAAAGCCGTGAACAAATCCCGAAACGTCCGCAGAGCAGATATCTCCACCTACCACCTTGCCGCGATACACGAGAACGTTTGCAAACACCTTGCCCTCGTATTCGGGATAGTTGGTTACCTCAAGAGTGTAGCGGGTAAGCTCCTTCTTCTTGTACTTCGAAAGGTCGAGTCCCTGCGCCTTCTGTATCTCGTTGTAGCTTGCAAATATCTTATCAAATTCCGCGGGAATAGTCACATCAGCGCTCTCAGCCGTTGCGCCGTTAACCGTCCAACCGAACTGAGAAAGAAAATTCACTACGTCACCAACACTTTTCACCTTGTCGTAGCTGTAATCGACCGCCTCGGCATTTACCGAAATTCCGCCCGAGGGCTTCTCTCCCCTCGTATAAACGGGAACGAAGGCGATAACCGCAATAAGCGCGGCAAGTGTAACACATATTATACCGACAAACTTCAGCGTTGCGGCGCGAACCGAATAAATAAACATAAAGATAGTCCTCCCAAAATAAATTCTCATTGAATTATATTTATCGGGAGGACAAATTATACCATAAATTATCTTGCGCTTACCATCTTCTCGACTTCGGCTTGTGTCCTTTTATACTGTGGACAAGAGATAACAAGACGTAGGTCGCCAATACCGACGAGCCTCCGCACGACAAAAACGGCAGAGTAAGTCCGACTACGGGGAGCATAGCAAGACACATTCCAATATTCTCAACTGTCTGAACTATAACTATCGCCGCAACTCCAACGCATATAAGCGAGCCGTAGTCGCGTCCGCAAGAGCGTGCGATAAGCAGCATTCTCACAACCATAACAAGCAAGAGAGCTATCACAAGGACGCCGCCGAGAATTCCAAACTTTTCGCAAACCGTAGCAAAAATAAAGTCGGTGTGCGACGCGGGCAAAACCTCGTAGTCCCCTTTACCCATAAGACCGATTCCGAAAAATCCGCCGTTTTCAATGCACTGTTTTGAAAGTAAAGGCTGCATTCCTTTTCCCATAGGGTCAAGCTCGGGATTAAAGCCGACGATTATTCTCTCCTGCTGATATAGCGCAAGATGCTCCCAAATTATCGGGAACGCGATAAGAATAAGTGCCGCACCGCCGAGAAAATAAAATCCCGAAAGCCCCGCTACGAAAAGCATAATGAGAAGAAATCCCATGTAAACAAGCGCAACTCCAAGGTCGCCCGAGATAAGAATAAGACCAACGATAAGTCCTGCGTGAAGCGCAAGTCCAATAAGCGATCTCGGCTTATTTATCGTGTCGCCCACTAATGATATGTGCTTTGCGTAGGTGCATACCATAGCAATCTTGACAAACTCAGACGGCTGGATCATTATCCCTATTCCGGGGATCTTAAGCCACGACATATTTGCAGTCTCCATATTCTCACCCGAGCTTCCGAACACAAGCGTTATTACCAGCAAAAGCGCAGATACGCCAAGCATATACAGCCAAAGCTTATCTACGATCAAATGATAATCAATGTTTGCGATAACAAGCGTTGCGATTATTCCAGCGACCGTCATAGCGACCTGCATAATAAGCTTGCGCGTGCCGAAGTTATCAACCGCGCCTATTATCGTTACGATACTGATAAGTGAAAGAAGCACCGTGCAGATGAAAAGTATCGGGTCAAGGCTTTTTATGCAATTTTTGACGTATTTACCTATTGACGAAAACACGACATGCTCCTTTCTTTTTTTGTTTTTTAAAAAGGTGGGGGTGTGGGGGAGGAAAAACTTTTTTCAAAAAGTTTTTCCTCCCCCACGTTCCAACTAATATCTTAATACTGACGTCCCCAGACGACCATATGCTTAGCAGGCTTTCCGCAGCATACGCAGACGTCGGAGAGGTGATCCTCTACGAAGGGTATGCAACGCGACTTAACGCCGCCGGTCGTATCCTTAAGCTTATCCTCGCACTCAACGTCGCCGCACCACATAGCCTTAATAAAGCCGGGCTTGTTCTCTGCTACGTCAAGGAATTCCTCGTAAGAGGTAGCGGTGTGAGTCTTCTCTGCAAGGTTCTTCTCTGCTCTTGCTACAAGCTCGTCGTGAACGAACTGAAGCATCTTTTCAACCTCAGCCTCAAGGTTATCGAGAGAAACGAAATTCTTTTCACGCGATACACGCGAAACAAGAACGCAATTATTGGATTCAATATCACGAGGGCCGATCTCAAGACGAACCGGAACACCCTTCATTTCATACTGGCTGTACTTCCAACCGGTAGACTGATCGCTATCGTCGAGCTTAACTCTGATGCCCTTAGCCGCAAGACGCGCCTTAAGCTCATTTGCCTTCTCAAGAACGCCTTCCTTATGCTGAGCAACGGGGATAATAACGACCTGAATGGGCGCAATTCTCGGAGGAAGGATAAGTCCGTTATCGTCACCGTGAGCCATAATGATAGCGCCGATCATTCTGGTCGAAACGCCCCAGCTGGTCTGGTGAGGATAGTTTACGGTATTATCTCTGCCCGTAAAGGTAATATCAAATGCCTTTGCAAAGCCCTGACCAAAGTAGTGAGTAGTACCGCCCTGAAGCGCTACGCCGTTATGCATCATAGGCTCGATGGTGTATGTTTCAACCGCGCCCGCAAACTTCTCCTTGTCTGTCTTCTGTCCCGTGATAGCGGGGATAGCAAGACAGTTGAGGTAGAACTCCTCGTAAACCTTCAGCATCTGCAAGGTTTCCTCTCTTGCCTCTGCCTCGGTCTCGTGCATGGTGTGTCCCTCCTGCCACAAGAACTCACTTGTGCGGAGGAAGGGTCTTGTAGTCTTTTCCCAACGAACAACGTTAACCCACTGATTATAGAGCTTGGGAAGGTCGCGGTAAGACTGAATTATATTTTTAAAGTGATCGCAGAAAAGCGTTTCAGAGGTAGGACGAACGATAAGACGCTCAGAAAGGTGATTCTGTCCGCCGATGGTTACGATAGCGCACTCGGGAGCGAAGCCCTCAACGTGATCCTTTTCCTTCTGAAGAAGGCTTTCGGGAATAAACATAGGCATATAGACATTCTCGTGTCCAAGCTCCTTGAAGCGAGCGTCAAGCTCCTTCTGAATATTCTCCCAGATAGCGTAGCCGTAAGGACGGATTATCATACATCCCTTTACGCCCGAATAGTCAACGAGCTCTGCCTTTTTTACTACGTCGGTATACCACTGAGCAAAGTCAACGTCCATAGACGTGATCTGCTCAACCATTTTTTCTTTTGCCATTATTTCATCTCCAATTTGGTTATTAAAGTCTTTAACATAAATATAATTATAAAATATTTTAATCGATTTGTCAAGCGGTGTTGGAATAATTAGAAAATTTTGTATTTTGAATAAATTCTGACCGTCAATTTGCACATAATACCCTTTTTCGGCTCCCAAAAAGGGTACATTCCTACAATTTTTTAAAAATTTTCAAAAAAAGACTTGTATATTTTAAAAAAATGAGTTAAAATATATAATTGGAAACAAAGGGGATATTTGTGCCCTTTGGTAAAACTGTTAAAAAAATTTTTATAAACGGAGGACATTAACATGTCAGTAAAAGTTGCTATTAACGGATTCGGCCGTATCGGTCGTCTCGCATTCCGTCAGATGTTCGGCGCAGAAGGCTACGAAGTAGTTGCTATCAACGACCTTACCAGCCCCTCTATGCTCGCTCACCTTCTCAAGTACGATACCGCTCAGGGTAACTACGTTGCTATGGGCCACACCGTATCTGCTAACGACGAGGAAGGCACCATCACCGTTGACGGTAAGACCCTCAGAATCTACGCTGAGAAGAACGCAGCTGACTGCCCTTGGGGTGAGCTCGGCGTTGACGTTGTTCTCGAGTGCACCGGCTTCTACACCTCTAAGGAGAAGTCCATGGCTCACATTCAGGCAGGCGCTAAGAAGGTTGTTATCTCT
>JAFVQU010000018.1 GCA_017504625.1 Clostridia bacterium | reverse complement strand
TTGCCCTTTTCAACACCTGCGTTATATATAAGCTGCTCGTTCCTCGCAATCCGCTCAAGCTTGTCTGCTATTGAGTTATTCATAAACTACCTCCTCAAGCTCGTTTATGCGGTCACGCCAGAGCTGTCTTTGCGCTTTCATCTCGGCGTATTCCTCCTCAGAAAGAACTCCCTCGGCATACTTTATCGCCTGATAGTCGGTCGCCGCAAGCTTGGCTTTAAGCTCCGCTATCTCCTCCTCGGGAGTGATAACAGGCTCTGGAATACTCGCAATATAAGCCTCAAGAGCCGCATCGTTGACCGTCATTTCAACTACGGTATCGTTCTCGACCGCGATATTTACAAATCCCGCAGGGGTGGTCGAGTAGAACACTCCGTAGAACTCATCGGGACATATAGCGTAGCCTTCGGGGAGCTTAGGCTTATTCCATGTATGAAGCGCAGGTCTTGCGCCGTTCTCGTTTTCTTTTATTTTGATAATATACATAGCCTTACCTCCTTATCCAAAAGCATAAAACCAATATCCGTAGCCGTCTGCTTCTTTGTCAGGTATTGGAACTTTGGCATTATAGTCCAACTCTGTATCGTAGACGTAAGACATAACATTATGAGCAAGCGTTACAGTAGAGCCGTTAACTTTGCTCGTGGTGACAACGGCTCCCGTGCTGCTTTTCGAACTGTACGATTTACCGCTTGTCGGAAAAATAACGTGCAGAGCACTTTGCGTCGTAACCTCGTTAGTTCTTGCCATCTGCCTTGTATATTGAACAAGGAATATAATCTTCGGCACAAAGAAAAATGTTATCTCTTTATTGCCATCGCCCGTTCCGTTGTAATATCCATCAGCATACTTAGCTGTTTCATCATGGTTATCAGTAACTATATCCCTCAATTCAGCACCACGAAAAGCACTCAACGCCTTGTGGGGATCATAGGTATCAAAGTCATTGGCTATAAGCATCGTCTCATTGATAGCCTTGATCACTTCTTCCTTGGCAATAAGCTCCGCATCGCCGTTAAGTATCTCTTCCTGAGTCTCAACTATCTTATCCACAGCCGCTTCAAGATCGCCCAAAAAATCGTCTCTCTTTTCATCGGCTATAACTCTCAATGCCTCGGAATTAGCTCTTGCATTTTCAGCCGTGACTCTCAATGCCTCGGCTTCAGCTCTTGTGGTCTCGTTATCACAACGCCCCGATTCTGCCGTAAATCTTACTTTCTCGGCTTCGCTTCTTACGACCTCTGCCTTTTCTCTTGCAAGTTCTGCGGATGCTCTATCACGTTCTGCGCCAACTCTCGCATTCTCCGACATAATGATATTGTCAAGCGTGGTACGCTCGCTCTCGGAAAGAATTTCCTCGTCTCGAATAACCTTTGCGTCAACAACAATAATGAATTTGGCGCTTGTGATGAGCCTGTTTTCTCCGTAAAGTCTGATCTCACAGTTTACGATACCCTCTGCGCTCGTGGTGTTGGGAGTGAACTGATAAACGATAGTTGAATTGTTCTCAATAATACAATCGTTGAATATAGACGTACCGTCAGGCTTTTGCGCTACCAATACCGCGCGGCAACCGTCAGCGATATAATAATGCTTTCTACCGTCAGACAAGCTTATAAAAAGCCTTCTTGCCGTATCGCCCAACATTACAGGAACGGACACCTGTGCCTGATGCACCTGAACGTCGAGCGTAAATCTGTAATCTGAATAATTCATATATGCTCCTCTCTTGAATTTTTTTTGATTTTAACATAAAAAAGGGGTGTAATTAAACACCCCTAAATTTATTATTTAGTGCCACGGAGTATCGTAAAGATTACTTGTCGCGTAGCCCAATGCTAAATACAAGCTGTCCTTTTGCTTTGTTGTAAGATTGAGAGAATTAATATACGAAAGGACTTTAAATTTTTTACTGCCTGAGATAGCGTTGCCCTTTGCATCGACCGCTGCCGTTGCCTCGGAACTATATTTCCAAACGCTGTAATACGTGCTTGCAGAAACGCCGCAAGACTTACAATAAGTATTGTAGCCCTTGATTGCCGCGTAGGAAATACCCTCAGTTGAAGGATTTTGCTTGACAAATTCCAAAACCGTGACCTTTTCCGTCGCTTTTTCCCGCGTCATACTGCCGTATCGAGTATACATATCTATCGCTCTTGAGGCAGTGATCTCGCCATTTTTGTATTTGTCGGCGATCTCATCGTACTTAATACCCGTAACGACCTCACAGCTCCACTTGTTCACTATAGCAGATATTTCCTCGTTGGTCATATCTGAATATTTAGTGAGCATACTCGTCGCCTGCTGCTTGGATATTTCACCGCCGCGATACCACTTGCCGATCTCAGACTTGACTTGACTGAGTGCGTCCTCCTCGGTATATCCGTGCGATGTAAGCTCTGCCATAGTCTCGTCAATGCTCGCGCCGTTGCGAACCGCATCGTATATTTTGTCGTATTTAGAATATCCGTCGCCTGCGTTCCAACCTTGAATGGTGAAATACGCCTCGTTCTCGTTATCAACAAGACCTTGCTCAAGCAACTGTGCCGTCGCTTCTTCTGCGGTAAGATAGCCGTCCTCGTAAGCGTAGCGAATCTGCGTGATCTCCTTGGGCTCGTAGTCCTTGATCTTGAGACTCGGCGCCATAGCTCCGACAGTATTGTTCCAAGCCGTCACGATCTCTCTCGTCACAGATCCCAAAGGCAGACCTGATATACCCGAGGCAGCCTGTAAAAGCTTGTATATACCGCCGTACCAAGTGTAATTTGTGTCCTCGCCCGAAATCTTTTGATAGAGGATCTCCGTACCCTTGATAAGACTGTCCCACCATTGAAAAAGTACGAACTGAGGAGGATTGCCGTAGGTATCCGCTCCAAAGATTGACAATAAGTCCTTTGCAAGATCATAAAGATCGCTCATGATCGGCAGCTTATTAAAAGGCATAAGCTCGTCAATAAGGTTTCCGCCGAACGCATCAAGCCATTTTTCTCCCCATTCCTCATAATCGTCGTCATCACGCCAAGCATCTGCAACAGCCTGTATTGCGGCCAAGAGAACCGCTCCAACGGCGTATACGTAAAGCCTGCGACCAATCATCGCGCCGTTTTTCTTCCACGCCTGCTGACGCGTCATACCGCGCTGAATATCACGAGCGTATTTGTCATAAGCATCTATCAGCATACTCGCGTTAGTGGTAGGCTCAGACATAAACGAGCCGACAAGTCTTGCAAAAGTGCCCTTATCTCGCATAAACTCGTTTTTGGTCAGTATGCTGTCAACGACCTGCGTCTTGTAGATAACGTCCTCAAAGAGCTTTGTAACCGCTTCAAAGAAGCCGTCGCTTGAGGGAGAAAGATGTTGTTTCTTTATAACTTCCTCCTTGCACGCGCTCCAAATAGCCGCCCAAGTGAGCAGGTCTGCCTTTTCCGCTCCCCACATACCAACGTCGCTTATCTTATCCATAACCGAGGAATCGTGCTTGATTATCTGCGCAAGTCCTCTTGATATGTTAACGTCGTAGAAGCCGAGAGATTTCCAAGCCGCGATGCCGCTGTGCTTCTGCATCTCCTCTATATTCTTATTGATCGCGGAGGGGCTGAGCTTCGTTCCTCGGATAATAGAGGAATAGTCTATAAGCATACCCGCCCTCGTGATAGCCAAAGGCTGCTGCATTACGACGCGGAGGTTATACGCTATCTGCGCGATGTTGTATAGGTGTAGGGATTTAAGCGCAAGAGAATCAAACTGCGAGCCCTGCGCCTCCGTTCCGTTAAACGCCTTGATGATGTTCATAACGAAATCCTGAGCGTAGCCGTTCTTACCTCTGCCGGGGCGCGTTTCCTCGGGTACGCCGTAAGCACGGTCCATCTGCTCTCTTACGCTATCTCCTACGGTCTTGTTGCCGTCATCGTCAACAAACACCTGCTTATAGTTAAACCACTTAATAGCATCAAGAACGGGAAGCGCCATAGCGTTATACTGTGCCATACTTGCCATATGGTTAGCAAATACGTCAAAAATGCTGTAAATAACGATACGGTTATTCGCGCCCTCCTGTCGTGATTTAGTAAAGCTCATATTGAGCAGAGCGTAGAGTGAAGCCGCGCTCGGATGCTCGTCGGTATTTGCCTGAAGGTGACGTCCGTCAGAGTTGATAGGGAAGTAATTTTTATTGGTAAACATTTCTTCGCCGAAACGTGCCACCGAAACGAAATTACCCCACTTGCCGCCTTGCTCCGCCATATATTTCTGAAGCGCGTCGGCAACCTCCTTCTGTCTCTCGGTAAGTGAGCCTATGATCTCGTTAAATTCACCCTCCGTGAGAATATGTCCCACGTCGGATATTTTCTTACCCTTGTGAGTGTACGTTGCGACTCTGATACCCTCGCCACGTATATGCACAAGCGCCTCGGGATCTCGGCTCAGCTCGTAGAACGCCATTATATAGGACACGGGCATTTTTACAACGTCATTGCCAAGATTGAAGGTCTTGATTTCATCTTCCCAAGCCTTGACCTCTTTTTCGGTATACGCCTGCTCGGTAAACGCCTGTATTTCCTTTGTGTTAAAGGCAAGCTGTGCCTGTCCGCGCCTGAGTCCGTCGTAGATCGCCACGCCACCGTCACCGAATCTCTCAAAAGCGTACGCAGGGCGCATCTGCTGCCATAGCAAAAAGTTTGAAACAGCTCCCGTATTTTCCGCATTACCAAGCTCTAAAAGATGCTCAATAGAGTTTTCTCCCGCCTCGTAAACGTGCTCGTACATAGCGTTATAGTGGAAACGGTTGATCTGCGTTATATACTTTTTGAGAGTCCGCACTATCTGCGACAGATCGCGAAGCTCCTCGCTCGTCATTTTATTTATAACGAAATCTCCGCTATTAGACTTTATAAGCTCCTCCGCAGAATCGATAAATTTCTGCAAATTCTCCATAAAGCTCGGGGGAAGATCGTTATATCCCGAATACAGCCCGTGTGCGTCTATATTTGACTTGATAGCGGCGTTAAGCTTTTTGAGCCTATCCACGAACGCCGCGTCAGCCTTCGTAGCCTCGCCACCCTTAAGCGCGCGCTTGCTTGTAAAATCAATACTCGTGAGGAAGGGAATTACCGAATTTTTAAGAACGTCGGGAATATGCTTCACCGTATCCTTATTATCGGGGTGCAATATCCACTCCGAGAGCTCGCTAACGTCAGCGCGCAAACGATCACGGTATTTCTTGATAGCCGCCGCGTTATCTCTGCGATCGCGCCAACGGTTGAGAATTTCCCGTCCGTGCTCTCGCTCCTGCGCCTCAACCACCTTGCGAGCCTTTGAAAGCACTCGCTTGAGTACCTCCTTTTCCTCAACGGTCAATACCTCAGCCGTAGCCTTCTTTATCTGACCGTCAAGCACGTGCATACGGTTAAGCGTTTCCTCAGCGGCTTTTCTGTCCACCTTCTCGCCAAACTGCTGCTCCTTGTAAAGCTTGCCCTGCTCGGCTCTCTCGCTCTGAAGATCCTTCAGCTTGGAAAGGCGGTCTCGGAAGATAGTCAAAGCGTCGTTTTCCGCATCTGTAAGATCACTGACCTTGATCTCGTTCGCCGCAAGCTCAAGCACCTCGCGGTCTGTCAAGGTGTCGGTACGCTGTTGGAAATAGATGTCATCCTTTGGAATAGTGCCGTCACGGTAATATTTCTTGATATCGTACTTGATATCCTCGGCAGTAGAATCATCGTAGTAAGTCTTTGTACCTATCTCGTTTCCGTCAGCATCGGTAATATCAAGGTAGAAATAACCTCTGCCCCTCAAACTGCTCGACATAAATCGAGAGAGAGTATTAAACTGACTGACAGTAAGGGGAGCGTCTGCACTTATCTCAATACCGGGGGAACTTGCTTTGATTCGCACGTTGCCCTCTTGGATAAAGCTATTGATTGCATCAGAGCCTTTCCTATCGTCAAACACTTGCTCTATCTTGCTGTGATTAACGCCAATACCCTTAACACCAAGCTTAATCATCTTGCCGTCCTCAAGCACAAATCCTGCTATCTCGTAGTCGGTAGTTGTGCCGAACTTCTCAAGTGCAGCTTGGCTATGGGATTCTTGAACTGTGTAGTCGAGATAATCTCTGCTTTGCTCCTGAACGGTATCCTCGTCCATCTTGCCAAGCTGTTCCTCGGTTTTCGGCGCAAGAAGTTCCATAACCTCATTGAATCGCGCTCGCTTTTGGTTGAGCTCGTCCTGCTTTTCAAAGGGCTTTGTAAGTATATCCCTCTGCGCGTCACGGTCAGCCGAAAGCTCTGCAATCATCTGCTCGGCATTCTTAATGATGTTTTCAAAGCCTGCTATAATTTCGCCTATGTGATTTGCCATTCTTGTGGTGTTATTCAAATAGACGTTGAATTTATAGCCTTCCTTACCGTGAATAAGACCGTTATACTCCGCGCCGTTCTTGATAACTCTGAGCTCAAAGCCCGCAAAACTACCGACCGTCACGTAAGAATCGGCGTTAGCATTTGCAACTATTGCCGCCGCAAGCGCCGCGCCCGCTTCCTTTTTGTCGGTAAAGGTCTGCTTGCCAACCGTCATAGAGAATTTACCCTCGGAATAGGTGTCAACTCTGACCTTTATATCCTCGCGTATTCTTGATATGCGGCTTGTATAATTTGCAATCTTCGTCTCGTCGTCCGAGAGCTTTGTTCTTGCCAAAACAATGCTCGAATTATAAGCCTTCTGCAAATTCTCAAGCTTCTTAATCGCATCGGTAAGCTTGGTCTGCTCCTCAATTAGAGGATTGCCCGACGCCAACGCCTTGACCTCTGCGGCGGAAAGCGTGACCTCTCCCGTGTCCTCAGCGGTACGACCGACGTCCTCGCCGTTCATTATCTGATTTATAAAGTGCTGCTTGCGGTCGAGAATATCCCACAAACGAGAGTCAAAGCTTCCTTTGGTAACGTAAACGTATTTGGAAACCTCGTCGTTAATATTCTTCTGCCTGAAGGCTCGTCCGTCGCGCTGTTCAACGTCGCCCGGTCTCCACGGCGCGTCAAGGTGATGTATAGCAACGACGCGCTTTTGCGCATTCATACCAACGCCCATTTTGCCCGTAGAGCCGATAAGCACGCGCACCTTACCGTTGTTTACGTCCTCAAAGAGCTGTTTTCTCTTTGCGTCGGAGTCGGCTTCGTGAATAAATGCAATCTCTCGCTTGGGAATACCCTTTTTCACAAGGTAATCGCGCATATCGTCGTAAAGCCTTGCGCTCTCCTCGTCGTATCCGTCGTCCGCGTTCACCTCGGTGTTTGTGTCCGCCTTGCTCTTGTCGGTGCCCTTGGGAGTCGCCATATCCAAGAATACTATCTGCGTGCCTTTGATATCAGCGCTGTCGTTGTATTCCTTTACGATATTTCCCGCCGCTTTGAATATCTTGCACTCGGGCTCGTAGGGAAGAGTGGGATCTATCATACGTTGAGTATAAGAGACCTTTCTGCCGTCGCTCGTGATCTTGAGCATATTGTCCACAGAAGGATCAACGTCTTTCACGTTTTCCGCTCTCTTCTGAAGCTCTTGCATAAATTCCTTTTGGAATTCTCCCGGCTCACACTCAACGATCTTTACCGCGCCGCCCTTCATCTTGGGAATTTTAAGCCCCGGCACGTCGGTCAGAACGTCGGCAAAGCTACGGAAAAGCAGTTGAAGCTCGTTAAGATTTCGGAAATTCGCAAATACCTGCTTCTGCCTCATACCCGTTCCGCTCGGGTTGATCTCCCACTTGTTGACGACCTCGCCAAACTGCTTTGCCCATGCGTCAAATGTCTTAAGCCCTAACTGATCGAGAACGTCGGGCTGCAGGTATCTTTGCATAATATAAAGCTCTACCATAGAGTTCATAACGGGCGTTGCGGTGGCAAATACTATGCCGCGTCCGCCGTTAAGCCCCTGAAGGTAGCGTATTTTTGTGTAAAGGTCAAAGGATCTCTGCGCCCCCTTCGTGCTTCCAAGTCCCGCAACGTTAGTCATTTTGGAAACGTATTCAAGGTTTTTGAAATTGTGCGCTTCGTCAACGAACAAGCTGTCAATTCCAAGCATCTCAAAATCAACGTTGTCCTCGTCCTTGGGCTTTGAGGTAAGCTCCTTCAGCTTCTTTTCAAGCTGAGCCTTTTTCTTTTCCATCTCCTTAACGGTCAATCCCTTGCCGTCTCGGCTCTCCGCCTTTTCCTCGGCAATAGCCGCGATAATCTCGTTTATCTGCTCCTCGTAAAAGCTCTGCTGATATTCTACCGACATAGGTATTTTTTCAAACTGCTCGTAGGAGAGAATGATCGCGTCATAATCACCGTTGGCGATCCTGTTGGTAAAGACCTTTCTGTTTGAGGGAGTAAAGCTCTTGTCGTCGGCAACCAAAAGTCGTGCGGCAGGGAAGTAATTGTGAAATTCCACGCCCCATTGTGCCACTACCGATTTGGGAACGACGAACACGGGCTTTTTGATAACGCCAAGCTCGCGCATCTTCATCGCCGCCGCAGCCATTTCAAGCGTCTTTCCCGCGCCCACTCGGTGAGCAAGCAGGGTATTACCGCCTGATGCGATAATGCGGTGTACCGCGTCCGCCTGATGAGGACGGAGGGAGTAGTCGGCGTTTATTCCGTTTACGCTTAGATGCGAGCCGTCATATTTTGGATTTACAAGGGCGTTGAAGATCTCGTTATAAAGACGCGCAAGCAGAATCCTGCGGTCCTCGTCCTTCCATATCCAATCTTCAAATTCCTTTTGTATAGCCTTAACCTTTTCGTTTGCCGCCTCGGTCTCGGCTTCGTTTACAACGGCTATCTTCTTTCCGTCGCCGTTTTCTATAATGTCGTTTACCTTTACCGTGCGGCTTGACATCATGGCGTCGATAAGCTCAAGGAATGACTTGCGTGCCGTTCCCCAAGTCTGATTGTTATAATAGCTTCCCTTAAGACGCTTATTATTGACAACGATCTTAAATTCACCGCTCGACGTGCGTCCCACCTCAACGTCAGGGCTTCCGTAGCTCTGATTATTTCTGCCGCCAAGCATATGCGCTATAAAGTCGGCGTATATCTCGTTGGGAATAAAGGTCGCACCGGGTGTGATATAAATTTCATTGTATGGAATATCCGCAGGGATAACCTTGCGCAATTCCTCAACGTTGTTATTAAAATCGCTGTCGTAGGGTGCAAGCGCTTCCGCCTCGCGCAGCTTTGCTCTTACGTTGCCCGAAAGATAAGCCTCGCGAGCTACGAGAGAGCCGTCTCTCGTCTTAAATGCCAAGCGAGAATCAATTATCTCGCGCGTCACGGCGTCTGCGCCCTTGTCCGTAAGCTTGGATATAAGCGACACGTCAACTCCGCCCGTAAGATTGATCGAAGCAATAACGCCCTCTGTAACGCTGTCAACGTGATTGACCGTCTTGTTTGCGCTGATGGTATCCTTTGTAAAGATGTCAGCCTTCTTGGCGGTCTTTTTCTGCGCATCGTAATTCTCAAGAGAGAGAATCGAATATCTGTCGGGATCTCCTTCTATTGCTTTTTTATTTGCGGGAGAGTTAAGATAACCGTATTCCTTGACGAAAGCGTCGTAAGCCTTGTTAAGCTCCGCCCTCGCCTTCTTGATATACTTTGTCTCAACGCCCTGCTGCAAATAGTTTGCAAGCGTTCTGTAGGCGTCGCGTATAGAGAGGATTCCCGCAATTCTCTTGGCGGTCTTTTCGTCGGTGTCGTATTTTACAAGCTGACCGTTCTCATTTCTTGAAATGCTACCGTCAGAATGCACAACGAAACCGCCCGATTTCGTTTTCTTTGATTCCTTCTCAACCGCAAAATTAGTTTTTTCGGGAGAGGGCTTTGTGGGATAATCCATTTTGCCCTTAATATTCTTAAAGGCTTCTCTTATCTGCTCGTCAATAGTGACCTTGTCGGTTAACGGATCGTAGGTAAGAGAGCTTGCGTTATACATACCTCTCTTGACGGCGGGCTTACCAAGCACCATTTCGGGATGATTTTTGAAATAATTGCTTATATAAGTATGGTAATTATAATCATACTCAGCCTCAAGGAAATCCTCGCCCGCGTATTCCGTGCCGTCCTCGCGCTTTTTAAGAACGAGAATGTCAGTCACTACCTCCGTTCCCGCGTTACCCTTGAAGGCGGTGTTCGGAAGTCTGATAGCACCGAGAAGATCAGCGCGATCCATAATGTACTGACGCACGCCGTTGTCGTTGGAATCCATCGTAAACGAGGACGTGATAAACATCACGATTCCTCCTGGGCGCACCTTGTCTATTGATTTTGCAAAGAAATAATTATGTATTGATTTCGTAATGCGTTTGGGATAGCTCCTGTCAACCACGCCAAAGTTACCGAAGGGAACGTTATCGATAGCAACGTCTATATAGTTGTCGGGAATGTTAGCAGTCTCAAATCCCTGAATACGCACGTCAGCGTTAGGATAGAGGTACTTTGCGATCAAGCCTGTAATGCGGTCAAGCTCCACCATCGTCCAACTGTTGACCTTTGCGCTCATCTCAACAGGCATAGCGCCTACGAAATTACCAACGCCCGAGGAGGGCTCAAGCATACGACCGCCGATAAAGCCGAGACTTGCAAGCCCGTCGTACATAGCCTTGATAACCTCAATAGAGGTATAGTGCGCGTTCTTGGTGCTCGCGGACATATCCTTGTATTCTTGCTCGGTAATAATACCCTCGTCAACAAGCGAACGAAGCTCCGCAAATTCCTTTTCCCAACCGTCCTTTGCAGTCATTTCGCTTCTGCGCGTATCTCGGTTGTATCTATATTCTCCAAAAGCATTTGGCAGTCCACCCCAACCAACGTATTTAGAAAGGATCTCCTGCTCAGCCACCGTCGCGCGTCTGCCCTCGCTCTCAAGCTGCTTTATAAGCCTTATAGCATCAACGTTGGCGCGGTATCTTGCCTTTTCTCCATCGGGAAGGTGAAGGCTATCGCCTATTATAAAGTTGTTACCCTTGGGATTTTCGGTAGATTTCTGCTCGATCTCTCGCTCAACCGTCTCGGCAAGCTCCTCAGCTTTCGCCTGAGTTTCTTTTTCGGTTAGCTCTCGTGAATCTCCGCTCTCGCTATTTCCATCGCTCCTGCCAAGCCTATCTGCTGTGTCAGCTCGATCACCATCTCGTCGAGTCTGTGATTCTCGCTGTCGAGTATCTCCCACAGAGTCCCGTTCTGATGAAGCTCCGCGTACATCGTCGGCTTGTTGTTCATCCAATGATCGTGGAGCTCCTTGCCTATCGGTGTCAGGCTCCAATATTGGTCGTTCGTTATCAGCATTTTCTGCTTCGACATTAGGTTTTTCCTCCTCAATAATATTGGTGGCGGTGTTTTCTTCCTCGGTATAAGCATCTCTCAAAGCCTTGACAATATCCGTGCGCTCACCCTTGCCATACCAAACGCCCTTTACTTTGTGCCAACGGAATTTGTTTTCCTTCAGCACATCACGGACAGCCTCGGAAGGCTTACCGTCAAACTTGATTTCAAGAGTGCCATATTCGGCGTTGTCGGTAATAGTGAAATTACCGTAATCATTGGTTTCTGCCGGCGCTGTTTCTGTGTGTGTTTCCTGCTCGGTAGTTATTGATTCTGATTTCTTCGGCGCATTTTCTCTTTTAAACTGATCGTGTATAGCATCAAGTTCTTTTATATACCTATCATAGTCATAAAAAACCTCGTTGATAAATTCGAGATATGCTTCTTTTTTTTCTGATATATTAACTTGTCCGTAGATAGTCGCATTTATTTCATCATATATCGTTTGACATGATTGTTCATCAATGTTTAATAGATCAATGTCACGTCGCTCGGCTATCGTTGTGATCAAATCCATTACGCCACTCGCAGACATATTCAGCATTTTAGGAGTACGCTCAATAAAATCCAAATACGGTTGATATTTCAGATGTTTCATAATGTGGGTAGCTTCGTGGCGAGCAACAGCACCTCGAAACTTTTCGGGGAGTGCTTCTCTTAGATAAACTACACCTGCTTTTGCAAAAGCAATATAAATTCTATCCCATTTTTCCTTATTGATTAGATGCCACTCAACGCCGTACTCGTCAAGAATTTTGCCTTCGGTCTCTTCAACCGAACCTTTACGAGGTGTAATATATGCATCTTTAGAAAACGCTGTATCTGTGTGATTTAATTCTCGGTGTCGTTCAGAAGAGGCAGAATCGTCTCTCTTAGCATCTTCTGATTGTTGTCTGACTTCTTTCGATATTTCTCGTCCGTCTCTCTCTTTCTGCGGTGATCCGTCATTGCCTTTTGCAATTGTTTGATTTGATCTTCTTTCGACGGTCTGTTCTGCGCGTTCTGCTTCATGTACTACACCTCCGTAAGTATTATTATTGTTTTCTGTTTCCGTCGCCACGGTAGCCTGATAGTTTTCCACAGCCTCAAGCGCTACCTTGTCAAAGAGCTTTACGATGCTATCCACGTATCGCACAGCGCCGTCGATCTGCTCCTTGAGTGCATTTGCCTCTCTTGAAGGGTTATGTCCGAGAGTGTTGAAATACGCCTTGAGATCCGCAAGGAACTCCTTGAGCTTTTGAAGCAACGCTTCAAAGATGTTCTTATGCTTTGTGACAAGCGTTTCAACAAAGTTAGCATCAGGGAGAATATCTGTCATAGCCTCGGCAACTACCTCGCGGCTTGCCTTTTCGTAGGACAAAGGCTTGTCGCCGTCAAGATTTTGCTTTGCTATAATGAGGTCGTCAACGTCCTCGCCACGCGCGGAAAGCTCGTCAAACACGGCTTTTCTGAACTCATTATACCATATAGGATTCCATTTTTCAATAAAATGTGTAAATTCGTGTGAAAAAGTGCGAAGCATGGCATACTTTGCAAGCTCGTTTACGTCCTTGATATTGGCAAGTCCCGCGTTAACGTCAATGTAGATCGTGTCCTCGCTCCACTTGAATTTACCCTGTGAGCCGATAAATCTACCGTCCGCACCTGCCTCGGATTTGTAAAGCACAATCTCAATGCCCGTCGCCTCTGCGTAGAAGCAAAGAAGCTTGTACGCCGTGTTCTGCGTGTCGCTAAACGCTTTCTTGAGGTCGGCAATCGTCACGCCCTCACCGCGCACGACTCCGCGTCTGCGCCCGGTATTGCCGTTAGCGCCGTTCTTGTTTTTCGTGTCCTGATCGCGAGCGTTGGACTCTGCCGCCGCGCGTCCTGCCTCGTATGCAAGCTCTCTCTGTTTCTCGGAAAGATAAGCCGTGCCCTTGCTGTTCATAGCATAGGAGAGGGAAACGCCGCTCATACCCATATTATAGGCAATATTGTAAGCGTTGTCGTATTCTTCCACGTCCTGACCTTCGGCGTAGGTGTGGATCATAGCCTGCGCCTGCGCACCGTACTTTTCCGAAGCGCTTTCAAGCGTGACCGCGCTTTCACTCGGAGCTCTTTCCGCGCCCTCAACAGAACCCGAAATTTTGCCTTCTGCCGCGTTTTCGTCGGTAGACACGTTCTCGGTCACGTCAACCTTTTCCGCTTGCTGTGCCGAAGCCTGCGTAGCAAGGGCAGGGGATTCAACGCCCTGCGAGCCCTCTGCCTCAGCCTCAACGACGTCTGTGTCGGAAACATCATCTGCAAGAGCGTCGGCAACGTCGGGGAGCTTGTCGGTTATTTGCTCAATTTCGGTAATTTCTTCGGAGGTAGGGTTATATCCCTGTGACACCTTAACCGTAAAATCGGCGACCTTCTGCGCTTCCTTCTTAGTCAAGCCCTTGCTTTTCAAATCGGTAGCAATAGAGGAGCGGTCTTTAGCGTTGGTTACGTTCTGAATGGTCGTAGCGAGGCGTCCCACGTTCCTCGCCGTAGTATTTTTTGCAACTTTACCCGCAAGCCTTGATATTGCCTTATTGTCAGACATTTCAGAAGCTTGTGCGCGCAATGAATCAACGCCGCCCTTATCAATAATACTCTGGCCGTATTTGTTGACCTGATTTTGATACTGAGCATAACTTACGGTAGAGCCAACGCCACCCATACCGCCGCCGCTTATAAAGCCGCCTACGCCTGCGTTAACTACGTTCTTGATAAAGGTTTCCGCGTCTACCCAATCGGATTGACTACCCATAACAATAACGTCCGTAATGGTGTTGGCGATCTCTGTAAACGCTTCTTCGGAAGCCTCAACGCCGCCCTGTTTCAAAATGTTAACGACAATATCCTTAATAGATTTCGCGTCGCCTGCCTCAAGGAATTTGTCTATCGAATATTTTTCAAATACCATTTCGGCAGCACCCGCAAGGACACCGCCTATCAGCATTTGCTCGGTTGATGCGCCCTTTTCGTAAAGTGCCTTCATTTCGTTAGATGCGGCGCCCATGCCCATAAGCACACCGTAGCCCGTTCCGCCGAGCAGATATGCGCCTACGAGAGAGTCAATGCCCGACATTCCCGCCTGATATGCGTCGCCAAGGCTAAAATCAAGCCACGGAATAGACGCGCCGCCCGTCCAAGCGTCGAGATCCGCCGCCGTTTTTGTACGAATATCGGTTGCAACGTTGCTGAGCATATGCGCTCTTGAATAAGGATTTACTTCATTTCCTCCAAGCAGATTTGCAACGTCATCGGCGAACGCAATCGCTCCGCCAAAAATATTAGAGGGAACGGAAGCAATATTCAAAGCTACCTGACCGAAGCCACCCGTATTATTTATTGCCTCGGTGCGCTTTTGCGTTGCCCTTTTGGTTAATGTAGGAGCTAAATCGTCAAGGAATTTAAACGCCTTTTCCTTGCCCTCGGTATTGAGATAGTAGTAGTAAAGATCTATTTCATAGTCCGTAAGCTCTCGCCACTCGTTCTGATCGCCTTCCACAATCGTTTCCGCCCAAGTGGTAGAATAAGCGCCCATTGCACCCGTAACTAAATTATAAGCATCTGCAATATCTGTGTCGGTTGCGGAATGATATAGCCCAAGCTTGTCAGCAATTGGAGATTCTGCATACTGAACGATATTGCCGTCTTTATCCCTTATATTGCCTTCATCGTCAAAATAACCGCCGCTGTTAAGTGCAACGCTACCTTGCGATATGGAAGAGTCGTATGCAGATAATTCCTCTCTTGTAGGATTCACAAAATTTCTGTTTGAAGCTACCTGCTTAAACTCATCTGTTTCGGGTATGTAGTAAGAGTCCAATTTGCCTTGCTCGCGCTTATAGATAGTGTTTTCTGCCTCAAGCCTTTCAGCCTCATCACGCAATGATTCCTGCTCCTCGGTAAGAAACCAATTTTCTACGAAATTAGGTACCCAAGACTTAGCGTACCACGGCAAGCTTTCGTCGATTTCACTTACACGAGAGGATTGACTGTCAGAATAGGTCTGCCTCGCTGCCGCCGTTTCCTGATCGGTCTTGGCTTCGTCATTGAGCCAACCAATACGATTTCTTATATAATCGTCCTCAGTCTTAAACTGTGTAAAATCCTTTGTAGCCGTATTAAACTTATTGATAGCGTCAGCAATACTGTTGTAGACCTCAGCGTTTATGCTGCCGTTGTTTTTATAAAGCCAACCGCTTATAGTGTCAGCTCTTGTGCTAAGGTCTTTCCACGTTCCGTAGCTGCTATTATCCAATTTGGTCGTACCAAGAAATTTATTCGCATCTGAAACAAAGGTGTTAATATAATTCTCGTCAACGCTCTCAGTCGGCAGGGAACTATAATATTTCCTCGTCTCATATCGTTGCATAACGCCGCCCGAGGAAGCGGAGGACTCCTCCGTGCCTTCTTCGGTCTTTTTCTTTCTCTCGTTATATCTGTCCATTACGCCCATAGATTATACCTCCTTACCAACCGAACATCCAATTGGACGAAATACCCATATCCTGCTGCAGTTGCTTGATCGCCTCAGTTGCCTCACCGTGCTTCATGCCCTCTTTGATCAGCTTATCTCTGAGGTTATTGAGCGTCATCTGCTCTCCGTTTGGAGCTTTAACGATAGCGTCGGCATCAATACCCCAAAGATTGCCGCCGCCATTTTCCACGACAGACCAACCCGATGCGCTGTTAATCATATCTTTGTAAGACGCCGCGGTAGATCCATCTTCCTTTGTAACATACGATTCGTTGTCGTCAACGTATTGCGCATAAATCGAGTCGCTTTCTTCCTCGGTGATAGTGCCTGCGTCAACAAGACCGTCAAGATAGGAGGCAAGCGCGGTATTGCTCGTATAGGTCTCTGCTTTTGCCCTTATTTCATCCGTAATTCCCGTATATACAGGGTTTGTGTTTCCAATAAAGCCTGTGTCGCCTGCACCCGTATTACCCGTATCGCCTACAACCGTACCGCCTGTGTTATCTCCGCCCGACAGATAGGAATTAAGCCAATCTTCATACGAGGTTGTTTTTCCATTCGTTGAAGAATCAAACTGTCGCTTATCCTCCGCTAAGGACTCATCATACCGCCTTACGCCCTCGTCAAATTCTGCCTGCCATTGAGAGTCGGCAACGGTATCTCTGTGTCTGCCGTAAAGAGTATCGTCTCTGTCAGACACAACGCCGTATTTATTGAGAAGATAATCTCCCTCGCGATTATACTGATCGAGCGCCATCTGATAAAGCTCGGGCACAACGTCGTTAAGCTCCTGAAGGGATGACTGATACGCCTGATTACCCACCGTGGCAGCGTAGGAATTGCCGAAGCCGCCCGTCATAGCCGCAGCTTGTCCCATGGTATCCTGCATAGCAAGCTTGCCCTGCTGAATAAAGCTGTCCTTGTATTGCTCGTAGAGCGCGTCCTCGTTCAGATCGTAGGAAAATTCCTCTCTGTTGACGATCTTATCCATAATATCGTCGATCTTATTACTTAATTCGACGTTGACGTATCCGCCAGACTGCTCCGTGACAACGGTTTCACCGTCTCCGCCTTCTGTCTCTCCCCCCGTTGTATTGGTAGCGTCGCCTCGGTTTGATATCCGCGTGTCATTATTGACCTTGCCATTCGCAATTAATGACTGATAGTGCTTGAGAGGCGCCGTTGCCTTGTCGCCAAAATACGGCGTGTTATTTATTGCTTTTAGATTTGCATTCGGATTCGCAGAAGATCCGCTCCCGCCGTCGTCCGTCATTGCAATTTTAAAGTCTTTAATCATTTTCTTTTTCCTCCTCTATCCAATAATCAATGTATCCGTCAATCCAATCAACTGTCGGGGATTGTGCCGAGTCAATAAGCACTTGTCCGTCCGTGCCTGCTATCACCCTTGCAAAAGAGCCGTCGCCCGTAGGACATAAAGAAAAAACATCTCTTTTCGGTCGGTATTCCTCGGGAATAAGCGTTTTATTGACCTTCAACGCCTCGCCCTCGTATTCAAAAGAGCAGTTGAAGGATATGTAAACGTGCTTGCCGCCGTCGCAAACACGGTAGAAGCACCCCGTCTCAGTCCTTCCGACCGACACCTCAGAGAGCTCCTGCAAAAGCTCCAAATCAGTCCACGCGCCGCCCTCTTTTTCGCTTATAATATCGCCGAAGGCGGTGACTATATCCTCGGATTTCAGAATATACGGCTTGATCAACTCAAACGTAGCGTATGCCTGCGAGGCGGTAGATACCGCGCTGCCCGTTGCCGAGCCACTTCTCCCCGCGTCTTTATTATTGAGAGAGTATTCAAGCTCCTCCACGAGATAATACAGATAGCTTTTGATCTCGGCTATCTGCTCGCGCTCCGAAGCTCCCGTAATTTTTGGTAATCTTAGCGCCATTTACATATCACTTCCTTGCTCAATAGTTTTGCAAATAGAATAAATCTTCGCCTCGCCGTCACCCTCAATGCGCAAGCGCAGATGATCGCATCTTCGCGGTCTTATAGGCACGGCAAAGCTGCGTAGCGACGTTCCCGTCATAGTGAATAAATGCTCCCACCCGCCGTCAGAATCGTATTGAACGTTGAAGTGTACGCGAGTGCCCACCGTAAGAGAAAGGCGCACGTCTATCCTTGATACGTATTTCTTGTCTGGCGAGTCTGTGCCGATGATACCCGTTTCCGCCATCCAATGCACGTCACCCTCAGAAACCCCCGAGCCGTTTACCGATTTGATAAGCTTGTCCGCGTAGTCTATGAAATAAAGGTCGCCGTTACAGCTGCAAAAGGCGGTTGCCTGCGTGTCGTCCTCTCTGTGCCACATACCTCTTTTTGCGTCGTAAACGAAAAGATGCCAAAGCCTGTCCGTGTCCTGCATAGAGATATAGTATTTATTGCCGAGAGAGCCCGCCACCGCGTTTCCGTAGGCTTCTTCACCAAAGGCTGACGAGATTTCTGTAGGAAGGGAACCGTCGTAAATGCAGACGCCCGACCGTGCTTTGTAGTAAAGCACCTCGTTGACCGTTGCAAGACTGCGCTCGCACCCCTTCTGTACGCCTCTGCAGGTGGTGGTCTGTATCTGATAATTGGAGGGATAGTTGCCGTATACCTTGTGCATACAGTTTTCCTTGAAGAAGATCGGATAACCGAGATGTGTGACCGCTCCCGTAAATTCGCCGTCCGTACCCACAGTTGCGGCGTAGGAGTCGGTAGATATGCCGAGAAAGCTGTTCCAATTTTTGAAATCACCAAGCTTTGAGGCGTATATCTCGTTAACCGTAACGCCACCGACTGACGCGCCGTATCTGCAACCCCATAGCCTATTGCCTGACTCGATAACAAAATCCATATTCGGCATCTGTCGCGCTATAGTGATAGGAGCGGTCTGCGTAGTGACCTTGTCAAGAACACCCGTCACGACGATATAATCGTCACCTCGCGCCCAAATTATAGCCGTACTGTTGAGATCGGCAACCGCGTCGCCAACGCACCCCGATATTGAAACACCGTCGTTTTCGGAGAAGCTCTTGCCAATACCCGTAGCAGATATTTTTATGTAGGTCGTAGCAATAGCCGTCCATACGGCATTAGTTGTTGAATACTGCTTTAAGGTATGCGGCACGCTTGAGGTGTCAAGCCATAAAGCCAAATTCGCGGGATAACGCGGAGCGGAGGAGCTTATTGTATAATTTTCATACGTGTCGCCGTCGATCCTGCAAAGCGAAAAGGTGACCGTTCCCGTGCTCGTCACCTTTGATTCAATAGAGCCGCAGTCGCTTGTGTCGGTGGTATTTATATATTTTTTATCGGGCATTATAATAACGTAAGCGCCCATTGAAATCAAAGTTTTGTCGCCGTCAGTAAGTCCTAACGGTATCGTCTTGCCGTTGATTATAAAATTCTCTCCGTCAACGTAGCAAAGGGAATCCTTAGCCAAAAGACCTTGAGGCTTTTCGGGAGTGGCGTAAATCCCGCGCCTCTTTCTCGGGGAGAGAACAGGATAATCCGAGGAAGAGAGGTTTTTCATATTGTAAAACTCGCCGTTGCTTATTCGCAAATTGTGATTATATCCGCCGAAAACGTCTATCATCTCGCGCGAGCTCTCGATCTCACTTAATATAGGAAGCTTCATTTACATACCTCCTTAAAAGATAAACCTTTTTGCATTATGGATCGGCGCGTGATGCCTGATATAATACTGCGCAAAATCATTGTAAGCGGCATTATAAGCAATGGCGCTATTGTTGTATTTGCCGTATTCACCGTTGGCGTAATCGATTCTTGCCTCAAGCCATCGGAAATATATTGAGTCGTAAGGAGCGGGGACGAGAAGATTTGTGCTAACGCTCGTACGGTCGTCGTATCCCTCGAAAACGACATCCTCTCCGCCGCAATGAGTATCGATTATTTCCTTTTTTATTGAGCCGTCAAGCGTTGATAACCACGCTATCTTTTCGCTCTGCGTGTATCTGTTGGGCTTGATCGTGTCAATACCGTTAATTGCTTCAAGTATTGTCATATTAAACTCCTTTTTCAACAAATGGGGAGACAATGTATCTCCCCATTAGTATTTTTTATGTTGCGTTTATAGGCTGCTTGGCTTTAGCAAGCAGCTCTTTCGCGCTCTTTCTCTGAGCACTTGCGGCTCTGCGCGAGCGTTCGTATTCAGCCTTTACGCAAGGGGGGACCATTGAGATCTCACCCTTGGGCAATATGTAGTTTTTGCCGTTGATGCTGATAAACTCGTTGGGATCGTCCTTGGCGTTGTGCCCGGAATCGATGTACAGCTCAACGTAGTCTTCCTTTTTTTCTTTATTTTCCGTAGCCATAATAGCCTCCTGTGTTTTTATGAGGGGCAGAGCGAATTACTCCGCCCCATATTTTAGTTTTCCTCGTCGATAGCGCTGTAAGAAGAACAGCTCATTACACGAAGGACTCTCTCGGGATAGAGGATAGTCGCGCCGTTGGTCTCAAACTTGTAGCCCACGGTCGAGAACTGATTAAGAGGTCCGCCGACCTGCTCCTTGTCCTTAACGATCATTTCAAGCGCGCCACCCTCGGGATCTATGATGCCGAAAGCGTCCTTACCGAAGAAATACGTAGCGTATGTAACGGTAGAAGCCTTGTTCTTATACTCGCCGCCGAGAACGGGAGCGAAGGTGTTTTCGATGAAACGACAGCCGTGAAGCTCGCCGATCTCGCCGTTCTTGATCTCTTCAACCGAAGCGTACTTGTGTGCCTCGATCCAAGCATCGTCATTACGAAGGTCGTGAGCAACGGAGGGGTGAACAACGGCGTAATACTTGCCGTTGATGGTAGGAACTCTGTCCTTCTTCATCTTTGTGACAGCCTTGGCGACCATCTTAGGAGTAAGAAGCGAGATAACTGTTGCGCTTGCCTCCATCTCTGCGGGGCTCGTGGGTGTAGTGCCTACCGCGCCCGTTGCGAGAGTGATATTGTCGCAGTAAAGGACGTTCATATTGACGAGCAGAGCGTCACGGATAAGCGTTTCCTGAGTTTCTGCCGCAGACGCGCCCATTTCCTCGGTAGCACCGAGAATAATGTCGTCGTATGCACGGAGCTCAAGCCTGTCAGAGATAGCGGCGTAAGTACCGTACTGATCGATAGAGCCCATCTTGGTGCTCATACCGAACTTCTGACCTGTAGGAATAACACCCTCCTGAAGCTTGTCCGCCTTTGCGAAGGTGTTCCATTTTCTCCACTCAACGCTCGTGCCGTGGTTGGCGGGGAGCTTCTGAGTCTTTGCGAACTGCGCGTAGTACATCTCGATACGAGCGTTCTCCAGAAGCTCGGTGTCGTAGAATTCCTTAAGCTCACCCGAAAGTGTATTAGTACCGTCAAACGCCGTGGTGTTTCCATCGTATGCGTTGACGTAATTGCCCGTCGCGTTGACGAGCGAGCCTGCATCAGCAAAAAGCTGAAGATTAAGAATGAAATAGATAAGTCTTTTCATTGTTTTTTCTCCTTCAAAAAATGTGATTTGTTTTCGAGGAGAAACGTGTGCGCGGTTACTGTCCGGGATACACTTTCTCCCCTCGCGCCGCGGCGTCGCGAATACGCTTCTTAAGCGCATTTCTGTCCTGCGTGCTCGCGTTGCGATAGCTGAATGAAAGTGAAGAAGGAGCCTGACTCGACGTGCCTGATTCATCAGGTCGTCTGCTGCCTGCTTGGATAGCATTGGAGATCTTCTGCGCCGTCTTCTGCGCCGTGACCTGCATAGCTGCCGCCTGAATTTCTTTGCGGTGTACTGCGTGATAAGCATCTTCCACGCTCATAACGCCCTTGCCGGGCGCGGTCATACGTGCAAATACGGGATTTTTAAGCTCTGTGCGGAGGTCAAAGGAAGGGAATACCTTTTTAAGCTCCTCGCCTTCGCGCTCAAGTCTGTCGAAGTGCTCCGCATATTTCTGCTCCTGAAGAGTCCTTTCGGCCTGTGCCTTGTTTCTTGCCTTTTCTCGCTCATCTTGGTCAATCTTCATGGCAGTTTCTACAGGAACGCCCATCTCAAGAGCCTTGTCCTCATAGTAGTCTCTGTCCTCGTTGATAGCCTTAGCAAGAGCATCGTAATCCATATTCGCGGGATCAAGATTGTGCTTTCTCGCGAGCAATTCAAGCGCAGGAGTAAGCTTATTAAGGTTTTCCTCTGCCGCCTTGGCAGATTTAAGCCTCGATTGAATAGTACTCTGCATCTGCTTGTTGTACTCGGGATCAGACATTATCTCTTCCCAACTCATACGTGCAGTCTTAGCGTTTTTTCCTTCTTCTGTGGGTGTATCAGCAGCGGCGACCTGCCCGTCAGTCTTATTTGCCGATTCCGTAGCCGTTGCAACCTTGGCCGCACTTGGCTGAGTCTTGGCAGAGGACTTCTGCGCCCGATTTCTTAACTTATCTGCAGGAACTCCCAATTCAAGCAGACGTTGCTGTTCGGGGTTAACAGCGTTTTCTCCCGTTGCGGCACTCTCTCCACCGCCTTCTCCGCCTGCGTTACCTGCGCCACCTGCGCCCTCGCCCGCGAAAAGCTGAAGATTAAGCCATTTTTCTTTTAACATGAGTATATCCTCCGATTTATTCTGCCGCTTGGGCGGCGAGTCCTATATGTAGCCGTAAGGCTTATATACTTTGTTTAATATCCCTGATCTCGTAAGAGATATTATCGGGATAGTCGTGCGCGAGCAGACCAAAGCCCGCGCAGATAGTGTCAAAAGCGAGCGTAACGACGCTTTTGTACCTCGTCGGAGCCTTGCAATCTATAAAAGCGTGCCCCTCTGACAACTTGACGATAGGGCATTTGGTCTGTCTCGCCTCTGCCATATTGCAAACGAATAAGGCAAGCGTCTGTATGAGGATAGACGCCGAAGCGCACACAAGGTCCTGCCCAATAGGCGCGCTCCCTGCGTGTCCTTCCATAATGACGCGGTTATCGTCTCGGTAATAAGTGACCTTTATCATTTCTTGCCCCCCTTTGCGCTGTTAGGTTGAGAAGCCTCGGCGGCTCTCGCTCGGGAGTTTTCAACGATTTTAGGCTCGTTTTTATTGAGTCCCGCAATATTGTCACTCTGCGGCATTTGAACATTGCCCGAGCCCGAGGGTGCGCCCTCCCGCCCTATAGTCTGCATATAGTCCTGCGCGATCTGCTCAACTATGTCGGGGCGAGCCACCTGCGCCAACGCAAGAGCAAGCTCCATATATTGCAAAAGTCGCTTATAAAGCGTGGCGTTCTTGGAGATCTTCTGCATAATCTCGTCCTTGCCGTCAAAGTCCATAATCTCAAGACACAAAAGCACCTGATCCGCAAGGCGAGGATCAAAGAATCCAGACTTGAAGAACTGTAATGAAAGCTCGTTCTGCGCCACCTTGGTGTAGACGTTTTTCTTTTGCGCCGAGATGGTTATATCAAACACGGGGAGTCTGAAGCCCTGATCAGCGCCGAAATCGGTGCCTTGATGCTTCATCTGCAAGCCCTTGTTGGTGTAGCTTATATATTGCTCCGTACCGTATTGCCCGAGTATTCTGAAGCTTCTCGGCATACTGTAGAACTGACGGATAAGCTCAATACACATCTCAACGACCTGCGAATAAGACTCGTAGGACATCTCGGTGCTATCTCTTGAGCCCTTGCCGCTTGCCTCCTGAAGCGCCGCAATAGCAGACGCGGCAGTTACGCCCGAGCTTATGTTGCCCGTGCTCGTCTCGGTGTTGCCGCTCGTCTCGCGTAGCTCCTGAATGGTCCTGTCAAGGACGTTTATGTAGTTGCCGTCAAGGGGAGAGAAGACGATAGGCTTGAGAGTATCTTCGCCAACGCCATTAGCCTTAACGATAGGCTTTGACAGGTCAAGAAATTCAGCCTCGTTGATACCGCTGTCACCGCGAGACAAGTATCTCGGTGTTGAGCCGACCATTGCGCTCTTGATAAAGCTTGTTTTCATAAGGTCGATCTCGGTCTGCGGATTGTTGCAAAGGTCAACGTAGCCGTAACCGCAGGGAGAGCCCTCCACGGGATACAGTGCGTCAAATACGTAAGGATATTTACCGTGATCGTAAAGACCGACCATAGCCATAGGCGGAGCGATGACCTCGCCAAGCTCGTTTACGGCGGGAGATACCTCGTTTTCCGTCGCGTAAAGCACGATGTCATTAACGAATTTGCAGTATTGAAGGGTGTTCTTGCCCTGTACGTACTTATGGTAGTAGACCTCAACCACGGTTATCTTGTTTTCGGTGTCCACGTGATCGTCGTAAAGGAACTTAGTGCTCGTGAAGGTCTGCCCCTTGAGCCCGTTCTTTATCTTGTCGGGATAGCGTTGCTCAAGAATATCCTTGTCGCAAAGCTCCGTGTGGAAGAAATAGCGAGACTTCTGTATATCGGTCACGCCCGGCTCCCAATAGAGATTGAGCAGATTGACGCATTCAACGCTGATGTCGCCGAGTCCGTTCAGCTTTTTAGCGTCCCAAATCACTTTATAAACGCACGTGCCCGTCTTCATCTTCTGCCACATAGCAGTGCTGTAGGTGTTCTTGAATTTGTTTTGCTCAAGAATGCAGGGAACGATAGCTGAAAGCCTCCTCGCCTCAGCCCTGTCGCTAAGCTCTCTCGGCAAAATGTTCGGCTCGGGATACGCCTCCATAGCGTCAGCGTGTTTTGAGACGATTACGTTGTGAAGCCACGCCGATTTACTTGTAAAGCCACCGTCCTTGCCGATTGCGGTAGTCTTCTGCTCCTCGGTCGTGTTGCGAAGCTTCCACCAATTCTCCGATGCGACGATACGCTGCTCGGTGCGCGACTTACCCGTCTTATATTTGCGGAGAATCTGCATAAACTTCTTTATCTGTTCAGTACCAACGGGAGCGATATTCTCCTCGTCCATAGCCTCAACAGCCTTGATCTGATCGGCGTTCTCCGCGATCAGACTGCTTTCCATAGGTTTATTCACAGGTGGTATCATATGATCTCCTCTCTGTTAGTTAATAATATCGTCTGTCCGTAAACTGATTTAAGGGATCAGACAGAATAGGCTTTTGTTCAGCCTTAATAATAGGCTTGATAGGTCGTGACATACACATATATCTGACCTCGTCGGGACAGTGATCCTCAAGCTTCGTGTCAATGTCCTCGGGGTTTGTTTCTGAATATAACATAAGAGGCATTGTCCGTCGTATCGCCGCGCAGTTGCTAAAAGCATACATTCTTGGGAAGCCTTTTTCGTCGAATTGAAGGCGATAATGTACCTGCATCCAACCGGGTATCCTCTTATTGTCGCCGGGTGTAAAGTAAATACCGTACCTTTCAGCGACCTCTGCGGTACTTTCTCCTCTTGAGCAATCCCATATAGACGGATCGGCAACGCCGTCAATGATCTTTCGTCCTTCAAGCCAAGGGTGTGTCCTTTCAAGCTCTGCAATCCGTTTGAATTGCTCGTCAGGAGTCCACCTAACTCCCTCGTCGGGTGTCTTGGTGCAGCCGTACAGCTCCATAAAGCGATAAAGTACGCCGTCGTAGTCAATAGCCCAATATCCAAGAGAAAAGGGCTTGTTGTATCCGAAGTCGTAAGAACGCATTATATTCCAACCTCTCGGGATCTCAAAGGGCTCTATAACGTGGGTGAATCTGTGCTGCCTGCGTGCTTCCTCGGGTGTGATGCCTGCCTTTTGGCAAAGCTTAATATCGGGTGTATCACGCCATTCTGTAAAGAATTGTCCTGAGAAACTATCCCAATCACCGTAAAGCAAAGCCTTGCGCTCTGCCTCAGGCAAAGCCGCGAGTTTAGTTAGGTAGCTTGGATCGTTATTAAGTAGGATTTGATTGTCAAAGACAGAGGAGGGAACGAATATACGTGACTCCCACCTTTCCTCTGTTCTTCCATCAGGAAAGTCAATCTTGACCTTTTCCCAAATAGTCGTCATAGGTTGAGCGGGTGTGATAAATCTGTCCTTTACCCAGCCGTGACCAACTCCGCCCGGATTGGCCGTGCTTCTGATATAACATCGTGTACCCGGTCCGTTCGGTCTGTTTCTCGATTTGAGGTAGATATATTCGTCGTAGGTAAAGTGAGTTAGCTCGTCAAATCCAATAAAATCGTAAGCCTTTCCCTGATAGTTGAATTTGTCGTTTGAGTGCTGCATTGAGCCGAAAACTATCTTTGCGCCGCTTGGGAATGTCCAAGTGTGCTTGGAATCGTTATACGTCGCATCAGGAAACGCGACGGAATAATATCTCTGTGATTTTTCAATAAGCTCCGAGAGCTGTGGGAAGGTCTTACGAATGATAAGTCCTTTGTAGTATGGAATGTGTACCTGCCTTGTCGCTTCCATTACCAACGAATCAGACTTTCCGCCGCCTGCCGCGCCGCCGTACATAGCTTCATATTCGGGGCGTGTCATAAAATCTATTTGTCGCGGCTGAGGTTGCCAAACAATGTTTGTATTATCCATCGTTCTCCTCCTCTGTACACGGCGGTATAAGATCGTCTGCAATAGGTGGAAGCAGTACGACACCGCAGGGCTTACCCTCGTCTTCCGTAGCTCTCAGATCCTTCTGAAGCCTCTTGATCCTCGCCTCCTGCTCGCGCATATCCGCATCGGACTTTAATCCCGTGATCTCCTTGATATCCTTAACGGCAGAGGTAAGGTTTTTTATATCCTTCGTGTTATATGAGCCGCGCGCAAGCATAGACGATATCTTGCCGAGTAGCTCTTCCGCAACCGAATAAATAGTGACCGTCGTTTTAGCCGATTGGTCGCTTATTGAGTCAACCAATTTTGCCTCGGTTTTGGCTTGAGCTTGGCTTTTGAGATCAACCCACCCTTCGCTCGTTGCGCGAGCCTGTAGCTTACTCCTTGATATTCCGTACTTATCGGCAAGCTTTCTGTAGCTTATGCCGCCAGCTATATACTCTGCCTTGATCTTGTTCCAATCTACACAACTCACAGAAAGCCTCCTTTCTTAGTCCTGACATAATGATATAAAATTCTAAAAAAAGATGTAACACCCCACAAAAAGCAAAAAGAGGAGGGAATAATCCCTCCTCAAAGCTATTATTTACCCCGTCATAATCTGATGGAGTTGCTCCATATCCTCGATACGAACCTTACAGCACTCGGGCAGATTAGCCCTCACAAGCGCCTCGGCAACCGCAGGACATACCGCGTTACCGCAGCGGGCGACCTGATCGGCTCTCGTGATAGGTTTTCCGTCCACGTCTTTGTCGATAATGTAATCGTGCGGGAATCCCATCGCGTCGTAAAGCTCGCGAGGAGTCAGCATTCTGAGTCCAATATCGGATATAAAATACCAACAGCCGCGAATATTAAGCAAAAGGATCTCGTCGTCCGCAATATTATATCCGCAATATTCGTTGAGCATCTTTCTGACCTCGTTCCAATAGCCAAGCTCGGTCTGACCGTCCCACTTTACAACGGTAGTGCGCATATCGGCAAAGGCTTCCTTTGACGTTATCGTCATAAGAGGCTCTGCGGGGTGCTGTCCCTTGTCCTTGCCCTTGAAATGCGCAAGGTGCGACAATACTATCGAATTATGATCAACCGCCGTAACCGTGGGCGTAGGCTCATTAAGCTCGGCGCCGTCAACACCCGTAAAGAATTTTGACAGGAAGGCTGACGTTACGCCCTCGCGTTCCATAGTTGTGATAGTCGCAAGAGGCTTTTCCGTGGAGTGATAATGTCCCTCACCCCCGAAATATTGAGTAAGCCACGCCGCGCTGACGCCATATCTGTTTGCCGCATCGACCGTCTGTATAGGCTCGTCCAATTTCTGCCCGCGTACCTCCTTCGCGCTCTGCTCGGTGTGATACTGTATAAGGGTAGGAGCGGCGAGAATGTTTCTGCCTCCCGTAGTCACCGTAGGTACGGGATCGCTTATGTCGTGCGGCGCATTTCCCGCATTATTGCACACGATATAGGGAGTTGCTACAGGCTCTACGACCATCTGCGCCCCAACTCCCGTAACAGTATTCACGGGCGCGTTCATATCCGTGCCACTTGCGTTTGAGTGATTGTGCATATGATAAGGCGTCATGAGTGGATCGCAAACGTATTGCTTTGTACTCGATACCACCGTTGAAAGCGGCTCGTTTATATCGTGAATACGAGGCTTTTGCCCTTTATTCTCTCCATATCCAACGGGAACTATAAACGGCTCTGCGCTCTTAATAACGAATTTGTCAAGACCTCTCGCTATGCGTCGGAGAGTGTTTTCCTTGAGCGGTCTCATAGCGTTAATGCCGTATTGCTCCTTGATCTCCGTCTTGCTTGCAAATATCGACGGGCAGGGGAGAGAAAAATCAATTATCTCCGCCGCGGATCTCCAAGCCTTCAGCTTGCCCACCTTTACCTCGTCGCTATCTCTTGGCGCGTGAGATCTCTCGGGAAATACGATAGGTCTGCCGTCGCAACGCGCGATCAGATGAAAGCGAGTGCGTATCGTGGGCGCGCCGTGGTCTGCCGCGCATATTTTCTTTGTTTCCACCTTATACCCAAGAGCCTCAAGCTGAGAAAGCCACTTTTTATAGGTTTGCCCCGCCTTGCTTTTTATGGGCTTGCCCTTGCGTACAGGTCCCCACGTTACAAATTCGGGAACGTTCTCAAGCATTATAACGTCGGGGCGTACCTCTGCCGCCCATTTGAGTACTACCCAAGCAAGCCCGCGAATCTTCTTGTCAACGAGAGCCGCACCCTTAGCTCGTGAAAAATGCTTGCAGTCGGGAGAAAACCACGCAAGGCGAACGTGCCTGCCACGCACGGCAGTCTTTGGATCGACCTGCCAAATGTCCTCTATGTAATGCTCGGTAAACGGGTGATTTCGGCGGTGCATCATGATCGCCGCCTCGTTGTGATTTATGGCAACGTCAACGGGGTGTCCCGTCGCCATTTCAATGCCCGTGGAAGCTCCACCGCCCCCGGCAAAGCTATCCACAAAGCACTCGTCAAAAAATCCGTATTGATACATACTCCCACCTCTCAGAACGGCAAGTCATCGTCCGCAGACAAATCTTGGAAATTCGGCGTTGGTGTTGTATTGAAGCGGGGAGCAGCCTGCCCATTGTCATTGTCGCCCTTGCTGTCAACGAATAAGACCTCCTCCGCTACTATATCCGTCCTGTAATGCTTCTGACCGTTCTGATCGGTCCAATCGCCATTTTGAAGATTGCCGACGATACAGATAGAAGATCCCTTGCGGAAATACCTTGCCACAAAATCAGCAGTCTGTCGCCAAGCGGTAACGCTGAAGAAATCAGCCTTCTGTGGCTCACCCTGTCGCTGTCTTCTATTGACCGCAACGCTGAAGGATACCACCGAGATCCCGCTCTGCGTCGTCTTGACCTCGGGATCGGCAGTAAGCCTACCACCTATCATTACCTTGTTAAAATTAAAGTTCGCCATTCACGTCCTCCTGACCTGCGTTATCCTGAGCCGTGTCTTCCTCCGCGCCGTCGTCAAGCTTAATAAGCTGTCTTTCCACCGCCTCGGCGAAACCCCTGCTTATTCTCATCTGCACCTTGTGCTGCTTTATAGCACAAATTGCCGCGATCACCGTATAAGCGATAACTATTAACATCACAAGGCACATAAGCGCCAAAACTACATATTCAATCATTTTCTTTTTCCTCCGTGTATTTCTTTTTTATTTCTTCGAAGCAATCTGAGAGCTCGTCGCTAAAGTTTATTATGGCGTCTTGCTCAATGCTGTCGAGATAGTTGTTGCCGAAAACGTAATGATTATATTTATCTCCGATAACCTTCTCGATCTCCTCAAAGATCTCCTCGGCAAGCTTTTTATTAGCTTGTTTAATAATACGTTCTCTTTCGGTTTCGGGAGCTCTGACAACAGCGAAATCATATCCGTCAGGGAGTTCGTCGGAGATATGTACCTCAAGTCCGCATATCATTGGCGGGATATGTAAAATACTCCTTCCAAAGACGATACCTATGTCGTTAGTTTTTGCGAAGGTCTCGTTTATAATAACGGTATTTGCAATTATGTTTTCCTTAATAGCAGTTTTTTTCGCCTCTGCTATAAAGTCCACAAGACTTTTTGTCGTATCTGAAATAACATCTTCCGAAGTCAATTCCAATTTTTTAATTTCTGCCATATATTTTCCTTTCAAAAGCTCGGGATTGTCGTGTATGTTGCCGATGACCTCAAGCGTTGCCGTGCAGTCAAAGCTATACGACGCGCCATCAGAAGAGGCAAACTTATATCTTAAACCAACATCTGACCACATTATTGGACCGATCTCGGCAATATCATCTTTATAAAGCATCTTGACGATATCCCCCTCAAAAATCCGCTTTCCGTTTTTGTCGGTCAATCCTGTGTATTGACCGACGGTTTCAAGGGAAACAACACTATTATACTTTCTGTTGTCGATAGTTTCCCATATTTGTGCTGAATTTTCATAAATCAAAACATCACCATATAACCACCTCGATCCTTGCACTTTTGATTTTCCTCTAAACAAAATCTCTCGCATATCACTCACCGCCTTTCATTTCGTTTAGCATTTGATTTTCAACGGTATTTACTATTTCTCTGCCTAACTTTAAAGCGCATTTGCGGCATAAGCAGATAGCGGTATTCTTGTATATTTTCTTGAACATTGTTTTTTCTTTGACCGCAAAACCGCAATCACAACAGAGCATATAATTTTGTCGTTCTTTCATTCCGCACCGCCTTCCTGCACAGGAAATTCTTTTTTCAAGCCAAGCAACACCCAATTACCGTCAGGCTCTTCGCCACAAGCTGGGCAATCATAGTTGCTGACTCTACCTATCTTTTTGAATAAGTCTTCTGTGTTCTCAACGTAAAGGTTGTGTCCGCATTTGCGGCATTCAAATACAACGTATCTCACTACACACCCTCCTTTGCTTTCAGCTTTGTATATTCCTTAGCGGATACCCCGCAGAGCCGTGCGGCAACCTTGATAGCCTTTTTCTTATCACCAAAGCTGCCCTTGACGGCATTCGTGGGCTCTCCCTGTGGGTGAGCGTAATACTGCCCGCCCTTTTCCTTTGAAACCTCGTATTTCATTTTTTCCTTTCCTCCTCAAATCTCCTTGCCAAGCAAGAGTATAGAGGACATTTTAAATATCCGAAAATGCAGTTGCAGTATTTCTCTATGTGCGCCTCCTTCAACCGTTGAGCAGGGAAAGAGACGTGAACGTGACAGTCGTCGGAGAAGCCTGCGCAATGTACCTTTTTCGAGTCTTGCGTGATATAAAAGGGGCAGACTGCGTATTTATCTCTAAAATCTGACACAATTAATCTCGCCCCCTTAACTCTTTCTATCTTTTTTCACCATGTCCAAAATGGCTTGATAATGAGTCTTTTTCCTATAGTGCTGACCGTTTTTTTCGCAATCTCTTACGATACTTATGTACTTTTCAAACTCATCTAAAGAGATCTCCTCCAAAAGACTATCCATTTGCTCATTGGAGATCATAACAACACCTCCGCCGAGAGTTCCATGTAACACCTTCATCTTGAGGTTTTCTTTTACAGAGTTTTTGTATTCCTCAGCATCGTCTCCCTCAAGCCCCGACTCAGCAACTTTTTTTTGAAGATATTTTTCCTCATCATCATTCGCGCGCGCTATAGAGTGAATGAATGAATTTTCTGTATCTCCTTCTTCCTCTTCTTCTATAGCGTTACCTTGCGTTACAGTAGCGTTACTTGTAGCGTTACCTTGCGTTACAGTAGCGTTCTTTTTCTGCCTGCATTTTTTAACTCTCATACGCGTCTGCTCTCTGATGATCTCAAGCTTGTCCGCGCTCTGATATTTCTCCCAATTTGAAAGATAGATGAATTTATCCTCGATCTCTATCATCTTATAGTCCTGAAATACCTCAAGAGCGCGCTTTACGAGCGGAATAGGGCGGCGGAGCTCACCTGCGAGAGATTCAACGTCATAAGGACGGTCCTCGGTTATGTATATAGCGCCGCCGTCGTTGACTCTGCCCGCAAGGATAAGCAGTTTAAACCAAATTATAAGGATTCTGTCACCGTCCTTCATCAGCTCTATCTGCTTTATCTTGCGGCTGACCTCAAACATACCCGTTGAGATCTTAATCCATTCGACCTCCGCCATAAAGCCTCCTTAATTGTCAAAAGCGCTGATCTGCTCTGCGTCCTTATTTATCAGAGCGTTCTTGCAAAGCGAATATATCTCACCGATATTGTCAACGAAGGATTTGTTTATCGCGTTGAAGGGCATTATGATAGCGCGTAAGGTCATACCGACCTTGACAGCAAAATAGGACTCGCCGTTCTTTGACGTCCTCTCAAAGACCTCAACCTTGTCGGTCTCTCCAACAAGAGGCGCGAGGTATTCGTCGTCAAGGAACTTAATGCCAACTGCTGTAGAAAAGGGAATAAGAAGGCGCGATCCAAAGGGGATATACTGTGAAAGTCTGTCGCAATGCTGATCGGTGGGGTGAATATCGTCGTTACAAAGCGAGTCGGGGAACGGTGAGCGAGTGAAAACGGTCTCGTTTCTCTGCTTAGGTGTAAAGTCGAATATCGTGTAAAATTCGTCCTCTGTCAGCGTTGGTATGTCGTATAAAGGATAACAAGCGTATCCGTTGCCGAGCCATTGCACTCCACTCTCGTCAACGAATATCTTAACCGTACCTTCGCGGCGGCACATATCAACAATTTTTTTGATCTTCATAATAAACCTCCTATTTTTCGCAAGCCGTGACCTTAACGGTCTCGGGAACTGACTTTTTTACCTTATATATAAATTCGTATTCTCGGCTCATAGCGTCCGACAAATGTAAGAGCTGTATCTCTCGGCACTCGGAGAGATCGAGAGATTTGAGATAGTCGCAAAGCGTCTCTATCTCCATATGCGTCTTGGTGATACGTTTCTTTGTCTTTTCGGGGAGCTTTTCGCTCCTCTCAAGCACCGCCTTGTCGTAATTCGCCTCAATAGCCAATATGTTAAGACCGGGGAACTTGTATCTGAGATTTACCGTATCGGTGGCAAAGGCGAGCACGTCGCCGTCCACACGGCTCTTTATAAGAAAGCCGAGCGGCTCCTTTGCGTCGTGAAAGGTGGTGAAGGGAACTATATCAAGGCTGCCCACGTTGAATTGCTCCATAGCCTCGATAATTTGCGCGTGAGGCGCGTCAATTGCCTCAGCCGTCCCGAAGCTCATATAAACGTCCATACCGCGCTCAATAAGCTCCTTGACGCTCTTGGCGTGGTCGTTGTGCTCGTGAGATACAAGGCAAGCCTTAAACTCCGAGAGCGAGAAGCCCGAGAGTTTCTGCAGCTTCTTGTGCGAGATCCCACACTCGATCAGTATGCGGGTATCACGGTCGCTGACAACGTAGGCGTTGCCGTGGGAGGACGACGCTAACGACTTGAATATCATATAGGACACGCCTCCTCACCTGCCGCCTTGACCTCAATAGTCGTTGTCGGCGCGTGGTCGGTCTGATACTGCGTCGATTTCTTGATCTTCTCCTGAATCCACTCGGGGAGCTCCTTGAATACGTCATCGCTCCACGCGTCCATATCCCAACGAATAGGCTTTGTATCCGTGGTAGGAACGGGAAAGCCTCTCGGAATAGGCATAAGATTATCGACGTTGCTGTATTCCTTCGACTCGGATAGCACCACGTTAAGCTGACAAGGCTTGCCGATCTGATCAAAGAGATCAAACTCAAGAAATTCGTCGTCTGAATAGCTCTTACCGTTCCACGATTCAATGAATTTGCGCAGGTTACTCTTATTTGAACTTGAAATAGTGAACTCCTTTGAGAGCTGACGGGGCTTCTGCTCGCCGTCTATCTCAATCGTCTCACCGATAAGCTCCCATATGTACATACCCTTGTTGGAATGTGACTTAAACATTTCGGAATACTGTTCGCCAAGATCAATAAATCCGATACATACCGCCATATAAACGCCCGGCTCAACGGGTGGCGCCTTTGGCTTGGCTCTGTCCTTAATTTTCATAGCTTACTCTCAACTCCTTATCCTTCTCTGAAACTACCAAGCGAATGATCTGCGTGTCGCTCGGCTCTATTTTTGTAACGCTCTCGGCGTTGTCAACGAATAACGGCACGGTCACACCGTATGCCCTCGATAGAGTATTGATAATGTCAATACCTACGTTTATCTTTGCGCCGTTGTTCAGGCAGATGTAAGGCACACCGTCGTAAACTACGTCGCATCTGTCCTCAATGCCGCCGTTTGCTTGCTCGCGGAAAAGCCTAAAACGCGCTATGCGGAACAGTCCGTTGATGCTATCCTCAACAAACTTGGTTTTGTATCGGGTGTATTCTTCAACGAGGAATAACATACCCTCGATAGCCTCAAGACAATGCGCCGCGTTCCTCGCGTCCTCCTTCAGCTCCTCTACTCTCTTACGTGAATACTCCAAGAGCGATTCGCGGCTTATAATAGCCATCTGCTCGGAGATCTGCGCCTTGACCTCGGTGATCTTCTTTTGAATATCCTGTCTTGCCGCCGCCGTGTCAGACATAAGATCCGCAAGAGCGCCCGAAAGGGAAGTGATCTTATTGTTGATAGCCGCCTTCTTCTCCTTATATTCTGAAAGATCGGTAGGCTCGATAACCGACGACTCTGCCGACATAAGAATGCCCGCTTTTTTCGTCGCTTCGTTTTCAAGTGCGGCTATTTCTTCCTCCATAGCCGTAATGCGCTCAATGGCCGCAGCCTTTGCCGCCTTGCTCGCGTTGGCAGTCTGCTCGATCTCGTGAAGGCGCTTTGCCTTCTGCGCCTCAAAGGAGTCGGTCGCCGCCTTGAGCTGTGCCGCAGGGAGAGCTTGTCCGCAAGTGGGGCAACTGCCTCCCGTGAAGGTCTCGCTATTTGTCGCGATCCAACGTTCGCGGGACGCGGCTATCTCACCCTCAAGCCTCTTAACGTAGTCCGCCTCGTTGCCCAAAGTCCTCATCTTCGCGGCGTGCTGCATCTGCACTTTCGCAAGATCAGCCTTCATACCCGATATATCGGGCGCACCCGCCGTCTGACTTGCCCTGTAAGCCCTGTTCTCGTTTTCAAGGGCGGTAAGCTCAAGCTGTGCCTCTCTGATCTCGATGCGCTTGCGCTCCGCCGCATTGTTGTGCTCAACAGCTACAAGCTCCGCCTCAATGCTTTCGCGTCTTGTGTTCAAAATTTCGACTTCTGCGCGAGCCTTGTCAAAGTCAATGACCTCAATATCCGCTATCGTTTTTTCGCACTCGCTGATGCGCGCGGGGATCTCGGTCTTTGTTCCCATAAATCCGCGCTTCTCGGAAGTCAGCTTCTTCTTATAGTCATCAAGGCTCAGGCGTCCTAAGCTGTCCGCTAACGGCTTAAATCTCTCGTCCGTCGCCATGATCTGCGCGTCGTCCATTACTCCCGCAACCTTGAATAGCACCGCGCGTCTGTCCTGCCAAGAGATACCGTCCGCGAAGTGACTGACACTCGTAAGCAGCCTGAAGGTCTCCTCGTCAACAAGCTCGTTGACTTTCTCTGAAAAAAGATATTTTTTACACGGAACGCCGTCGATATAATACTCACTCGTGTTGCCGTCAAAGGTCGCCTCAAGGCTTCCTCTCTTGGTAGACCATACCTCCTGATATGTGCGCTTGAGCGCGATCTCCTCGCCGTTCACGAGAAGCACCGCTTCAACCGACGTTATCGCCTCATGGTCCTTGACCTCGCCGAGAATGTTAAGCGGTTTGATCTCAATGTTCTTCTCTCCGTTGCCCTGACTGTCCTTACCGAAAAGCAACCACGTCAGCGCGTCGTATATACTCGTCTTACCCGTAGCGTTGTCGCCATAGATCGAAGCATTATTGCCCGCAAGATCCAACGTCAAATTGCGATGACACTTGAAGTTTTCAAGCGTAAGTCTCTTAATTCTGATACTCGTCATTTGTTTATCTCCTCCTCCACGATTGCGCATACTTCCTCGTATGTAGCGTCACTATTAATGGCTTGTCCGACACGCCTGTTAAAGAGCCAAATCCACCATTTTTTTATCCAACGAATAATCTTTTTAAACATTGCCGTTATTCTCCTTCTTAATTAAAGGATTGTTGATAGCAAAAAACTTTATCTGTTCGGAAACTGTTACAAGAAATGTTGCAAACTTTGCCGCGTTTTCAACATCAATATATTCTGGTGTTAATATGTCACGGGATAATATCTTATGAACTGTTTCGTCAAGATTGCTTGCCGCATCCAAAAGTCGTATACTTGCTTTGTGGCTTTCGGGGGCATTTGATTGGAGTATTATTCTTGAAATCATTTGAGCGAGTTCACGCTCTGCAGCCCTTTTTGCTTCATCATTAATTGCATCTTTTTCAAAATCTAACATTCTTTTACTCTCCTATTTTAAAATTTTTACCTTGCAACTCGGGGAAGAGAAGCAACGCCGCGCTGTATGCGATCCTGTCAAGTCGCCGCGCTCTCTCCTCGGGCGTTATGTCGGGTATGTGTACCCGCACCGTAGCGTTTGGAAGCTCTATTACTCTGACTTCCTTGTATGTATCTTTTATACCCATATCTATTGCCTCACCGTCATCATATTTATTATGAAAGATATGTTATGAAAAACGGAAACGTCACTGTCCTCCTTTCCCGTGGGGTTGACTTTCCCCATAATTTGTGATAAAATAGAGATGCAGTAGATTCACAATACTTTCTGCACTCTTTTGACCGTTGCGCCCTGCCCGGCGCGGCGGTCTTTTTTTTACGCACTGTTCAGATTTTCTGAACCATCTTCGCAAAAAAAATATGTGCCAATTTCAGTTGTATCTATATTCAACAACTCGCTGGCCTTTTTCATTTCTTCTTGCTTAAATGAAGCCTTGTTTGATAACTTAAGGCTTAATGTGGTGGGAGACATTCCAATTTTTTGCGCAAAATCTGTTTGCGTAAAACCTCGTTCTTTAATCTTCCCCAAAAGCTTTGAGTAATTAAACATCGTTCTCACCTCCTTTGTTTAGATTTCTAAACTCATTCTATCACATCTTTTTATGGTTGTCAATAGAATTTTTTATATTTTCTAAACTTTTTTGAGATTTTTTTAAAAACAGTATTGATTTTTCTAAACTTATATGATAGAATAAGGTAGAAAGAGGTGATCTTATGAAAGTTGGAAGTATTATTAACAGACGACAGGCACAATTCAAGGACAGATTAAAAGAAGCGATGAACAGAATGGGTATCACCCAAACCGAGTTGGTAAGGATAACAAACATACCTAAATCGGCAATGAGCCAATATCTTAGTGGCGCCTTTGTTCCTAAAGCGGATAGACTTAGCGTTTTAGCAAAAGCTTTAAATGTTCAAGAATCTTGGCTGTTAGGATATAGTACGCCTATACGCAGGAAACCAAATCAAGCAATAGTAAACTACGATACTGATTCTGATAACCCTGTATTACTTGACATCTATGACTATCTTGACACGTTTTCTCAGGAAGAGCTAAAGGCGGAGTTGGAACGGCTAAAGGTGCTTGATTCTTCAAATATTATTCGTCCAATCTCTACGAAGCGACTCCCCGTGCTTGGCAACGTAGCTTGCGGCGAGCCTATATTTGCCGATGAGCAGAGAAACACATATATTGACGTAGACAGCGATTTTGGAGCTGATTTCTGCCTCACCGCCAAAGGCGACAGTATGATAAACGCCCGCATATTCGACGGTGATATTCTCTTTGTCAAGAGCCAACCCACCGTAGAGGACGGCGAGATCGCAGTCGTTCTGATCGAGGACGAAGCCACCGTCAAGCGCGTATATTATAATAAGGAAGATAGCATTCTGACACTCGTTCCCGAAAACCCCACCTATAAGCCTATGCGTTATCAGGGCGAGGAGCTCAATAATATCCGCATTCTCGGCAAGGTCGTTTTCGGTCAGTATAAAATATAATATAGGTGATAAGATGAATAAGGCATTATTAGCAAAGATTGGATTTGCACTTATTTTGATTGGACTTATACTAAATATAGTATCGCTTCATCAGATAGCGAACCTCATAATCTTTTTTGGTTTGTGCTTGGCATTCTTTTGCTTTATAGATTTAAATCACCAAAATAAAAAATAAAGGAGGACTATCATTGTACCGAAACTACATAAGCGAATATAATCTCTGCCCGGACGACGTTCTCGTCTATCTTCGTAAGTCAAGAGCCGACGATCCGCTTTTGACCGTTGAAGAGGTATTATCAAGACACGAGTCAATTCTCGACGAATGGGCAGAAAAAAACCTCGGTGCAAGAGTGCCCGAGGATAACAAGTTCAGAGAGGTCGTATCAGGCGAGACTATCGCAGATCGCCCCGAAGTGCAAAAACTGCTCCGATTGATAGAGTCGCCAAGATTCAAAGCGGTGCTCGTCGTTGAGGTCCCAAGATTATCGCGAGGCGACCTTGAGGACGCGGGTAGGCTTATGAAGCTGTTCCGTTATACGAATACCCTCGTTATCACTCCTCAATGGATATTTGATCTCCAAGAGGAGCATAACAGAGACGGTTTTGAGAGGGAATTAAAACGCGGAAACGAGTATCTTGAGTATACCAAGCACATAATGAATCGAGGCACGCTGCGCTCGGTAAGCGAAGGCAACTACTTAGGCTCTATTGCACCGTATGGATATGATCGAGTGTGGATCACGGAAGGCAAGCGCAAATGTCCCACGCTTGCTATCAATGAGGAACAGGCAAACGTCGTCCGTATGATCTTCGATCTCCATACGAATCAAAATATGGGAGCAATCAACATTGGTCATCGCCTCGACGAGTTGGGCATCAAAGCTCCGAAGGGTGACCATTGGTCAAGTTATGCAATCCGAAATATGCTCTCGAATATACATTATATCGGCAAGATCAAATGGAATTGTCGAAAGACTGCCACCGTGGTCGAGGACGGCGAGATCAGAAAGACACGACCAACGTCCAAGATGGGCGACTATCTTGTGTTTGAGGGAAAGCACGAAGCCATTATTACGGAGGAGCTTTTCTACGCTACACAAGAAAAGCTTAATAAGCACCCTAAGCTACGCAAGAATATGGGAGTAAGAAATCCCCTCGCAGGTCTTTTGTATTGTCAATGCGGCAGGGCAATGTCACTTCGCATATATAAAGATAAGAACGGCGGAGAGAGAAACGCGCCGAGGCTCTTGTGTGACGGTCAAGAACACTGTCATGTAAGCTCGTGTCTTTACAGCGAAATGATCGACATTGTTAAAAAGGTCCTATCCGATAGCATAAGCGACTTTGAGCGCAGGATCGATAGCACTACCGACGACGCAATCAAATATCACGAAAAGCTGTTAAAGAGTCTTGAGAAAAAACTGCAGGATATTGAGGCAAGGGAAATATCGCAATGGGAAGCGCAATCTCACCCCGACGAATCGCAGAGAATGCCACCACACATCTTTAAGATGCTCAACGAAAAGCTTCTGAAGGAAAAGGACGAGGTAAAAGAGGCAATAAAGAACGCGCGAAATACAATGCCCACCGTTGAAGATTTTGGAGAGAAAAAAGTCCGTTTCCAAAAAGCCTTAGACGCCTTGAACGATCCCGAGTTAGATGCAGGCATAAAAAATAAGCTCCTAAAGGACTGCATTGCAAGAATAGACTATAGCCGCGAAAAAGCAACCCGATCAAGACGCGCACCGGGCGAGGCGCCGGGAACAACAATAAAGACCGCAGGCGGCCATTGGGACGTAAAGCCCATCAATATCGATATAAAATTAAAGGTGTAATTTTTTTTACACCTTTTCTTACATACAACATTTGTGCGCACGTTCCTCGGTGCCTACATCGGTCAGTATTCCGACGACCTCGTTGTATGGCATAGAATAGCGCTGGTGCAGATAGCGCATTGATGCGGCGAGCTCGCCGTCAGGACCTCCTGGCGGCTTTCTTAGGGCAAGAGAGCCTTTTTTGTGCGATATTAAATTCGTGTTCACTTATTATAGGCTCGTGCTCGCCCTTAACAGTTATGAAGCTTTCACTGTCAAAGTGGCGATTGGATGCCATTCTTCCGTCCTTTGACCAGCGCGTATACCCGACGTATATGGGGTTTTGCAATATGTAACGCACGGTACGGCCTTCAAAGAGCTTGCCGTTGCGCGTTCTATGTCCTTGCGTGTTAAGTCTTCTCGCAACCTCGGGGGCATTAAGTCCGGAGTTGAACATATCGAATATAAGCCGTATGACTATCGCTTCTTTTTCTTGCACGACAAGCTTTTTATCCTTTAGCACGTAACCTATCGGCGCAGGGCCGTTGATCTGACCGCGAAGTGCTTTTTCTATCATTCCTCTTTTGACCTCGCCCGACAAGCGTATAACGTAGTATTCATCCATCCACTCGATAATTCGCTCGACGAGAGAAGAGAAGGGATCATCGCTTGACGGCTCCGACACCGAAATAACTCTGACTCCATGCTTTCGTAAAAGTGACTTATAGATTATAGATTCTTCTTGATTGCGCGCGAATCTCGAATATTTCCATACTACGACGGCGTCAAATGGATGCTCCTTTGATTTTGCAAGCTCGATCATGCGGCAAAATTCCTTACGTCGTTCAACGCTCTTAGCCGATATTCCATCATCGTAGAAAACATGTTCGTCCGTTATTTCAAGGTTGTTGTCAGCACAATATTGGCGAATTAATTTAAGCTGACTGTCGGGGCTGAATTCATCCTGACGTTCGTCGGACACTCTGATATACGCTGCTGCTTTTTGCATACTGTCACACTCCGTTTTGGTTTTTGACAGTATATTTCTATGCTGTCAGAAGTGTTAATTTGATACTTTTGTTCGTTTTTCACAATCTTCAGTGCGAATTTTTGTCAAAAAGGGAGAATGGCTCAAGATGGGGGTTTACTGTTTTTGACTTGTGGTGTATAATCTACGTGATAGTTAAGCAAACTTAACGAAAGGCTTTTCGCGTATGGGAGCAGAGATGGGGAGATCCTGTTTCCATATTGAAAAGAAAAAGGAAAAATGACGGAAATTACAAGAAAAATTACCGTGGATCTTGCAAGACGAGGAAACGTAAGACTCATTTTTGCAAGACAAAACGATTTTAACAGCCGACGGATAGTTGTTAATCTGACCGACGGAGGAGTACCCTTCAAGGTTGAAAAAACTAACGTTGCCATATTTAATTTTGCTCGTCCCGACGGGGAGAGCGGTGCATTCGCGGGTCAGATCGAGGATGACGGAAGCGTATCGATCGTCCTTGGCGGATGGCCGCTTTCGGTTGTTGGAGAAGTAAAATGCTCTCTTTCAATTTTTTCTGATGATGAAAAAAAGCTTACCAGCGCTGACTTCTATCTTGACGTAGAAATTGCGCTATATATCGGTGAGGATATAACCGAGGATAAGGACTATTCAATGCTAACCGCCCTTATGTCCGAGATATCTAAAATCAACGTGGTCGAGCGCGCAAGACACGAAGCAGAGGTAAGCAGATCATATGCCGAGAATAGCAGAGTAACGGCCGAAAACAAGAGAGAAGACAACGAGTATGTAAGAAAATACGCTGAGGATATGCGCAAAAAAGCGGAGCTTGCAAGAGAAAATGCAGAGGCATCCCGCGTCTTAGCGGATGAATCAAGGGATGCTTCCGATAGAGCAAGAGATGATGCCGAGGCGCTCAGAGTCAGCGCGGAGAGTAAACGAGTTCTTGCCGAAAACGAGCGTAAGAATGCTGAGCTTGACAGAAATAAATTCTTGGGTGATATTGAAGGTTCGGTAAATGAAATAATTGACATACAGCAGAAAATTCTCAACGGCGATGCAGCCCCCGTTGCAAAGGAAGAAGTCATCAGGGCTATCAATGAAACCTTGCTTATTGCAAACGACCTTGAGACCGATGATCCATACAAGGCGTTGAGTGCGGCGCAGGGTGTGGTGCTCAAAGAGATGCTGAAGAATATGACCAAAATCGAGGGAGGATATTATAACGGCACCGGACGAGGCAATATTGAACTGCAATTGTCCTATAGACCAAAGGTCATCGTTATTCTTGGAAACCTTCGATATTATAAGAATAACGCATACGTTGAGGAGACTGAGTGCTGTTGGGTGTTCCCCCAATTAGAGATGTATATGTACGAAGGTGGCTCGCTTGTCAAGGACGAAAACGTAATGGTTAACGGGACGGACGTGGAATTTCCCTGCGCCAACACAATGTCATTTTACTATAATAATGCTCATACACAAAAAATACCTTACAAAGAAGAAGACGGCTACGGCTATTGGTATTATGCTTTCAGTTAAGGAGGTAGGTTTATGTATATTATCAAAATAAAAGCAAAAGAGAACGGCGCAAGACCGCCGATTCAGACTTGGAATAAGCCTACTCTCCCAGAAGGCTACGCCATATGCCCAGACGAGCTTTACGCTGTGTTTTACTCTACAACTCCTGCGGGATTTGTAAATATTGAGGTCGAAGACGATGTGGTCGTTGGCATGGCGGTCAACGAGGAAGCTCTTGAGGCTTATATTGCGAGTATTCCCGAGCCTGTTATTACTCCCGAGGAGGAGATAGCGGAGCTTAAAGCCAAGCTTGCGGCGACTGACTATCAGGCTATCAAGTATGCCGAGGGAGTTCTTTCCGAGGAGGAATACTCCGATATGAAAGCGCAAAGACAGCTCTGGCGTGACCGCATAAACGAGCTTGAGGAGGTAGTTTATGAATAACTCAATAGCAGACAAGCTTGAGCGGATTGCGAGGAACGAGCAGCTTATATATAACGCAGGTGTTGAAAAGGGCAA
>JAFVQU010000003.1 GCA_017504625.1 Clostridia bacterium | reverse complement strand
GGTGGGGTTGAAAATTTTTTTCAAAAATGGTACCACATCGCATCCTTAAAGCTCGTATGAAACGTTGCCGCGTTCCATTGCGATAGCTCCCGAACGGCAGGACTCTACGACCTTGAACTTTGCGGTGTCCTCGATAAAGCCGTCAAGACGCTGGGGAGTATCGGTAAGCTCCGCTACGATACAACCGCCGGTTCTGTCAACGATCTTCGCGCCGTAGATTCCGATAAGGCTCTGAAGCTTCTCGTTATCGGCTTCCTCCGCCGCAAATTTGATAAGAAGCACCTCGTGTATAAGGCTGAAGGTAGGCTCGACCGAGAATATCATTTTTGTTTCAATGAGCTTTCCGGTCTGCTGCATTATCTGATTGAAGAACTTTTCGTCACCGCGGGTGACTATCGTTATTCTTGAAACCTTTTCGTTTTCGGTAGGAGAAACGGTGAGCGAATCGATATTGAATCCGCGCTGAACGAAGAGAGACGCAACGCGCGCAAGCACGCCGGCATTGTTTTCAACGAAAACTACCATACACTGTTTTTTCATCGTCTTCCCTCCTATCAGTTGAAAATAGTATCGGATACCGTCTTGCCGCCGGGTATCATAGGAAGTACCTTTTCCTCACGGTCAACGACGCACTCGATCCAGACGGGACCGCTCATCGTCATAGCTTCCTTCATAGCCGCCTCGAACTCGGCAGGCGTTTCACAATGGAATCCGCGACCGCCAAAGCCCTCTGCAACCTTTACGTAATCGGTCACTCTCTCAGGCTCGCTTGACGAGAATCTTCTTCCGTAGAACGCTCCCTGCCACTGACGAACCATTCCAAGCACCGAGTTGTTGAATATAACCGTAATTACGGGAACGTTGTAGCTTACCGCCGTGCAAAGCTCATTCATATTCATGTGGAAGGAGCCGTCCCCCGTAAAGTGAACCACGGGAACGTCGGGGCGTGCTATCTTCGCGCCTATTGCCGCGCCGTAGCCGTAGCCCATCGTACCAAGTCCTCCGCTTGTAAGGAAATGATTGGGCTTTGTGTGGTGCAGGAACTGCGCCGCCCACATCTGATGCTGTCCTACGTCGGTAACGTAAACGGCATCCTCGCCCGCGATCTCACAGGCTTTCTCAATAAGGTAATGGGGCTTTAAGCAATCTTCACAATCGGTTGGCTTATAATCGTCGCCGCGCCAAAGCTCGATCTGCTTTTCCCAAGCCTCATGCTTTGCGGGCTTTACGTGCTTGAGAAGCTCGGTCAAAACCTCCTTTACGTCACCTACGATACTGTAATCAGCCGTTACGTTCTTGCTGATCTCGCTGGGGTCTATATCAATGTGAACTATTCTCGCGTTCTCGCCAAACTTTTTAGTGTTGAGCGCGACTCTGTCCGAAAATCTCGTACCGATCGCAAGCATAACGTCCGATCTGTGCGCCGCAACGTTTGCAGTATAGAAGCCGTGCATACCGATAAGTCCGAGATTGTGCTTTTCTCCGTAGCCAAGCACGCCTGCCGCCATCAAGGTATAAGCCGCGGGAATATCCGCCTTTTCAATAAGTGCTCTCAGCTCGTCGCCTGCGCCCGAAAGTCGCACTCCGCCGCCAAAGTAGATGAAGGGACGCTCGCTGCGGTTGATAAGCTCGGCTATCTCCTCAATATTGCCCTTGATCTCTTTAGTTCTCGTGGTCTTGACCGCTTCCTTCGGCTCGTACTCGCAAAGTGCCGCGGTTACGTCCTTAGGAATATCAATGAGAACGGGACCCGGTCTGCCGCTTCCCGCGATCTCGAACGCGCGTCTGAGCGTATCGGCAAGCTCATTTACATCACGAACGACGAAATTATGCTTTGTAATAGGCATCGTAATACCCGTTATATAAACCTCCTGGAAGCTGTCCGCACCGATAAGGTCGGTGGATACGTTACCCGTAATAGCAACCATAGGAACACTGTCCATATACGCCGTAGCAATACCGGTAACAAGATTTGTAGCGCCGGGGCCACTCGTTGCGATAACGACACCCGTCTTGCCCGTTGCTCTCGCATAGCCGTCTGCGGCGTGTGCCGCGCCCTGCTCGTGAGCGGTCATATAGTGCGTTATCTTATCGCTGTTCTTGTAAAGCGCATCGTAGATGTTGAGCACAGCGCCGCCCGGATAGCCGAATACCGTGTCAACTCCCTGCTCGAGCAATACCTTTACAAGTATTTCTGAACCGTTGATCTTCATAAATTAACTCCGTTAGTGTATTTGCAATAAAAAAATAAATATGAGCAAATTATATCACAAACCAAACCGTCTTGTCAATATAAAATTTAATATTTATTATATATATCAAGGATTTTGGCTCATTTAACATGCTTTTTGCCGATCAAAGCTCGGCAATCACCTCAACCTCGCAAAGAACGTTCTTTGGAAGCTGCTTCGCGGCAACACAGCTTCTTGCGGGCTTGCCGACGAAATATTTACCGTAAACCTCATTGAAAGCGGCAAAATCCGCCATATCGGAGAGGAAGCAGGTCGTTTTTACCACCTTATCTATGCTTGTCCCCGCAGCCTCAAGCACCGCGCAGAGATTTTTGCAGACCTGCTCAGTCTGCCCTTCGATCGTAGTCGCCTCGACTGCGCCGCTTGCAGGGTTGATAGCTATCTGTCCGGAGGTAAACACAAGACCTCCCACCTTCATCGCCTGACTGTACGGGCCTATTGCCTCGGGCGCGTTTTTCGTATAAATCTTTTCCATAATTTTAACTCCTTTTAAACCAATTTATAGCCCGCATCCGTAAGGGCATTTTCAACCTGCTTTATATGCTCGTGATTTCTCGTTTCAAGAACTATTCTGAGGTAGCAACCGTTAATATCCATAGTCTCACTTGCTCTCTCGTGGTGGATCGAAATAACGTTCGCACCAAGTCCCGCGATGATTTCGGACACTCCGAGAAGCTGACCGGGCTTATCCATAAGCTCGACACAAAGCGTGTAGTTTCTGCCCGACATCAAAAGTCCTCGCTTGATAACTCTTGAAAGTATCGTAACGTCAATATTACCGCCCGATACGACCGACACGACCCTCTTGCCCTTGACGTCTATCTTGTTGAACATTACTGCCGCAACGGCAACCGCACCCGCGCCCTCGGCTATCATCTTATGCTGTTCGATGAGTGCGAGTATGGCAGAGCTTATCTCACCCTCGGTGACCGTAACGATCTCGTCTATGTATTTTGAGCAAAGCTCAAAGGTATTCTCGCCCGGCTCCTTGACGGCAATTCCGTCCGCGATCGTATTTACTCCGTCGAGTCTTTCTCGTTTACCCGATTTGACCGAATTGTACATACTCGGCGCGCCCTTTGCCTGAACGCCGTACACCTTGGTCTTGGGCGAGAGCTGCTTTACTGCAAACGCGATACCCGACGCAAGTCCGCCGCCGCCTATCGGCACTACGACTGCGTCTATATCCTTCAATTCGTTCAAGATCTCAAGACCGATAGTTCCCTGACCTGCGATAACGTTATCATTATCAAAGGGATGGACAAAGGTATATCCCATCTCGTCGCGAAGCTCAAGCGCGCGGTTGTATGCGTCGTCGTAAACTCCCTTTACCATAACGACCTCGGCTCCGTAGCTCTTGGTCGCTTCAACCTTAGAGATAGGTGCGCCGTCGGGAAGACATATGACCGACTTTATTCCGTACTTTTGCGCCGCAAGCGCAACTCCCTGCGCGTGATTTCCCGCAGAACATGCGATAACACCCTTAGCCTTTTCCTCTGCCGAAAGCTGTGAAATCATATATCCCGCGCCTCTGACCTTAAACGAGCCCGTCACCTGCAAATTCTCAGGCTTTAAGTAAAGCTCGCAATCGGGATTGAGCTTCGGAGCCTGAACAAGCGCCGTTTTTCTCACCACGTCAGACAGTACGTAGGACGCGTGATATATTTTGTCAAGAGTAAGCATATTCTTTTTCCTTTCAAATCACAAATTCGGAAATTAACAAAAAAAGCCCGTCTCCTAAAGAGACGAAGCAACAAACACTTCGCTATACCACTCTTTTGTTAAAACCGTACTCAAATACGTCTTTCTTTAACGCAGAAAATACGCATCGGTCTACTGAGAAGCAACGCAACATTTCTTTCCGCGCTTCCTTTCGGCGATGGGCTCAGGGGTGATTTAACAATAACACCGCGCTACCGTCTTGCACCATTGACATCTCGTCCGACGGCTCTCTGTAAGGCTGTGCGATCGTCGCTCCCCTTCATAGCTTACATTATCATTATAATACTCTTCTTTTTCCTTGTCAATATCATTTTCGTAGAAATACTTTACCGCGATATGCAATATTTAGTCACATTAAACAAAATCAGGCTGGTTTTTACTTATTTTCGCCCTTTCTCTTGCTATATTTCTTGAAAGGGAAAGGGGTGTGGGGAGAGGGAGAACTTCTTTCCAAAGAAGTTCTCCCTCTCCCCACAATTCCTATCCTAATTCATCACTTCGCGTGATAAAGCTTTTTAACCTGATACTGCGGCTCGCAGGTGAGATTTACACCGAGCTTTTTAAAGGTTCTGGTATCAACCATTGACAAAATGACCGACGAGTGCGCGTCACAGCAACGAAGCTTACCAAGCTGATCAAGCGCAAGTGCCGCCGTCGGCGAGGTCACCGCGCTTATCGCAAGCGCAATAAGCACCTCGTCTATATGAAGTCTTGGGTTGTGATTTCCGAGGTGGTCAACCTTCAGGCTCTGCACAGGCTCGATTATTGAGGGCGAGATAAGCTGTGCCGCATCGTCTATATCCGCCAATGCCTTGAGCGCGTTGAGGATCGCTGCCGCGCTTGCTCCGAGCAAGGATGACGTCTTACCCGTCACTATTCTGCCGTCGGGAAGCTCAATTGCCGCCGCGGGACCGCCCGTCAGATCTGCCTTTTTATTTGCCGCCTCAACTACGGGTCTGTCATTGACCGTTACGTTCGCCTGATTCATAATAAGCTCAAGCTTGCCAACAGTTTCCGACGAGGTAGCGTTTTCCTTTTGCTCGCAAAGAGCGGCGTAGTATCGTCTGATTATTTCCTGACGCGATGCATCTGATACTGCGGCATCGTCAAAAATACAGTTGCCCGCCATATTAACTCCCATATCGGTAGGAGATTTGTAGGGCGACTCGCCGTATATTCTCTTGAACATTGCCTCAACCACAGGGAAAACCTCAACGTCACGGTTGTAGTTTACCGTAGTTTTTCCATAAGCCTCAAGGTGGAAGGGGTCTATCATATTGACGTCGTTAAGGTCAGCGGTTGCCGCCTCGTACGCCATATTTACAGGGTGCTTGAGCGGGAGATTCCAGATTGGGAAGGTTTCAAATTTCGCATATCCCGCCTTTACTCCGCGCATATTTTCGTGGTACAACTGCGACATACAAACTGCCATCTTTCCGCTTCCGGGGCCGGGCGCGGTGACAATAACAAGCTCTCTGTCGGTTTCAATGTAGTCGTTCTTTCCGTATCCCTTCTCACTGACGATACCCTCTATGTTGTAAGGATATCCGGGGATCGAGTAATGTCGGTAGGTCTTGACTCCGAGTGCCTCAAGCTTCTTTTCAAACTGTATCGCACTGCTCTGTCCCTCAAAGCGCGTAAGCACAACGCTTCCTACGTAAAGACCTATCGCACGGAATGCGTCGATAAGTCGCATAACGTCAAGGTCGTAGGTGATGCCGAGGTCACCTCTTACCTTGTTCTTTTCAATATCCGCGGCATTGATGGCGATGACAATCTCAGCCTCGTCACGAAGCTGAAGAAGCATCTGGAGCTTACTGTCGGGCGCGAATCCGGGAAGGACGCGCGCGGCGTGAAAGTCGTCGAAAAGCTTGCCGCCAAACTCAAGATAAAGCTTGCCGCCAAACTGCTCAATTCTCTCTTTGATATGCTTTGATTGAAGACGAAGATATTTATCGTTATCAAAACCGACCTTAAGCATTTTCCCACCTCTTGTGACAGTTTTCAGTACCATTTTACCGCATTAAGATAAATAAAATAATACAAAATTCATTATATCACACTTTTTTCTTTTTTTCAACACAAATTTTTAAAAAATCCACAAAAAAAGAAGAGAAACTCAGCGTTTCCCTTCCCTTTAAAAAATTACTTCTTTTTGCAGCTTCTCGTCTTCTTTACGGGAGCCTCTTCAGCTACGGTTGCGGTCTTCTTGGTAACCTTCTTTGCAAGCTTCTTGAGCTCGAGTACAGCGTCAAGGTTGCCCTCAACGGTGATAACGCCCTTCTCAATTGCCTTCTCAAGTCCAAGTCTGCCGGACATAACTCTTACAAGGTCCTTAGAGGTAACGGTGATGATAGCATCTCTGTCGTAGTAATCGTAAGGCTCAACGTAAAGCTGACCCTCAGCTACCTCAACGTAGCAAATGCCGTGAGCATCCTCGTCAGAGAGATTTACCTGAATTGCAAGATGGCCCTCAACGGTGGAAGCGTCTGCTCCAGCCATAGCTGCCTTTACCTTATCAAATGCTTCGATAAACGTCATTTTTATATTCCTTTCTGTATACTTATTTTTGCACGAGTGATATTATATACAAATTATTTGCATTTGTCAACAGTTTTTTTCTTCCAAGAGCTATTTTTTATTAAATATATTCAAAAAAGAAAACCGCCGGCACCGGCGGTTTTCCATAAGTATACCAAAATTATTCCTCGATATCTGGTGCTTCGTCAACAAATACCTTCTTTACAGCTTCAAGATATCCGTAGCCGAATACGTTATCGGGCTCAAGATAGCTTGTTTCCGTCCACTCATTCCAGCTGTTTACCGTTATAAGAGGAGCCTTGAGCGTGTCGGAGTGCGTGTCAACGTATTCTCTTGCCGCGCGGAACGCCTTTTCGACCTCCTCAGGAGTGTTCTTGCGGCAAACCATGGGCATAAACTTGTTGAAACGGGGATTGTTGTCCCAGCCCACAGAAACGTGAGGATAGTATGGAATATTATATTCCTGATCAATTCTATTCCATTCTCTGAGCGCCGCCGCCAAAATTTCGGGATAATCGTTCTTCATATGGATATAGTGACAGAACTGATAGTTTGTCATACTGTCAAGTCCGAGCGCGGGAATGACCTCCTTCATGGGCATAACTCTGTAGCCGTCAAATCCGCTGACGTTTGCCATTCTCTCGCTCCAGAACGCAAGCTGCACCTCAAGTCCGGGGAAACCGGCCTCAACCGTCTTCTGTCTGAAGTAATTGAGTGCATCCACCGCGCCGTCGATACCGCCAAGGCCTACTACAAAGTTAGTTACGTCATAAAGCATAAATACGGGCTTACCGTCAATTTTATAGTAGTTAGGCTCGGAAAAATACTTTTTGATCACAAGATCAACTATTTTCTCAAACTGCTTGCGGTCTACTGCGCCGCCCCAGATATTGCAGTTGTTCTCCCAGATAGTATCTGCCAGGGGCTTGTTCCAACCGTAGTTTACATCGTGGTTTGCCCACATGATGTAAAACTGCATCTTGTGTCTGTTCTCCGCCTTAAGAAAACCCTCATCAAGACAGGGAGAAAGGAAGGGACGCCCGTCATACCAATACCAGTCGTAGATAAAGACGTTAACACCGTGCCTTGTTGCTTCTTCTATCTGGAACTCCATAACCTTGGGGTCAGCCTCATCCTGATATCCCCAAAGAGGCTTTCTATCCCAGTGATAGTTATGCTCGGGATAATCGATAACGCTGTCGCGCACAGTCTGCCATTCGCCAATTCCGTCGGGCCAGAATATTCTGGTTCGCATCTCTTTTCCCGTATACGCAGGCCAAATATAAGCCGCAATATCGTATTTCTTCTTCATAGCATTCTCCTTTTTCTCGCTATAAGATTTTTCAACCTAATTATATCATCGCAAGCCTTGATTGTCAATATAAAAACATGATGTTTCATGGAGTATTTTGATGTTTTTATGGAGTATTTTGATAAAAAATCCGACCGCAAACGCGGTCGGATAAATCAGATAAAATATTACTTATTCTCTTCGGCAGGCTCATCAACAAAGACCTTCTTGCACGCCTCAAGATAGCCGTAACCGAATACGTTATCAGGCTGAAGATAGCTTGTTTCAGTCCATTCATTCCAGCTGTTTACCGTAATAAGCGGAACCTTGAGCTTATCTATATTTGCGTCAACGAAATCTCTTGCCTTTCTGAACGCTATCTCAACGTTTTCGGGAGTATTGTTAAACGTAACGTTGCCGTTATAAGCGTTGAATCTGGGGTTGGGATCCCAGCCCACGGAAACGTGAGGATAGTAAGGAATATTGAAGCTTTCGTTCATCTTATTCCATTCCTGCTCCGCAACGCTTGTAAGCAAGGTGTAGTCGTGATTCATACCCATGAAGTGACAGTACTGATAGTTGGATACGCTGGAGAATCCAAGCCCCTCAGCAACCTCTCTGTTGGATACCTTCTGACCTCCGTCAACACCGCTCGCGTTGTCAACGCCCGAGCCGTAGGAAACCATCTGGAGATGAACTCCGGGGAAGCCTGCCTCAATAGTCTTCTGGTTGAAGTACTCAAGAGCCTCAAGAGTAGCGTCGAAGCTACCGCCAAGACCGTGAATAAGGCTGCCGAGCGAGTAGAACATAAATACAGGCTTGCCGTCGATCTTATAGTAGTTGGGCTGTGAGAAATACTTAGAAATAACGCGATCAACGATTATATTAAACTGGGTTCTGTCAACAAATCCGTCCCAAACGGTAGGATTGCTTGTCCAAAGCATATCGGAATTACGCTTATCCCATGTGTAGTTTACGTCGTGGTTAGCCCACATGAGATAGAATTTCATCTTATCCTTATTCTTAGCCTTAAGGAAGCCATCGTCAAGGCACTGCTCAAGGAAGGGTCTCTTTTCATACCAGTACCAGTCGTATATAAACACATTAACACCGTGCTTTGTTGCCTCTTCGATCTGGAACTCCATAGTCTCGGGGTCTGCCTCGTCTCTATAACCCCAAAGAGGCTTTCTGTCCCAGTGATAGTTTGCCTCGGGATAGTCTATAACACTATCGCGAACAGTCTGCCATTCGCCAATATCGCCGGGCCAAAATATCTTTGTTCTGGGCTCCTTGCCTGTATACGCGGGCCATATGAACGCCGCTATGTCGTACTTCTTTTGCATGTTTGTTCTCCTTTCGAGATGTCGATAAAATTTCAACATTTCAATTATACCATTATCAAAATCCGATTGTCAATCCCAAAACGGATATTTGTTTGCAAAACTCAAATATTTTTTCTGATCCTCACAACAAAGCGTTGCCGTCACGCGACACCGCTGAAAAAACAGATCATTTTATTTCTTCGCCGGTTTTAGGATCAATCAGACAGAAGCTATCGTTACCGGTTATCAAGGTAACGTACTCAAGGTCACTATTTGCCTCAAGTATCGTCGCAAGATCATCGTGAGCTGCAACAAATGCTATATCCCAATGAGTTTGAGGATTGACGTTTCTGTTAAATAGGTCTATCCTCATATATTTGATCAAATACTCTCCGGTGTCGGTATCCGCCTTGACATACTTACCGGGGCCGCCAGCGTATCCGGCGGCTTGAGTATCAAGAACTATCAGATGCCATCTACCATCGGACTCGATACCCTTATTAATTTTAAAGCTGTCGGGGCCTTGCGCTCCAGTGTGCTCAGTTCCGGCAAATATTTCAAGGAAGCTGATGGTATCGGGATTATCGGCAGGAAGACGGTATTTCATAATAACATACTGTCCGGTCACCGCGCCGTTGAGATCATTCTGATTTATGCTGAGCCACGATTCCGACGTACTTGCCCGATCCACACCGTGAAGACTCATATACAGCATTCCGCCGTCTTGCCCCTGCTCATGCTTGGTAAACATAGGATTTTTCTTTGCTATCGAGGCAATTTGAGAAGGCTCAAATATGACGTTATAGGGATGGAGAACAAGCTCCTCGGTCTCTACTCTTGCAAAGCCGTTGAATTCGTGATCGGTGTCGATTCTAAATCTCTTGGACTTTGCATCGGACATATCAATGACGAAGGAATACGACACCGTGCCGTCCCCCTCGTAATGAACTGCGTATCCGTCGTGCTGATTAGTATATCCGAGCGTGTCCGGAGTGTTTCTTGACGAAAGCTCGTATTCCACCCACTCACCGTCAATAAACTGATATACCTTGGGGGCTGTCAGCTTAGTAAAGCCGTACGCTCTCACAGTTATGTAATATCCCTCGTCGCGATCGGGGATCTTATACTCGCTCACCTTGTAGCCCGAAACGGTGAACTCAGCATCCTTGCCATTCTCGGTTCTGACCTTCGGCATAAAGGGATCCTCTATTACGGTGGTATTCTCTCCCGCCTCGATCTTTATCGGATTGATGAGAGTATTCTCTCGTATATCTCTTACGTTCTGGTCGGGAGCATAATCTGTGCCGCTGTAATCGGAATTCTGCGAGCCCCAAGGAACGAGTATCGCATGAATAGTTATACTGTCGCCCTTCTTGAATTTTACGTTTTCAAGATCAAGCGTAAGAGCTACCCGCTTATTCTCTTCTCTTATCAGCAGATCAACGTCAGCCTTCTCGCCCTCCATTATAACCTCATAATCCTTAATAAGAAACGCCACGTTGACATATCCCATCATTCCGCCAGACCAGGTTTCAAGTTCAAACATATCAAAGTAAGGATACTCGTCACCGAGCTTGCGGTATATAGGCTCATTCTGTGCAAGGCTGACCTTTTCGACAACGCACTCGTTGTTCTCGTTAAGATATCCAAGATTTACATACTGCCCGCCGTCGTTACGGCTGCTCACGTAATAAAGCTTTACAAGATCCTTGAAGCCCTTGAAGCCGGTATCCTCAAGGAACTCGTATGTCATTGTGTAATATGCTCTGTTCTCATCCATCTGAGGCATTTCCATATGCGTGTAGGTTGCCTTGATGTTTCCGTCGGTGCTTTCAAAGGTCATATCGACCTCCGCATACGTCGGTCCGTGTGCAACTACGTATCTGTCTACATTTCTAAGCCCGGTCTTTGAAGTCTTGGGTGAATACTGATAAGTAAAAAATCCGTGCCATCCTCCCGACGTGTGTTGTACGCCCTCTGCCCAGTACGGCGCGGACATTGCTCTGTGATCGGGAAGCATATCAACGTTGGTAGCGTTGTAACAGATACAGTTGGTCTCTGTCATTCCGGTCGAGAAGTGATAATAGGGTACGTAAAAATGAATGAAGGATATCTGTTTAAGTGGATAATTTCCCCAGTTCTGATATAGATGCAGAACGCTGTATTCCTTCATATCCCCCGCCTTGACTACCATTGGGAAGATCGCCTCGCTGTACTGCTTATCCGCATAGTTGAATATGTTATGTGAGGTCACGTTACTGTCACCGGTTACGTTTTGATTCTTATCGTCACCGTCGTTTGAGAAGTTCTTACCAACTTGTATCGGTATAGGCAATGACATCATGTTGTCATCCAGAACAACCGCGCATTCAAGCACTCCACCGTTGTGCGCCACCACCATATAGACTACTCTGTCAACGTCATCGCCCTTGATCCCGAAGTTCGCCTCAAAGTGAAGATTCTGTCGCTTGTCCCAGAGTGACGACACCGTATAGCTCATATCTATTATGTACGAGCCTCGCAACGAGTCGTATCCGGAGAACGCCGCACTGTCCGAGTATGCGGTACTGAGCTTGATGCTTTTGGCACCAAGCGGATTTCTCTCAATATACGCTTCTTTGTCAAGATTCTCAAAATCGTGCGTGGTATCGGTATATATTCTCTGTCCGGAATAAAAATCGTTTTCATTAAGCGAATTTTCGTTACCGGGCTCAATTATTCCTCCATTGGGAGCCGTCTCCTGCACGATAATATATTTTCCGTCCTCAAGTGTCACCGTTATAGTGCCTGCGCTCTCACAAACGGGAAGGATGTATCCGAAGATACCTGCATCAACAATGTCAAATCCCACGTACTCTACGCTTGCCCAGTCAATATCATCAAGTGTGCTATGAATACCTTTTTTATCCCTGATCTGTATCTTAGCAACTCTGTCCGCAGCAATCTCAGTTATAAATCCAATAGCGTCAATTCCTGTCGTAGCAACCTTTGAAGAGCATACCTGTATCTCGTGATGAAGCTTGTCAGGATACGTGTGGAATATTCTCGCAACCTGAAGCGTCTCTACTCTCTCGCCTGCGTCGTTCGCGAAATTTAGTCTTTCCATACGTATCTCGTGATAATAATATCCGTGTCTGTAGACGTTTGTATAACAGTCGTTAGTCGTTTTTGACGTGTAATACGTATTACCGTCGCTCATGCGGACGTATACGTCCATGGTGTTCTCTATATACGTAGCTCCGTCCTTGTTGTTTATGTACCCAACGTACTGATCCTTGGTGGCGTTGTCGCGAAGGAAGGTCATATCAACGCAGAGGTTCTGAATATTACATGTCTGCCCGTTATTACTGAACCACTGAGTTACACCCGCATAATTTTGCTGGATGGTATTAGCAACTGAGTTGGCATAAATGATTGTATCCATGTATGGACTTTCAATCTCGCTCGGCCACTCGGGAACCTCAATGATAGCCTCGCTTGATTCTTCGCTTGATTCTTCGCTTAATTCTTCGCTTGATTCTTCGCTTGGAATCGTCGGGCGTTCTGTGGTATATGTATCGGTCGTAGCCGTAGTCTGCTCAACATGTCTTACGTTACAGGCAACAAGCGCGGCGAGAAGCATAACAAATATCATACTTCCCGAAATGAGAGCATCTAATATTCTTTTCATACAATGAATATCCTTTCATAAATCTCGGATTTTAGAGAGGGGTATCTGTTTTCATAAATTCATTATATCATGTTTTGTCCCACAATACAATTCAATATATGACATTTTTTAGAGGTTTTTCATATTGTTTTTAATAAAAATCAACCGTACTTCTCCAAAGCAAGCATACGGTTTTGGAGCAATTATCACGGCTTTTTTGTACAGTCTGATTGGGTTATCTGCATAAAAAAGCGTCGTCTTTTTCAAGACGACGCTTTTAAAACACCATTATACGCCTATTTCAAAGGACATGCGGTAAAGTCTTTCCATCTTAGCCTGACGGTATGCGCAAGCAGACTTCATCTCAGCTATAGCATCGGGGCTGAAATTGTCAAGATCGCCGTCCTGGAGCTTGCCCTTATACATCTTGTCGAGCATAAGCGCGTAGTTGATATCGACACTTGTTATTCTACCCTGCTGAACGCACATGACCACGTTGCTCTTGCCCTCAAGCAAGCAGCTTACGGCGTTTGCGCCCATTTGCGTTGCGGTAAGGCGATCACGAAGCGCGGGCGATCCGCCGCGCACGATATGACCGAGACGCGCAAACTTGGTTTCGATTCCGGTGCTTTCCTCAAGTTTCTTTACGAATTCCTCGCTGTACTTGTGGTCGAGATTGAGCGACATACCCTCAGCAAATACGCCGATCATACCTCTCTTGCCTATCTCACGGGCGTGGCGGAATCTCTCGATTGCATAATCTTCATCAAAGGGTACCTCGGGAATAGCGATAACTACCGCACCCGAGGAAATTCCCGCATAAAGCGCGATCATACCGCATCCGCGTCCCATAACCTCGATGATATTGCATCTTGCATGCGATTCGCAGGTCTCTCTGAGAGCGCCCACCATGTCGAGTACCGTATTCATTGCGGTATCGAAGCCTATCGTGTACTCGGTAGCGGTAATGTCGTTGTCTATGGTACAAGGAATACCGATAGAGGGGATTCCATGATTGGTAAGGTCGGTCGCACCGCGGAAGGTACCGTCACCGCCGAGCGCAATAATCGCGTCGATCTGGTTCTCCTCGCAGGTCTTGATTGCCTTTGCCATACCCTCGGGAGTCTTGAACTCGGGGCAGCGCGAGCTGTAAAGGATAGTACCGCCGGTAGTGATTATATTGGATACCGATCTGCTGTTAAGAGGACGAAGATTGCCGTTAATAAGTCCGCTGTAACCCTCGTTGATACCAACTACCTCAATACCCTCTGCAAGAGCCTTTCTTGTGATAGCTCTGATAGCCGCGTTCATACCGGGAGCGTCACCGCCCGACGTGAGTATTCCGATTTTTCTGAATTTTGCCATATTTATCTCCGATCTGCCTTTTTCTTGCGACAAGGCACTTTGTTTCTTTTTTCAATTAAAGTATATTGTAATACATTTTTTTGGATAAATCAAGTCTTTCTTGAAATTTTTTCGAGTTTTAATTACAAAATCTGCCTATTGTGCAAATTTTAATCCAATATTTTCAAAATTTGCTCTATCGCAAGCAAGCTCGAGCAAGCCCGAATAATTTCGCGCTCAAGTAATCTTTCCTTATATTCGGCGCGAAAAACCGTGGTTTTATCTGCCGTGGCAACACCTACGTAGACCGTACCGACGGGATCGGTTTCATTTCCGCCCGTAGGCCCTGCAAAGCCCGTTGTGGAAATAGCCAAGTCACTTCCGAACACCCGTCTTGCGCCCTCTGCCATCTCGGCTGCCGCGGCAAAGCTCACCTCGGTATACTTCTCTATCGTTTCACGCTTCACTCCGAGCAAGCCTTCCTTTATTTCGTTTATATAGGCGATAATTCCGCCGCGAAAGATAGCGGATGATCCGCTTATATCGGTAAACAGCTTTCCTATAAGCCCGCCTGTAAATGATTCGGCAGTTGATACGCTTACGCCTTTTTCTATAAGCGCGGCAACCGCTTTTTTATATTTTTTCTTTGTTTCAAGCTCTATTTCGGTCAGATCTTTACCGAAATATTCAACAACGTCGCCGTATATCTCTTCAAAGCGATAATTTTGTCTTTCCACAAGATGTACCTCCACGGTATCAGTCTGTACCTTAACATTATAGCACCCAAAATTGAAAAAGTAAATAGATTTTTAAAATTCACTTGCACGGAATCGCTTTTTGCGGTATAATTCATTGTATAAAAGCATTATCTTTTAGGAAAGGAGTGTAGACCATGGCAAAATGCTATATATGCCCACGCAATTGCGGAGCGGATAGATCTTGCGGCGAGCTTGGATTTTGCCGTGCGCCCGAGGATTATCTCGTATCGAAAATTATGCTTCACGGCTGGGAAGAGCCGTGTATCAGCGGCAAGGGCGGCGCGGGCACCATCTTCTTTTCGGGATGCAATCTGCATTGCATTTACTGCCAGAACAGCGTGATATCCCACGGCGGAGCAGGTAATATTCTGAGCGATGCGGAGCTTGAAAAAGAGATTGCTCTGTTATGCGACAAGGGTGCCGAATGTATTGAATTCGTCACGCCGACTCACTATACCGAAAGTCTTGCCAAGCTGCTTGAGAAAATCAAGCCCCAGCTCAACATCCCGACAGTTTGGAACAGCAGTGGATACGAAAAGATCGAAAGCCTGAAAATGCTTGACGGACTTATTGATATTTACCTTCCCGACTTTAAATATTTTGACTCGGAGATCGCGAAAAAATACTCGTTCGCGCCCGATTATTGCAAGGTCGCGCTTGCGGCGATAGGTGAGATGTCGCGACAGGTAGGAAAGCCTCAATTCAAGGAAAACGGCATGCTTCGGCGCGGTCTTATCGTGCGTCATCTCGTTCTTCCCTCGCACAGAGCCGATTCAATGGATATTTTACGTCTGCTTGATAACGAGATAGGACACGAAAATATCCTGCTTAGTCTTATGAGCCAATACACACCCGATTTTTATATTGAATCTGACAAAAACTGCACTTGCAAAAATCTTTGCAGGCGTGTCACAAGCTTTGAATACGGAAGCGTGGCTAAGCTCGCAAGTGAGCTCGGCTTTGAAGGATATTTTCAAGAGCATAGCTCGGCAGACAAAAAATACACACCTGATTTTTAAAATATACGGGAGGGAGAACGCCCTCCCTTTTTCACACAAAATTCACTTGACAAGTATACAATAAAAGTGATATAATATATTTCACTTGTCCGCGCGCATACGCGGAGAGTATTTTTTTGCTCATCACATGCAAAACCGAAAGGAAACCACGAAAAACATGAAAAGATGGATGAAGTACGTAAAGCCCTATATGCTTTACTTCATTTTAGGGCCTCTTTGCATGATAATCGAGGTCATAGGCGAGGTGCTTATGCCCCTTTATCTTGCCGAGGTCATCAATGCCGCCATTGATGGATCGATAACCGCAGGCTCAAGCCTTATCGTCATGGCAAAAATGATAGGAACCGCGCTTCTTATGATGCTTGGCGGTGTAGGCGGCTCTTACTTTGGCGCAAAGGCATCGGTAAACTTTGCCTCCGACCTTCGAAGCGACCTCTTTAAAAAGGTACAGGGCTACAGCTTTGCAAATATTGACAAGTTCTCGACGGGCTCGCTCGTAACAAGACTTACCAACGACGTAACCCAGATGCAGAATTTTATCAATATGATGCTACGCATGATGCTTCGATCCCCCGGTATGCTCATCGGTGGCGTTATTATGGCAATAAGACTCAGCCCCTCGCTCTCTATAGTTATGGCGGTAACACTTCCCTTGCTTCTCGGCGCGATGGCGTTTATCATTTTCCGCGGTATGCCGAGATTTGCAAGGATGCAGACCAAGATAGACGGGCTCAACTCAACCGTTCAGGAGAACATCACGAACGTGCGTGTTGTAAAATCATTTACACGCGAGGGCTTTGAAACAGACAAATTTGAAAGCGCAAACGCCGACCTCAAGGGCGCGGGTATGTCTGCGATGAAAAACATGATCCTCATGTCACCCGTGCAATCCTTCTTTATGTATATCACGACCGGCCTCGTTATCTGGTTCGGTAGCCAGATAGTTATCAGCAACTACGACACCTGGGGACTCAACGCCGCTTTCAGCGTTGGCGAGCTTTCGTCCTTTATCAACTACGTATCTCAGATCCTCTTCTCGCTTATGATGGTGACCTTTATGCTTATGTTCTCCTCGCGTGCGCTTGCGTCGGCAAAGCGTATCTCCGAGGTGCTTGACGAGAAGATAGACATCATTGATACCGAGGATTGCAACACCGAGGCTACCATCGAGCGCGGCGAGATCGAATTCAAAAACGTTACCTACCGCTACTACAAAAACAGCGAGGATCCCGTGCTTGCAAACATAAATCTGACTATTCCCGCAGGTAGCACGGTCGGAATCATCGGCTCTACCGGTTGCGGTAAGACCACGCTCGTTTCTCTCATTCCCCGCCTTTACGACACAGACGAGGGCGAGGTGCTTATCGACGGCATCAACGTCAAGGACTACTCGCTCCACAATCTCCGCGAGGGAGTCGGCATGGTGCTTCAAAAGAACGTTCTCTTCTCGGGAACAATTGAGGAAAATCTCCGTTGGGGCGACGAGGATGCCACCGACGAGCAGATATTTGCGGCGGCTGAAAGCGCGCAGGCAGACAAGTTTGTAAAGAACTTCACAAACGGCTATCAGACCGAGCTTGGTCAGGGTGGCGTTAACGTATCGGGCGGTCAGAAGCAGCGTCTTTGCATCGCTCGCGCGCTCCTTAAAAGCCCCAAGATAATCATTCTCGATGACTCAACGAGCGCGGTAGACACCGCGACCGAGGCGCAGATACGCCGTGCGTTCCGTGAGGAGCTCGGCGCGTCGACAAAGATAATAATCGCGCAGAGAATTTCCTCTGTCAAGGATGCCGATATGATAGTCGTTATGGACGACGGTAAGATCACCGGCATCGGCACACACGACGCTCTTATGCAGAACAACGTCGAGTATCAGGAAATCTACAATTCTCAGATCTCGGGAAAGGACGGTAACTAAATATGGCACGTTCACTTTCCGAGCTTCAAAAGCAGTATAACAGCAGCTCAAAGCACGCAGGCCCCGGTGGTCACGGCCCACGAGGAGGCGGCGGTCCCGGCCCTCGCGGCAGAGGCCCCGCAGGAATGGGCGGCAAGCCCAAGAACGCAAAGAAAACCATAGGAAGATTGCTCGGCTACGTCGGTAAATACAAGGCGTTGCTCTTTATAGTCTTCTTCTTTATGATGCTCAACACCGTATTCTCCCTTGTTGGTGGATATCTCACAAGACCTATAATCAATCAGCTTACCGAATACGTAGGTCTTAAGGTCGATCCCGAGATCCTTTCAAGCCCGGTATATCAGGCTCTTGACAAGGCTATTCTGTCAGTCAAGGATGCGGCGGTCGGATTTATCGGCAACATCGTGGGCGACGGATTTAACGAAAGAGCGGCGGCGGTAATGTTCTATATCGCGGCAACTATTATGATCCTCGTTTGCATATACGCATTCACTATCATCACGACTTATCTTCAGTCGAGAATAATGATGACTATCTCGCAAAGCGCGATAGAAAGGATCAGAAACGACCTTTTCCAGAAGCTTCAGAAGCTCCCCGTGCGTTATTTCGATACTCATCCCACGGGCGAGATCATGTCGCGCTTTACAAATGACGTTGATAACATCGACGTTATGTTCAACAACTCGCTTACAAGCATCGTTTCGGGCGTTATTTCGCTTATCGGCACCTTTGTATTCATGGTGACCACAAACATCTTGCTTACCGTTATAACTGTCGTATTCATCCCCTTCTTCGCAATCGGAGGAGCAAAGATCGCAGGCGCATCACGCAAGTATTACAGCGGTCAGCAGGCGGCTCTCGGAGCGGCAAACGGATACATTGAGGAAACCGTTACCGGTCAGAAGGTCGTTAAGGTATTTAACCACGAGGGAGTTTGCTGTGAGGAATTCGACACGCTCAATGAGGATCTCCGCGACAAGCAGATGAAGGCGCAGTTCTACGGCGGCATCATGGGTCCTATCATGCATAATACAAGCATGATAAGCTATTCCGTAACCATCGGTATAGGCGGAATACTCATGGCGGCAGGAAAGCTTGACCCCGGCGCGCTCCAGCTCTTCGCGCAGTATTCAAAGCAGTTCAGCATGCCGATAAATAACATCTCTCAGCAGACTGCCTCGATATTCTCGGCTTTGGCGGGAGCTGAGCGAGTTTTTGCGGTTATGGACGAGGCTCCCGAAACTCCCGACGGCGAAAATGCTATCGACATGCCCGATATGCGCGGCGACGTGACCTTTGAAAACGTTACCTTCGGCTACAATCCCGATAAGGTAATTCTGAAGAACATTTCGCTTTACGCTCACCCCGGCCAGAAGATAGCCTTCGTTGGCTCTACGGGCGCGGGAAAAACAACAATCACAAACCTTCTTTCACGCTTCTACGACATAGATTCGGGTAAGATCACAATAGACGGCGTTGATATTCACGACATCAAGCGCGAAAGCTTGCGCTCAAACATCGCGATGGTGCTTCAGGACACCCATCTCTTTACGGGAACGGTTATGGAAAACATCCGTTACGGACGTCCCGACGCAACCGACGAGGAGGTAATTGCGGCGGCAAAGACCGCATCTGCGCACAGCTTTATCAAGCGCCTTGAAAACGGCTACAACACCATGCTTGAGGGCGACGGCGCAAATCTTTCGCAGGGTCAGCGTCAGCTTCTCAATATCGCACGCGCGGCGCTTTCGAAAGCTCCCATTCTGGTGCTTGACGAAGCGACAAGCTCGGTCGACACGCGTACGGAGCGACACATCGAGCACGGTATGGACAGACTTATGGCAACGCGTACCACCTTCGTTATCGCGCACCGACTTTCCACCGTACGCAACTCAAACGCTATTATGGTGCTTGAGCAGGGCGAGATAATCGAGCGCGGCACTCACGAGCAGCTCCTTGAAATGAAGGGACGCTACTACGAGCTTTACACCGGCAAACGCGAATTGGATTAATTAATTGGATATACGGGGAGGGAGAGAAACTTTTTGGAAAAAAGTTTCTCTCCCTCCCTGCACCCACCCTCTCTTCAAAAACTTCTGAAAAAAAATAATATTGCAAAAATTGTGAAATCAAAAATCTTGCTTTTTTTCGGGAATTTATTGACAGTCATTATCTGCCATGATACAATGGATTTGATAAATCTTTTGCTTATAAAGAAAGGATGACAATTATGAGCGAGGCTGCAAGAATTAAGGTTGCGACCTATAACGTAGGCGATTATTCAGGCAGAGATAACGCAACCGCAGGAAGCGAGGAGAGCAAAAAGCTCTTTAGAAAGGTTTTTACCGATATTGGAGCAGACCTTTGGGCGCTTCAGGAGGACGTTGATCTCTTTAATAAGGAAACAGGAGAGACGGCTTTTGATGCCATCTATTCTACTGCACTCCCCAACTACAAAAAATTCTTCACATGGAAATATAACGGCAAGGCATTCCTTTCGCGATTCGAGCTTGAGGATGTCAGAATGGTAAAATACAAGAACGACGAGTATCAGCACCCGTGGTATCTCTGTGGTACAATTACCGTTGAGGGCAAGGAGATCACAATAATAAGTCTTCATCTTGACTGGGCACACAAGCACAAGAGATCAAAGCAGTTAAAACAGCTTCTCGATTTTGCGAGAACGCAGGAATACTGCATTATAATGGGCGATTTCAACCCCGAGGATTACATCGACTTTAAGCGTCTTAGCAATACTCTTTACTACAAAGAGGAGTTCGGCAGATTTGAGTCGCTTGGTTTTACGGGAGCAAACGCCGGCAAATTTGGCACGTTTGATACCATACGCGCAGACGGTTTCGTTCGTCCCTGCCCCTTTGATAACATTCTCGTATCCCCAAACATCAGAATGGTCGCCGCGGGCAGTCTTGCAGAGCCATGGATGAATGATCACGCACCCGTCTGGGCTGAGCTTGAGATCAATTGAATAAATAACTAAACAAAAAAGCGGCATAGCCGCTTTTTTGTTTGTTATCACTGTTCTCTCGTGATAAGAGTATTTATAAGCTCACGAAATTCTGCTCTTTCAGGATATTCCGAAAGGTCGAGTGCATCAAGAGCATTTGCTATATCCAAAAGAGATGTGTTGGCAATATATTCACTGTTACGAAGAAGCATACAGGTCTCAATTACTGCCGTGAGGAATTTCTCGTCCTCACTCGGAGTCGATTCGAGATTGGTTACGTAATATTCATTAAGCAAGCTCAAAGGCTCACCTGGGTTCTTGTATCTTACGCGCAAGGTCACGAAGGGTGATACGGGAGATTTGTCGTTTTCATAAGCAGCAAGCTTGATCTCGTAGCAAACCGTGACCTGATGAGATGCGCCAACCTCACCCGCGTCCTTTTTGTCGTTGTCGAAATCCTCGTTTGACATAACGCGATTTTCGTAACCGATCAATCGGTAAGAATCAATAAGCTCGGAGTTGAATTCAAGCTGGAGCTTCACGTCCTCGGCAACCGTGTAAAGAGTGCCGAGAAGGTCGGTGGCGAACACCTTTTCAGCCTCGCTCTCACCGTCGATATAATAATAAACGCCGTTTCCGTTATCAGCAATGGTCTCCATCATCGAGTCACGATAATTGCCCGAGCCAAATCCGAGAACCGACAGATAAACGCCCTGATCTCTCTTGTCGGAAATAAAGCTCTTAAGTTCTTCAACCGATGAAATGCCCACATTAAGATCACCGTCGGACGCCATAATTATGCGGTTGTTTCCGCCTTCTATCATAAAGCTTTCCGCGATCTGATACGCTTTTTTGAGTCCCGCCTCGCCATTGGTCGAGCCCGATGCAGAAAGCGAGTTGATGGCGTTCATTATTTCGGTCTTTTTATTGCCGCTGCAGCCCTCGAGAACAACCTGCTCGCGTCCCGAATAGGTTACTATTGAAATGGTGTCCTTATCGGTCAGATTGTCAACGAGGTATGAAAAAGCGCGCTTGAGAAGCGGAAGCTTGTCGCTTGACCCCATAGAACCCGAAACGTCAATAAGGAAAACAAGGTTGTTGCCATTTTCATTCACCGCCTTTTCCGCTTGAAGCGTAACTCTCAAAAGGAGGCTTTCCACATTCCACGGGCAAGGAGTAATGCTCGTATACACACCGAAAAGCTCATTTTCGGCGGGAGTATTTACGTCGTATTTAAAATAATTTATAAACTCCTCGGTTCTGAAGCTTGTGCCACTGTATTTAAGATCGGAAAACGAATATCCCGAGTTGACAAGCTTACGGAAATACGCATAGGAAGCCGTATCAACGTCTGCCGAGAAGGATGATGTGTTATTGTCTTGAGTTTTTATAAAGGGATTTTCGGCAACACCCACGTTGACGTCACCGACCTCACCCTCAGGCGGTTGCGGCATGACGGCATCGGGAGCCTCCGCGGGCTCCTCCATAACGCCCTCTTCCCACTCCATATCCGCCGAAAAGCTATAATCGACATCGGGATTGGATACGTTATTTCCCGCCGCGCTTGAGTTTGTCACCGACGAAGGTACTTTTTCCGACTGATTCGGATAAGGCTTTCCAACGTCCTGGTCGCCGATAACTCCCTCTTCTCCACTCTTTGCCGCGCAGGCGACAAGTGTTATAAGCATTATAAGCGAAAGAATAAGTGATATAAGCTTCGTTAATTTCATAGTGTAACCTTCCTTTCAAAAAATGATCCGAGAATTAATTTTGAGGCTTATCGGCAAGTATTTCACCGATGATCTCAATAAGCTCTTCCTGCGGAATTATCTCCGCCTCGTAGTCAAAAAGAGTACTGCCGATATTGCCGCCGCTGCCGATAAGATAGGGGCTTATCACGCTTCCGTCGCCGCGCAATATCCAAACGTTGAATTCAAGCATCGGCGAATCTGTACCAACCGCCCGACCTATGCCAAGGCGCTTATTTATCGCCTCTACCTCGTCATTATCAAGCGCTCGGCTCATAAAGAGCTTGCCGCCGTCAACGTGACGCCAGAGAATATAGGTCTCTCCGTATTCTCTCCGTACGGCCTCAAAGGAATCATAACCGACAACGTATGTCTTTCCCTGCTCGCGCGTGCCTTCGTCTGTCAACGAGTCGCCGTCGATGTACTCGGTCTGCAAGGAAAGAAGTGCGTCAAATCCGATTTTTCTGACCTCTTCAGGCTCAAAATCAGGTGTCGCCTCGGTCGCCTTATCGACATTTGCTTCGTTCTTATCACCCTCGATCATATCGTTGCTCTCGGGTGCAGCCTCCATCCCGACGTTGTTATCAAACACGCCGCCCTTGTTCAGCACGGTAGTCAAAACTCCCGCCACAAAAAGACACGCGCACGCAACCGCAACGAGAGGCTTTAACCACATAGGACTTCTCTTTTTGCGATAGCTCTCGGCTTCGGCGAGGATGCTTTCGTCTATTCCGCCTATTTCGGACAGGAGATATTCACTTTTTCTTTTTTTATCGCTCAAAAGAGATCCCTCCTCTCCAAAAACGTCTTCAGACTTTCGCGCATGCGGTGAAGCATCGTTTTGACCTTTGATTCGCTCGCGCCGACTCTGATTGCGATCTCGCCAACGGGCTTTAAGTAGAAATAGCGCAGTACAAAGACAACTCGCTTTTCCTTATCCTGCAGTGATAAGAATTCGTTAAGCGCATCCTTCAGTCTACCGTTCTCATACTCATCATAGACACTCACGCCCGACGGTATCGCATCTGATAATTCCTCGCACAGCTCCTCAATGCCGCCTCGCTTTTCCCTGTGCTTGTGGCGGTAGCGGTCGATTGAGATGCGTCTTACGATCTTTGAGAGAAACGCCCCGAGATGTAACGGGCGCGCGGGCGGAATTGCTCCCCACGCGTCAAGATAGGTGTCGTTGACACATTCCTCGGCATCCTCGCTTGAGCCAAGCAAGGAAAAGGATATTGACGATAGCATCCTGCCGTATTTGCGGTCAGATTCGCTTATGGCGCGCTCGTCCCTGTCAAAGAACAGGTCAACTATTTTACTGTCATCCATAATATATCCCGTGCCGACCTCCCTATCAGTCGGCAATTTTGAGGCCTCCTCTCCTCCGGCTTCATATAATATGTCGCCGAAAATTTTAAATGGTTACACTGTTAAAGAAAATTTTTCTCGGATCTTTTCTTTACCTTATTTTATCATATAGCAGATATTGTGTCAATAAAAAAAGCGCCCTGCGGCGCTTTACTTGCTTTTAGAGAGTTTTTGAAAAGAGGGTGGGTGAAGGGAGGGAGAGAAACTTTTTCCCAAAAAGTTTCTCTCCCTCCCTGCTTTTTTATCCAATTATCTAACTCTCTCTCCAAGAGGAGTATCTTTGTCAAGGAATACGACACGCACGGTCTCCTCGCCCGATGCGAGTATCATACCGTTCGACTCAATACCGCAAAGTGTTGCGGGCTTGAGATTTGCAACTACGATTATCTTCTTACCGATAAGGTCCTCGGGCTGATACCACTTAGCAATTCCCGATACGACCTGACGCTTTTCATATCCAAGGTCGATCTGGAGCTTGAGAAGCTTCTTTGCCTTCGGCACCTTTTCGCACTCAAGGATCTTTGCGGTGCGAAGCTCAACGCCCATAAAGTCCTCAATTCCGATAAGCGCGCATCCCTCGGGCTTTTCGGGGATCTCGTTTGCCTTTGCAGCAGCCTCAGCCGCAGCCTTCTTCGCCGCCATTTCTGCTTCAAGCTCAGAAAGAAGCTTTGCCTCGTCGATTCTTGCGAAAAGCACTTTGGAATCACCAACCGTGCTACCCGCAGCTATGCCGCCAAACTCGTCGGTCGTGCCAATGCTCTCGTATCCAATCTTGTCCGTGCCGAGCATATTGAGGATCTCGTTCGAGGTTTCGGGAATAAAGGGATTGAGCATTACAGCGCCCCAACGGATCGCTTCAAGAAGATTATAGAGAACGGTGCCAAGTCTTGCCTGCTTTGTTTCGTCCTTTGCAAGCGTCCAAGGCGTAGTTTCATCAATATACTTATTCGCGCGCGAAAGCATCTCAAAGATGCACTCAAGCGCGTCGGCAATATGGAAGCTATCCATATTCTTGATAACGCCATCGTAAGCCTTAACGCAAGCAGATTTAAGCTCACCGTCAAGCTCCTCGCACTCAACGGGTGCCTGAACTACCTTGTCAAAGTACTTCTTCTGCATATCAAGAGTTCTCTTAACAAGATTTCCGAGGTTGTTTACAAGGTCGGTGTTAAATCTCTTGATTACGGTTTCATAGGTGATGCTTCCGTCGTTGGCAAAGGGCATTTCCGCAAGCGCGTAATATCTTACGCCGTCAACGCCGAAGCGCTCGGCAAGCTCATCGGCATAAATAACGTTTCCGCGCGACTTTGACATCTTATCGGCGCCGAAGTTGAACCAAGGGTGACCGAAAATCTGCTTGGGAAGCGGGATATCAAGAGCCATAAGGAAAATAGGCCAATAGATAGTGTGGAAACGGAGAATATCCTTGCCGATAACGTGAACGTCCGCGGGCCAATACTTCTTGAAATGCTCGCTCTGCTCGTCGTAGGACTTATCGGGATCGAAGCCGATAGCAGTGATGTAGTTGGTAAGCGCGTCAAGCCAAACGTAAGTTACGTGGCGGGTATCGAAATCAACGGGAATACCCCAGGAGAAAGAGGTACGGGATACGCAAAGATCCTGAAGACCGCCCTCAACCTTGAGGAAGTTGTTTACCATTTCCTTTTTACGCGACTCGGGCTGAATGAACTCGGGATTTGCGTCGATGTGCGCCATAAGTCTGTCGGCATACTTGCTCATCTTGAAGAAGTAAGCCTCCTCCTCTGCCTTCTGCACTTCTCTGCCACAGTCGGGGCACTTTCCGCCCTCTGCCTGAGTTTCGGTAAAGAAGGACTCGCAGGGAGTACAGTACCAGCCCTCGTATTTGCCCTTGTATATGTCGCCCTGCTCGTAGAATTTCTTGAATATCTTCTGAACAGCGGCTTCGTGATAATCGTCGGTAGTACGGATGAAGTAATCATAGCTTACGTTCATCTTATCCCAAAGCTCTTTGATCTCGCCCGCAACACCGTCAACGTATGCTTTGGGAGTGATACCTGCATCCTTTGCAAGATCCTCGATCTTCTGTCCGTGCTCGTCCGTACCCGTACACATGAATACGTCGAAGCCCATCTCTCTCTTGTAGCGAGCCATTGCGTCGGTCATAATAGCCTCGTAGGTATTGCCGAAATGAGGCTTCTTTGAGGCGTAGGCTATCGCCGTCGTAACGTAATACTTCTGCTTTTCTGACATGTCAGTCACCATACACGCGACGAATGGGCCGCGTGCCTTTCTTTGATTGTTTATATCTTGTTTGTTTTTATTGACTTCGTTGATTATTCAGCTTGAACTTGTCGGAATTTTTCCTTTTTATTATATATACGCATGCGTGTGCGCACCGAAACGTCCGAAAATCAAGCAATACATAATATATTATACCAAATTTTTCCGCGCTTTACAATAGGTATTTTTATTTTTTCAAAATTGTGTTTATCGAGGGGCAAAAAAGCCTTTTTTCGGGGCCTTTCTCGTTAAAATTATATCAATGTAATTTTTTATATTAATTTGTATAAATTGGTAATAATGTATATAATTAGGCTATGTTTGTTAATTAATTATCACAATTCTTTGATAATTTTTTATCAGTGGCAAAATTTTATATAAAGTGCAAAACATTGACGAGATTTTTTTGTGTATTCTGCCGTTTCTTTTTTATTTGACCTATTGCAATTTTATTATTTTTTTGTTATAATATATTTTGAAGGGCATCTGCCGAAAAAAACACTTTTTCTGCGGCCCCGCCCAATCTTTTACTAACATTTTGATCCACCCCCGACGGCGACTGTACGCCTGACGAGGTCTCAGGAAAGGAACGGTCAAGACACATGAAAATTCTGGTAATCAATGCCGGAAGCAGCTCGCTTAAGTATCAGCTCTTTGATATGGAAAGCGGCAAGGTGCTTGCAAAGGGTCTTTGCGAAAAAATAGGACTCAGCGGTGCTATCACCCACAAGCGTCCCGGTAAGGAAAACTACGAAGCAGATTACCCCATGCCTACCCACAACGAAGCTATCGCTCTCGTCCTCAAGCTTCTCACCGACGCAGAATACGGCGTTATCGCCGACGTCAGCGAGATCAGCGCAGTAGGACACAGATTTGCTCACGGAGGCAAGCTCAACAAGTCCTGCCTTCTCGGCGAAGAGGAGATCAAGTATATCGAATCGATCATACCCATCAATCCCCTCCACGGACCTCCCGCGCTTAAGGGCGTTGCCGCTTGTATGGCTCTTATGCCCGACACTCCTCAGGCAGGCGTATTCGACACCTCCTTCTATTCAGGCTTCGAGCCAAAGACCTACATCTATCCCCTCCCCTATGAGTGGTATGAAAAGTACGGTGTTCGCCGCTACGGCTTCCACGGAACAAGCCACCGCTATGTTTCCGCTGAGGCTTGTAAGTTCCTCGGTCTTGACTATAACAGCACCAAGATAGTTTCCTGCCATATCGGCTCAGGATCCTCTATCACAGCGGTTGACTGCGGTAAGGCAATTGATACCTCTCTCGGATTCACTCCTCAGGAGGGACTTCCCATGGGTACCCGTTGCGGTTCTATCGACCCCTCTATCATCCCTTACATAATAGAGCAAACCGGCATGACTGCCGCTGAGGTCAACGATATTATGAACAAAAAGTCGGGACTTCTCGGCGTTTCGGGCGTTTCCAACGACGCGCGTGACGTTTGGGCAGCTGCAGACCAGGGTAACGAAAGAGCAAAGCTCGCTATGGAGCTTCTTGTTCACTACGCAAAGAAGATCATCGGCTCTTACGTTGCAGAGATGAACGGAATTGACGTTCTTATCTTCACCGCAGGTCTTGGTGAAAATGACAGACTCACCCGTCAGCTTATCGGCGACAATCTTGAGTTCTTCGGCATCAAGCTCGACCGCGAGGCCAACATGAACGGCCCCAGAGGCGAAAATCTTATAATCAGTGCTCCCGACTCCAAGGTAAAGGTAGTCGTAATTCCCACAGACGAGGAATATATGATCGCGTCCGATACCTTTGAGCTGGTTAAATAAAGCAAATAAAAAATTGATATAAACGAAAGGAAATCAACAAAATGGCAAGATCACCCTTTGAAATCAAGAGAGAAATCTGTGACATCGGTAAGAGAATTTACGATCACGGTTTCGTAGCAGCAAACGACGGTAACATTTCCGTTAAGGTTGGCCCCAACGAGTATTACTGCACCCCTACCGGTGTATCCAAGGGCTACATGACCCCCGACATGATCATCAAGATCGACGGCAACGGCAACAAGGTTGAAGGTAGACTCAACCCCTCCTCCGAGATCAAGATGCACATGAGAGTTTATCAGGAGCGTCCCGACGTTAACGCTGTCGTTCACGCTCATCCCCCCGTTGCAACCGCATTCACCGTTGCAGGCGTAGAGCTCGACCAGTACATTCTTCCCGAGGCAATTCTCACCATCGGTAACGTTCCTACCTGTGACTACGGTATGCCCTCCACCATGGAGATTCCCGACTCCCTTATGCCCTATATCCAGAAGCACGACGCGTTCCTTCTTAAGAACCACGGTGCTCTTACCGTTGGTAACACTCTTCTCAGAGCTTGCTTCACCATGGAAGAGGTAGAGTTCAACGCAAAGATCAACCTTTACGCTCGTCAGATCGGTGCAGGCGCAAACAGCCGCATCGACGAGATCTCCTGCCACGAGCTTGAGAGACTTATGGAGCTTCGTAAGAAGATGGGTCTCCCCGGCAAGCATCCCGGATGCAAGTCCTGCCCCAACAAGGGTACTCCAAACTGCAAGTGTGCTGACGGCAAGTGTGACTGCGGCTCTCACTCTGCTCCCGCAGGTGACGATCTCGTAGCTGAGATCACCAGAAAGGTTATCGCAGCTCTCGGTAAGTAATTCCTAATCTATAAATAAGGAGCATTGCAAAATGGTTAATAATTTGACCGAGGCGCAGATCAACGAAATCGTTGCTCGCGTTGTATCGGAATTCAAAAAGCCCTCTGCTCCGTCAACCGCAGTTAAGGAATGGGATTCCACCCAGTACCGCGGACGCCGCCTTATCGGTGTTTACGAAACGATGGAAGAAGCCATCGAGGTAGCAAACGCAGGATACAAGGCAGTTCGCTCCATGACGGTAGCTCAGAGAGAAAAGATCATTACGGCAATCAGAGAGCTTACCAGAGCCGAGGCTCAGACCCTGGCGGCTCTCGGAGTTGCTGAAACCAAGATGGGTCGCGTTGATCACAAGTATGCAAAGCATCTTCTCGTGGCTGACAAGACTCCCGGTACCGAGGATATCATCGAAGAGGCAAGAACAGGTGACTGTGGCTTGACTCTCACTGAAATGGCTCCCTTCGGAGTAGTCGGTGCGATCACACCCTCGACCAATCCCTCCGAAACTGTTATCTGTAACAGTATCGGTATGATAGCGGCAGGAAACGGCGTTGTTTTCAACCCCCACCCCGGCGCTATCGCTACATCCAACTACGCCGTTGACCTCGTTAACCGCGCAGTAGCATCGGCAGGCGGTCCCCGCGTGCTCGTTGCAAGCGTTGTCAAGCCTACGCTTGATACCGCAAACGTTATGTATAAGCATCCTTCGATCAAGCTCCTCGTTTGCACGGGTGGCCCCGGCGTTGTTCGCGCGGTTCTCTCCTCGGGCAAGAAGGCTATCGGCGCGGGCGCGGGTAACCCTCCCGTTATCGTCGACGACACGGCTGACATCGATAAGGCAGCAAAGGATATTATCGACGGATGTACCTTCGATAACAACCTCCCCTGTATCGCCGAAAAGGAAGTTTTCGTATTTAACAACGTTGCCGACAGACTTATCGCAGGCATGAAGAAGAACGGCTGTATCCTTCTTACGAAGGCTCAGGCAGACGCTCTTGCAAAGGTTGTCCTTGTTGAAAAGGAAGGCAAGAATGGTAAGATAACCAAGTCGGTCAACCGCGACTGTGTAGGTCGTGACTGCCGCGTGATCCTTGAGAAGATCGGCATCAAGGTCGGTCCCGAGATCCGTTGCGCTATCGCTGAGGTTCCCTTCGAGCACGACTTCGTGCAGGAAGAGCTTATGATGCCTATTCTCGGTATCGTTCGCGTAAAGGACATCGACGAGGCTATTGACTTGGCTGTTAAGGCTGAGCACGGCAACCGCCACACCGCTCACATGCATTCGAAGAACATCGACAACCTCACCGCGTTCGCCCGTGCGGTTGAAACGACTATCTTCGTTAAGAACGCTCCCTCCTATGCAGGCATCGGCTTCGGCGGCGAGGGACACACCACCTTTACCATCGCAGGTCCTACCGGCGAGGGTATCACCTCGGCTCGTTCCTTCACAAGAAAGCGCCGTTGCGTAATGGTGGACAGCTTCAGAATTATCTGATCAAATCTCACGAAAGGATACATTTAAGAGATGGATATCACAGCTTCTCAGATCGAAAGCATCGTTCGCTCGGTTATCAGCTCGATGGGTACAGGCGCTACCGCAAAGGCACAGGGCCCCATCCCCACCACTGCTAACGTTGCAATGCTTGTCGGTCAGAAAAAGATAGAAGTACAAAAGATCCCGATCCCCGCACTTGGCGATAACGATATTCTCGTTAAGGTTGAAGGTGCAGGCGTTTGCGGAACTGACGTACATGAATGGAAAGCCGATCCCTTCGGACTTATTCCCGTAATTCTCGGTCACGAGGGCACGGGCGAGGTCGTTGCGGTAGGAAAGAACGTAACAAGCGACACCGCGGGCAAGCCCCTTAGGGTTGGCGACAAGATCGTCACCTCGGTTCTCAGCTGTGGCGATTGCTACGCTTGCCGTATGGTTCCCGGCAGAACAAATCTTTGTGACAATCAGGGCGTTTTCGGTCTTATCGGTGATAAGAGAGGAACGGCTGAGGGCAACAGAGTTAACGGCTGGTTCGCAGATTACATGGTGATCAAGGGCGGACACGGCGTTACATATTTCCAGGTTAACGAGCTTAACCTCAAGCAGAGAATGATCCTCGAGCTTGCTTGCGTATGCGTACACGCACTCGAGAGAGGTCAGAAGACCGGTCTTCTCAACTTCGGCTCTAAGGTTCTCGTTCAGGGCTGCGGCCCCGTAGGTCTTGTTATGATCACGGTTCTCCGCGCTGCAGGTATCAACCACATCATCGCGGTTGACGGTAACGAGGACAGACTCAAGGTCGCACAGAGAATGGGCGCAAAGACAACTATCTGCTTCCGTCGTCCCGACGAGGACACGCTTGACAAGAGAGTTGCAAAGGTAAAGGCTATCGCTAATAACGTTGGCGTTGACTTTGCTTTCCAGTGCACCGGCGCTCCCATAGCGGCTGCAGACATCTACAGCTACATCCGTCGCGGCGGCGGTATGTGCGAGATGGGCTTCTTCGTAAACAACGGAGAATATCAGGTAAATCCCCACTTTGCTATGTGTAACAAGGAGATCGATATCGTAGGCTCTTGGGATTACTCCGCTGAGGACTACCCCAAGACCGTGGCATTCTTAAAGCAGTGTCAGGAAATGAACATACCGATCGAAGAGCTTATCACTCATTCCTTCCCTCTCGACAAGATGAATGAGGCTATGGAAACCAACGTAGCGCAGAAGGGTATCAAGATCTGCTATATCAACGAAAACTGATAGGAGTTAATTATGGCAGCACTTGGTATGATTGAGGTTTACGGCTACACCACCTCAATAGTAGTAGCAGACTTGGTGGCAAAAACCGCCGACGTCAAGGTTGTAGCCATTGACAAAAACAAACCCGCAAACGCAGAGCAGTGCGCGGTACCGCTGGTTATGGTAGTTAAGTTCCAGGGCAACGCGGGAGCAGTTCAGTCGGCTCTCGACGCAGGCGTTGAGGAGGCGAAAAGACGCGGTCTTTACATCACCTCCAAGATGATCGCAGGTCTTGACGATCAGGTACAGTGGTTTGCAGATCTTACCGCAACCGGTAAGGATAAGCTCAGAAACATGGATAAATAAGGTCCACACAAAAAAGTTTTTAAAAATTTGTATTTATAAAAAAGGAGATTTACAATCATGAATGAAGCATTGGGAATGGTAGAGACCAGAGGTCTCGTAGCAGCAATCGAGGCAGCAGATGCTATGGTTAAGGCAGCAAACGTACAGCTTATCGGTTCCGAAAAGATCGGTAGCGGACTCGTATCCGTTATGGTTCGCGGCGACGTTGGCGCGGTAAAGGCGGCAGTTGAGGCAGGCGGAGCAGCAGCTTCCAGACTCGGCGAGGTTATCGCTACTCACGTTATCCCCAGACCTCACACCGACGTTAACAAGCTTCTCCCCACTCTCGGTTAATCTAAAATTACCGACCATCAGGTGAATTTGTCCTATGGACAAGTTACATAAAAGACTTGTCCGTGGACAGATCACAAAACGATAGGAGAAAAAACTATGGAAAATGCAATTGCACTGCTTGAAGTTCAAGCAATGGTAACGGCTATCGTTGGTCTTGACGCTATGGTCAAGGCTGCAAACGTTAAGCTTATCCACGTTGAAAAGCGCTTGGGCGGAAGACTTGTGACAGTTGTCGTTGAAGGTAACGTTTCGGCAGTTACTGCCGCTCTTGAGGCGGGTGTCGAAGCCGCGCAGGCAGTCGGTCAGGTTATGTGTAAGGAAGTTATTGCACGTCCTCATCCCGACATTATCAGATTCATTAAAACTGACAAAGGCGTTTAATCGCCAAAGTCCTGAAACAAATTTTAAAAAAATAATCCAAAAGGAGATTTAAAACTATGAATGAAGCATTGGGAATGGTAGAGACCAGAGGTCTCGTAGCAGCAATCGAGGCAGCAGATGCTATGGTTAAGGCAGCAAACGTACAGCTTATCGGTTCCGAGAAGATCGGTAGCGGACTCGTATCCGTTATGGTTCGCGGCGACGTTGGTGCAGTAAAGGCAGCAGTTGAGGCAGGCGGCGCAGCAGCTTCCGCTCTCGGCGAGGTTATTGCAACTCACGTTATCCCCAGACCTCACACTGACGTTAACAAGCTCCTCCCCACTCTCGGCTAATATCGAGAAATACGGCAATTCTGCCGTGAGGCTTGCTATGTGTCTTGCCCGAAATCCTCGGGCAAGACACACCAACAAAATAATTTTCGTATAAAAGCGATTAAATTTGCATTTTTAACCGTTTTTATATGAAAATTATGGCAATCAATCGAAAGGAATCAAAATACTATGAGCATTTCGACACAGGATATTGAAAGCATCGTAAAAAAGATCGTAAATGAAATGACTGGCACCGCATCATGTAACGGCGGTGCGCTTGAAATTCCCGTTGGTATTTCTAACAGACACATTCACCTGACAAAAGAAGATCTTGAAACGCTCTTCGGCACGGGCTACGAGCTTACACACTTAAAGGATCTCTCCCAGCCCGGTCAGTACGCTTGCAAGGAGACCTTGACTATCGTAGGTCCTTCCATGAAGGCAATTGAAGGCGTAAGAGTTCTTGGCCCGCTGAGAAAAGCAAGTCAGGTCGAGATATCGGTCACTGATTCCTACGTTCTTAAGGTAAAGCCCCCCGTTCGTGAATCGGGAAGCCTTACGGGATCCTCTCCCATCACGATCATCGGCCCTAAGGGTATAGTTAAGCTCTCGCAGGGTTGTATCATCGCTAACCGTCACATCCACATGAGTCCCGACGACGCGACTCGCTTCGGAGTTAAGGACAACGATTACATCGACGTTGATGCTATGTCCGGAACCAAGAGGACAAGATGGTTTGACGTTCAGGTCAGAGTTCACAAGGACTTCCGCCTTGAAATGCACGTTGACACCGACGATGCAAACGCAGTCGGCTTCAAAAACGGCAGCAAGGTTACCGTTGTAAAAGATTAAATTTCAGAGGTATAGAAAATGTTAAAAGGAAAAGTAGTTGGAAATATCGTTTCGACCAATAAGCTCGACAAACTTATCGGCTTCAAGTTCCTTGAGATCCAGCTTATTGAAAATCAGGAGCTTACCGACAAGTACATAGTGGCGGTTGATCGCACCGTAAGCGCAGGCATCGGAGAGGAAGTTCTCGTAACTACCGGCAGCGGCGCAAGAGTTGCCGTTGGCAATCAGGACATTCCCGTTGACGCGGCGGTAGTCGGAATTGTAGATAAAAAGCAGGCGTAAGCTTAAAAAACGCAAAGCATCTTACCCGAAAGGAATGCGCTATCACAGCGCGACAAAGCAATGACAAAATTTGATTTAAAATCTTTAATGCAGAATAGCAGTATCGTAGGCGCGGGCGGCGCAGGCTTCCCCTCCTTTGGAAAGCTGGCGGACGGAGCCGACATTCTCTGCATCAACTGTGCAGAATGTGAGCCCCTTATGTATACCGACTATATGCTTATGCGCGAAGAAATGAGCAAGATCGTTGAGGGCGCGCAGGCAGTTATGGCGTATACCGGAATCAAGCACACCTACGTTGCAATAAAGGAGCATCGCGCACACATGCTCGGTTACTCCGACGATCAGATGCTCGGTAAGGACGTTAGCGTAAAGCTTCTTCCCAACGTTTACCCGATGGGCGATGAAATCTCTCTCATCTATCAGGCAACCGGACGCATTGTCAAGCCCGGCAATCTTCCTATCACTGCAGGAGTTATCGTTCTCAACGGCGAGACGGTATACAACGTATGCGAAGCGGTTAAGGAAGGTAAGCCCGTTACTGAAAAGTGGGTTACCATTGGCGGTGATCTTCCCGAAAGATACGTCGTTAAGGTTCCCGTAGGCATGAGAGTTTCGGAGCTTTTCGATATTCTCGGCGTTCGTCTTAAGGATGATCAGATCATGTTCGACGGCGGCCCTTCAATGGGTAAGATCGTCGATCCCGCAGTCGCGGTTATTACAAAAACCACAAAATCGCTTCTTATCATTCCCGACAGCGCTCGTTGCGTAAAGAACAAGAGAGTTGCTATGGACGATATGCTTCGCCGCGCAAGCTCCGCTTGTTGCGGATGTACCAGATGTACCGAAATGTGTCCCAGACACCTTCTCGGATATCCTCTTGAGCCTCATAAGATGATCAGAGTTGCGCTCAATGCAGCTGCTGAAGATCATCCCGACCTTATCAAGACTGCTTCCCTTTGTTGCTCTTGCGGCATTTGCGCAGAGGTCTGCTGCCAGGAGATCTCACCCAAGGACGTCATTCTCAATCTCAAGGGCATTCTCGCAAAGAATAAGATGAGATTCGTTGCAGGCAACGAAGAATATAAGGTAAGCTCTGACAGAGAGTACCGTATGATCCAATCTGCAAAGTGGGAAGACATTCTCGGAGTACATAAATACGACGTTGTTCCCAAATACCTCCCCAAAAAGATCAAGGCTTCTCGCGTTGAGATCAAGATGTCTCAGCACATCGGCGCTCCCTCCGTTCCCTGCGTAAATGTAGGCGACGTAGTTACCGAAGGACAGGTTATCGCGGGACTTGGCACAGGACTTTCGGTTCCCCAGCACGCGTCGATCTCGGGTAAGGTCGTATTCGTAGATCCCACAAAGATAGTAATTGAGGCGTAATTCATCAAATAAGGAAAAAGGGTAATAAATATGTATCACGCAATAGGTGTAATTGAACTTAAAAGTATAGCAAAAGGCATTGAGGCAACCGACGCAGCTCTCAAGAGCGCAGGCATCAGCCTTATTTCCGCACACGCAGCTTGTCCCGGTAAGTATGAGATAATCCTCACCGGCTCTATCTCCGACGTTACTGCGGCTGTTGACCACGTAAGAGGCAGATTCGATGAAAAGCTTGTTGACTACTCCATTATGGGACGCATCGATCCCCAGGTGGTTACCGCCCTCTTCGGCACAGAGCCCTCTGAGAAGAAGGGCAGCCTTGGAATTATTGAAACATTCTCTGCTGCTTCTATCATAAAGGCGGCTGATATCGCAGTAAAGACCGCAAAGGTTTCCATCTTCGAACTTCGTACCTCTCGCGGTATGGGCGGTAAGGGCGTTTGCCTTGTAACCGGCGACGTTGGCGACGTCACCGCAGCTGTTGAGGCAGGCTCTCAGCACGCTAAGGATCAGGGTGTATTCTTCGGCTCAACCGTTATACCTGCTCCCCACGCAGAGCTCTGGGCGCAGATTTAATGAAGAGAGGCGTTCGAGAAACTTTTTATAAAAAGTTTCTCGAGCTCTTCAAAAACTTACTTGCAAACAAAGGCAAGAAAAGACAGTTTACCCCCTAAAGTTTAAGCTCTGAATACTTTTTGAAAGTTTTTGGAGGTTTGGAACCTTTCTTAAAATAGTTCCAAGAAAAAAAGGAGAAATAAACTAACTATGAATCAAATTAAATTCGTTATAGAAAAAAGCCCAAGAATTCAGAGGCTTATCGATCATCTTTATGCGGCTACACCTCAGATCGAGGCAGACAGAGCCGAGCTGATCACCGAAAGCTACAAGCAGACTGAAGGTCTTCCGATAGTGAAGCGTCGTTCTGCAGCTTTTCGCCACATACTTGAGAACATTCCGATAGTCATTCGTCCCGAAGAGCTTATCGTCGGAAGCAACTCGATAGTTCCCCGTAGCTGTCAGACCTTCCCCGAGTACTCGTTTGAATGGCTTGAGGGTGAATACGATACAATCGCAACAAGAGATGCAGACCGCTTCTACATCTCTCCCGAAACCGTTGAAAGACTTAAGAAGGTACATCCTTACTGGAAGGGTAAGACTGTAAGCGATCTCGCGGCACAGTCTATGGACCCCGAGGTTCTTGACGTGTTTCTTAACCATGGAATCTTCACCGTAGGAAACTACTTCTACAACGGTATCGGTCACATCAACGTTGACTACGCAAAGGTTATATACAAAGGTCTTGAGGGCGTTATTGAAGAAGCTCGTCAAGCAATGGCAAAGCTCTACATCGGTAACGGCGATTATCTTAGCCGCAAGAACTTCCTTGAGTCTGTAATTGAAAGCTGTGAGGCAGTAATTTTCTACGCTCGCCGCTACTCCGAGCTTGCTCTTAAGGAAGCAGGTAAATGCACCGACAGCGTTCGTAAGGCAGAGCTTCTCCGCATTGCAGAGACCTGTGACAGAGTTCCCGCAAAACCCGCGCGCAACTTCTACGAGGCTTGCCAGGCGTTCTGGTTCGTTCAGCAGCTTATTCAGTGCGAATCAAGCGGACACTCGATCTCCCCCGGTCGTTTTGACCAGTATATGTATCCTCTCTTCAAGAAGGATCTTGACAACGGTACTATCACACTTGAAGAGGCGCAGGAATACCTTGACTGTATTTGGGTAAAGCTTAACGATCTTACCAAGGTAAGAGATGCGGCATCCGCAGAAGGATTTGCAGGATACGGACTCTTCCAGAACCTTATCGTAGGCGGTCAGAACGAGGACGGTGTTGACGTTACCAACGAGCTTTCCTACATGTGTATGGAAGCAACGATGCACGTTCGTCTTCCCCAGCCTTCGCTTTCCATCCGTGTATGGAACTGCACTCCCCACGATCTTCTTATAAAGGCGGCGGCAGTTACGAGAGAGGGCCTTGGCGTTCCCGCGTTCTACAACGACGAGGTCATTATCCCCGCTATTATGGCAAGAGGTCTTACCCTTCAGGATGCGCGTGATTACTGTATAATCGGTTGCGTTGAGCCTCAGAAGGGCGCAAGAACCGACGGCTGGCACGATGCGGCATTCTTCAATATGTGCCGTCCTCTCGAGCTTGTTTTCTCGAACGGCTACGACAAGGGCGAGCTTATCGGTCTTCAGACCGGTGACGTTGAAAAGATGACCACGTTTGAAGAGTTCTTTGATGCGTACAAGGCTCAGGAGCTTCACTTTATAGAAATGATGGTACATGCCGACAACGCGGTTGACTATGCTCACAGCGTTCGTTGTCCTCTCCCCTTCCAGTCCTGCCTCTGCAACGATTGCATTGAGCGCGGTGTTTCGCTTCAGGAAGGTGGCGCGCACTACAACTTCACCGGTCCTCAGGGATTCGGTATTGCAAATATGACAGACGCTCTTCTTGCGATCAAGACTCTCGTCTTCGAGGAAAAGAAAGTTACCATGGCTGAGATGAAGCAGGCACTTGCCGACAACTTCGGTAAGGGATTCATTCCCAAGAAGGCTAGCGAGCTTACAGTTGAGGTTGCAAAGAATCTTGCAGCCGAGGGTATTGCTATCAACGAAGCCGTTATCAAGGAGATCTACAACGGTCTTATCAACGCTTCTCATATTTCTGCAGATAAAAAAGCAAGATACGACGAGATCCTCCGAATGATCGAGGCTCTCCCCAAGTACGGTAACGATATTACCGAGGTTGACGCGTTTGCGCGTGAGGTTGGCAACACATACACCAAGCCCTTCGAGAATTTCACCAATCCCCGTGGAGGCATCTTCCAAGCAGGTCTTTATCCCGTATCGGCTAACGTCCCGCTCGGATATCAGACCGGCGCTACTCCTGACGGAAGATTGGCGTACACTCCCATTGCGGACGGCGTAGGCCCCGCTTCGGGCAGAGATATCAAGGGTCCGACCGCTACTGCAAACTCTGTTGCGCGCCTTGACCACGGTATCGCATCTAACGGTACGCTCTTCAACCAGAAGTTCCATCCCTCCGCTCTTTCGAGCATGTCAAGCCTTGAAAAGTTCGTGGCTTACCTCCGCGGATACTTCGATCAGAAGGGTATGCACGTTCAGTATAACGTAGTTTCGAGAGAAACTCTTATCGACGCGCAGAAGAATCCCGAAAAGTATAAAACTCTCGTAGTAAGAGTTGCAGGTTATAGCGCACTCTTCACTACCCTCTCCCGCTCGCTTCAGGACGATATCATCAACCGTACCGAGCAAGGCGGATTATAAGGGGACACGAGGGGACGCGTTTGGGGAACTTTAAAAAAAAGTTCCCCAAGCCCCTCAAAAATTTCACACATAAAGGGACTTGGTTGTAGCCATACAGTCCACAAAAACTTCGAACAAGAGTAGTAATGAATGATATTTATTACTTTTCTTGTTTAAGGTTTTTGAAGATTCTTAAGAAACTTTTTTCAAAAAGTTTCTTAAGTCGAAGAAGGCAAATCTGAAGAAAGGAGACCGACGTGGCAAAGAACATATTTGAACAGACGGGGCGTATCTTTGATATTCAGAGATATTCGTTGCACGACGGTCCCGGAATAAGAACGATAGTATTCCTCAAGGGTTGCTATCTTCGTTGCAAGTGGTGCTGCAATCCCGAATCACAGGAATACAAAATAGAAGAAATGACGCGTGGCGGCAAGGTTGAGATAATGGGCCGCGACGTGACAGTTGCCGAGGTAATGGAGGAAGTCCTTAAGGATCGAATCTATTATGCAAAGAGTGGAGGCGGTCTTACTCTTTCGGGCGGCGAGTGCATGGCTCAGCCCGAGTTTGCTGAGGCTCTTCTCCGTGCGGCGCATGAATTTGGCTTCTCGACCGCAATTGAAACGACTGCGTTTGCTCACCGCGAGGTCGTACAGAGCTTACTTCCCCACGTTGACCACTTCTTAATGGACATCAAGCACATGGACAGCGCAAAGCACAAGGAATTTACCACTCAGGAGAACGGGCAGATCCTTGAAAACGCCAAATATATTGCAGAAAACGCAAATCACCTTATTATCCGTGTACCCGTCGTGCCGACCTTCAACGACACGCCCGCAGAGATCGCGGCAATTGCAAGATTTGCCGATTCTCTCCCTAACGTGACCGAAATGCATCTGCTTCCTTACCACAGACTTGGTCAGGACAAGTATGCAGGTCTTGGCCGCACCTATCTTATGGACGGCATCGCTCCTCCCGCAAACGAGCATATGAATATGCTTCTTAAGGCGGCTGAGGGCGCGTCAACTAAGCTTCACGTCCAGATCGGAGGATAATTATGTCAAACAATTTTGAATTTCAAGATAAAATGAGAATAGTGCAGGAGCTGGTGCCCGGTCGTCAGATCACTCTTGCTCATATTATCGCAAATCCCGACCCCACACTCTATCAGAAGCTCGGTCTTGATCCCAAGCTTGATTACGAGAAGGCGGCGATCGGCGTGCTTACGGTAAGCCCCGCGGAAACCGCAGTCATTACCGCAGATATTGCTCTCAAGTCCTCGGGCGCAGACCTCGGTTTCGTTGACAGATTCTCGGGTACGCTCATCATCACGGGTAAGGTTGCAGAGGTTGAGGCATCATTTACTGCAATTACAGAATATTTCAGAAACGTTCTTAAATTTTCTGTATGCGAAATGACCCGCACGTAATGAAGAAACTTATTTTGATGGGAAGGGTTGCCGCTGGAAAAACAACCTTAACCCAAGCCTTGAAGGGTGAGCAGATACACTACTGCAAAACTCAATATATCACCTATATGGATACGATAATAGACACGCCCGGCGAATACACCGAGGTACACACCTTGGCGGCGGCTTTGGCAGTCTATTCGTACGAAGCAGACGTTATAGGACTCGTCGTAAGCGCGAACGAGCCCTTCTGCGTATTCCCCCCCAACTGCACTCACCACGTAAACCGTGACGTTATAGGCATAATTTCGGGAATTGACAAGGAGGATGCTAACGTACCCCTTGCTGAAAGATGGCTTCATAACTGCGGACTTAAGCCCGAGAAAATCTTTTACGTAAGCTCCTATACGGGTGAGGGACTTGACAAAATAATCGATTATTTAAATCAGGAATAAAGGACGGACAAAAAAATGGCTCAAACGACAACCATCTGCTTTGCCAACAACAAGGGCGGAAGCGGAAAATCGACTACCTGCGCCAACGTTGGCTACGCTATGAGCACACTTGGCAAAAAGGTGCTTCTTATTGACTCTGATATGCAGATGAATCTTACCTTATCCTATTTTGACGACGAGAAGTCGCTTGAAATGGCTCAGAGTGGAAAGAACATCTACACGGGTATCGTTGAGCAGAGGGATCTTTCCGAATACATCGTTCAGACCGAGTACGAGGGACTTGATCTCATACCTTCCTCCACGCTTATGAGCAGTATCGAATTCCAGCTCTTTTCCAAGTGGCAAAGAGAGTTTATTCTCCGTCAGGGGCTTAAGAAGATCAAGGAATCGGGCAAGTACGACTACATTCTTATCGACTCGCCTCCTACACTCGGTTGCTGGGTAATGAACATTATGTGCGCATCCGATTATCTTATAATTCCCGTTGAGGCGTCGCCTTGGGGACTTTTCGGACTTGCAAATATGTTTGAATTTTACGAGCAGGTCAAGCTTATTTCTCCCTCGATTGAGATTCTCGGAATTGCCGTTACTAAGGCAAGCGAGCGCAAAAATTATTTCAAGCAGACCATTGAAACTCTGTCCTCTCTCGACAACGTAAGACTTCTCGAATCTATAATCAGGATCGACAGCACGGTCGAGTGGTCGCAGGACAACAGCAAACCCGTTATGGCTTACAAGAAAACCAGCCGCGCGGCTCAGGAATATATGGAAATGGCAAAGGAGATTATGAAATATGCCGATAGGTAAGGATAGCATCACAAAGAGAGTGGCAAAGACCACCACCGAAGAAAAGAACATCGCGCCCGAGCTTGTAGCAACTGTTGCGGCAGCACCCCAAAAGGCTCCTGCCAAGAAGACTACAACCACAAAGAAGGCTCCCGCTAAGACTACCGCACAAAAGACAGAGGCAAAGGCTCCCACAGCTACCGCTAAAAAGCCTGCTGCAAAGAAGACCGCGACCAAAAAGGAAACCGTCAAGGAAACGGTTACTCCCCCCAGCGAAGCTCCCGCTAAAACCGTTGAAACCGCGGTTCTTACAAACGTAGCACCCGAAACCGTGGCGGCAGTAATCGGGCACAATGAAAAGGAAGCAGTTGAGATAGTTCAGATCGGCGGCAAAATGCCCACTCATTTGCTTTAATTTTAATATTTCAAAAACGGAGAATGAAAATTCTCCGTTTTTTATTGACATTTTTTGTTTTTGATGATATAATAACAATAGTTGAACAACTGTTCAATTGTTGTTGGAAAATGGAGGTCAAAAATGGCTCACGAACACGGAAATTTACCGCTTTGCGACTCTCACGAGGCGCATCACGAGATCATTGACAGCATAAGCTTACCTGAAGATGAACATTTCTTCTGCCTTGCCGAGTTTTTCTCGGTGATGGGCGATAGCACTCGCATAAAAATTCTCTACCTGCTCTTTGAGGGCGAAATGTGCGTATGCGACATATCAGAAAAGCTCTCGATGAGCATGTCGGCTATCTCACACCAGCTCCGCATACTCAAGGACGCAAGGCTCGTAAAATATCGCAAGATAGGCAAGTCTGTGCTCTACTCTCTTGACGATGAGCACGTGAAAACTATAATCAACATGGGTGTTGAACATATTGAGGAGTAATTTTATGAAAAAGACTTTTACACTTGACGAGGTTGACTGCGCAAATTGCGCGGCAAGAATGGAAAGAAAAATAAACGAAATTGAGGGCGTTATCTCGGCATCTGTCAGCTTTATGACGCAGAAGCTCACTATTGAGGCGAGCGAAAACGATTTTGACAGAATACTCAAAGAGGCGCAGAAGGTGGTATCAAAAATCGATTCCGACTGCCGCATAATCGCAAAGTGAGATGAAGAAAAAGGATAAAAAGCGCCTTTATCGCATTGTTTTATCGGCGATTTTACTTGCTGTGGCGGTCGTGGTTGATCACGTTGGTATTTTATCGGGCGTGCTTGAATTTAGCGGTTTTACGCCCCTTATACTCGCTCTCTACCTAATCCCATACGTCATAATAGGCGGCGGAGTGCTTAAAGAAGCGCTCCAAGGCATCATTCACGGTCAGGTTTTTGACGAAAACTTCCTTATGGGAATTGCCACGATAGGAGCATTCTGCACGGGCGAATATGCCGAGGGCGTTTTCGTAATGCTCTTTTATAGCGTTGGCGAATTATTCGAGCATATCGCGGTTGGAAAAAGTCGCAATTCTATCAAGGCTCTGCTCTCTCTTCAGTCTGATGAGGCTACCGTTATCCGCAACGGAGAAAGCTTTACGGTCGATTGCGACTGCGTCGAGGTCGGCGAGAGGATTCTTGTCCGTCCGGGCGAGAAAATACCGCTTGACGCGAAAATTTGCGAGGGAGAAAGCACGGTAGACACCTCCGCGCTCACGGGAGAAAGCTTACCGCGCGAGGTATCTGTTGGCGACGAGATACACAGTGGATGCATAAATCTCGGCGGCGTTATTTACGCCGATGTTACCAAACGATACGAGGAATCGACGGTGTCAAAAATTCTTTCGCTTGTGGAGGACTCGGCTCAAAACAAATCAAAAAGCGAGAGCTTTATTACAAAATTTGCTCGTTTTTACACTCCCGCCGTGGTTATAGCGGCGGCATTGCTGGCAATTCTTCCTCCACTCTTTATCGGCATCGGTGATTCTTCCGTGTGGAAGGAGTGGGTTTACCGCGCGCTGACCTTCCTCGTCATCAGCTGTCCCTGCGCGCTGGTAATCTCGGTTCCGCTTTCATATTTCAGCGGCATCGGTTCGGCTTCCTCGCGCGGAATTTTGATCAAGGGATCGGCTTATCTTGACACTCTGGCACATTGTGACACTATAGTTTTTGACAAAACCGGAACACTTACCGAAGGTCGCTTTCGGATTGACGAGGTACATTTAGCAAGCAATATTGATCCAAAAGAGCTTTTAAGACTTGCAGCTCTTGCCGAGCAATTTTCAAATCACCCGATTTCTCGCTCGATCGTCGAGGCGGCGGGTGAGATAGATTCAAGCACCCCCACGACCGTAGAGGAAATATTCGGGCACGGTGTCAAGGCAAGTGTCGATGGCGACATTTTGCTTGTTGGAAACGACAAGCTTATAAAAAAATTTGGTATTATCCCTCTGGCAAATACCGATCACAGCACCGTCGTTCACGTCGCGAAAAACGGTCTTTATCTTGGATATATCTTTATATCCGACAAGGAAAAATCAGGGGCGCGTGAGGCGTTGGCTTCACTTCGTCGCGCAGGTATTGAAAAAACAGTTATGCTTACGGGCGACAGAGCCGCCGCAGGAAACCAGATTGGAAAGCAGCTTGGTATTGACGAGATCTACACCGAGCTTTTGCCCGACGGCAAGGTAAGCGCTATTGAGAAGATTATTGCATCGCAAAAGAACGAAAAAAAGGTCGCTTACGTTGGCGATGGCATCAACGACGCGCCCGTAATCACGCGCGCGGACGTTGGCATCGCTATGGGAGCTTTGGGATCTGATGCGGCAATTGAAGCCGCTGACATCGTGCTTATGGATGACGAGCTTTCAAAGATAACCGATACGATAACGCTTGCGCGCCGCACCCGCAGGATCGTAATTCAAAATATCGTATTCGCACTCGGTGTCAAAGCCGCCGTGCTTGTGCTTGGTGCGTGTGGCTTGGTCGGACTTAATGCCGCCGTCTTTGCCGACGTCGGTGTTGCCGTTATCGCAATTCTTAATTCAATGAGAAATTTGAAAAAGTAAAAAGAAGATCCCGACACTGTCGGGATCTTCTTTATTTTTTAACGGTTATAATTGAGCTTCCCGTGTTATCGGGAGATATAACGCAGGACGTGAAATCACTCGGGAAAATGAACTCGTCTTCATAAGGTATCGCCATGCGGCAGATATAGTAGTCCTCGGTTTCGTACCATTTGCCAAGCTTAAGTGACTCTACGTATTCCTCAAGCGTGAGGTGATTGTTGTAAATTATGTCGGAGTGCGGATGACCTACGTATCTGATATGCCACGGCTCAAAGCGAATTCCCGTTACGTCCTCGCCGTACGAGGGATATCGGATAATAAACCCGTATTTCCACGAATTGCGGTTAATAAAGCGGCCGATAGGCGATTTTATAAAGCCGTCACCTGAAAATCTTGCTACGTAAACGTCAAGTGCAAGTCCGGTCTGATGCTCACTCGCACCAGGCAATGTGGCGGTCAGAGGATCCTCCTCATAAAGTGCCGCCTGCTCGTCCGCAGTTCTGAAATCGCTTGAAACATAAAGCTTTTGCCTGAATCTTCGGCTTATATCTGCCGAAAGCTCTGCATACGCGTCAAGCATACAGTTATTCATATAGACCGTAGTGCTTTTATACTCGGATATCTGCGGCTCAAAGGCATCGGGCAAGGTGTAGAGCTTGTTTACAAGCATCATGCTCTGATCAAAGCTCACGCGACTGTCGTCCGAAAGCACTTCAAAGGTTGTCGTGCTTGTGATTTCGACCTCGTTAAACTCTATGCTTTTCTTAAACGCGCCGTTTTTCTCAATATGAACGAATATCTTGTCGGCGTTTATTGCCACCACGGCGGAGAGCACGAATAATACAAGCAAGGCTGCCGCCGTAATAACTAATATTTTTATCAGCTTCTTTTTGTTGTTCATTTTGATTACTGCTCAGAGCTTCTAAGACTGCCGTTTCCCTGTGCGATAGTTTCAACGCGCGAGGTGTCAGGAGGAGTCAGCATATCACAGCCGTAAAATGCATCCTCGCCAATTACCCTCACGTTTAGAAGATCAATTGTCTTAAGTGATCTGCATCCGTAAAAGGTTGAGCTTTTTATCTCGTCAAGCTTTGCCGAAAGGCTTATGTTTTCGAGCGTGGAGCAACCGAAAAATGCTTGCATACCAAGACCTTCAAGTGAAGCTCCAAGCGTTGCCGACTTAAGACTGTCACAACCGAAAAATGCGTCGTCACCAACAGTTCTTACACCGTTTCCAAGCTTGATCTCGGTAAGCGAACGGCACTTATAAAAGGCTCTGATCCCAATACTCTCAACGCTATCGGGGATAATTACAAAGGTGAGGTTTTCGCATCCGTAGAACGCAAGATCGGGGATAGATTTACACTCGTCACTCAAGATAATATTTCGGAGCGAAGTGGGGATATACTCCGAATTAAAATCGGAATTGCTTGCCCCGAATATATATCCGAGATAGGTGTTTTTATCGACCGTGCCGCCGATAAATGATAATTTTACTGTGTTTATAGACTCACATCTCGTAAGCGCGCCGAGTCCGATGCTCTCAACCGTTGAAAGATCGATCTCAAAAAGTCGGTTACACATCGAAAACGCGTAGTCCCCTACCGTTTCAAGTCCGCTTCCTATCTTAACGTATTTGAGATAATTGCATCCGTAAAAGCAAAGGCTTTCAATCGTCCTTACGCCGTCGGGAATGATAACTCCGTCAAGCTTTGACGCAATGGCAAACGCCTCTTTTCCGATAGAAACGACTCTCTTATCACCTATAGTTTCGGGAATGGCAAGAATGAGATATCCATTTTCACCCTCGTAATTCCCGATATATTTCGTGATCTTGACTCCGCCTTCAACGTCTTTGTAGTTGAAATCCGCATCTGTGGCAAGCGTGATTCCCTCTCCGGCTTCAACAAGTGCGAATATCTCACGGTATTCTGAGCCAAGCTCACTGTCTTTTCCGTTGTCAACCGCAGGAGTAAACTCCTTTTCGGTATATTCGCCACCCTCGTTTGACACGCCGTTGTTAGCGGGGCGCGGCAGACATGCCGAAAGACTTATAGCAAGCGCACACACAATGCAAAAAAGCTTTATATATCCTTTTATTTTCATTCTTCTTCCTTCTTCTCTTCGGGGGACGATTCTTCTTTTTCTTCCGCCAAGTCAGTTTCCTCCTCGGTCATGGACGAGTGATAGAGAAGCATTACAAGCATAGGCACCGCCTGGAAAGCAAACCAATTGACAGAAATATCAAGCATAGTCTTCTCGCTCTCACCGATAGGCTCCTTTTTTGACGCTACGACAGGAAGCAAGAACGCGTAGGTGAAAGCTATAAGCACGATTGATGCAAGAGTTTTTTCCTTATGCATCACGATAGCATCGTCCTTGAATACCGTATAATACACGGTAAGGGCAATGATCACGGGCACGATCGGCAAGATATACGAAAGGTATTTGACCAGCCATTCAACGTTTGCAAGGTTTCCCTTTTCGGCAATCTTCGCCATCAGATCCTGCACCTGATTATTATGTAAATAGAGCATTATTCCCATCACTGCACAGCAAACCGCCGCCGCAAATGTCGCTCTGAACGCATTTATCTTCTTTTTCTTCATTTTTGATTCCTTTAAAGATCAATTTTGCTTTCTTACGCTCTTATATTCGTCGTAATATCTGTAATACGGACACCTGCCCGTATTACGCGACAAAAAGTTTATCATTTCGTCCTCGTCAAGCGACATTGAGCAGATATACTCCTCCCACTCCTCATCATAGTCGTAGAATTCGCAATCCTCACATCTGCCCGCGCTTACGGGCTTATTTATATCCTTGTTTATAGGCATATCTTTTCTCCGTCAGATTTCGAGATCCTTTTTGGTAAACGCCGCGGGAAGCAGCGTGTCAAGCGTATAAGCCTTTATCTCCTTGCCGTCAAAGAGAAGAATCTCAAAATCTCCCGCGCAGAATTCCGCCATAAACTGTCTGCAAATACCGCAGGGAGCGCAATATGCGCCAACCGACTCACCGCACGGTGCGCCTACTATGGCGATAGCCTTAAAATCGCGTTTGCCGTTGACGACCGCAGAAGTCAAGGCAACTCTTTCCGCGCAAATAGTACCACCGTACGAGCTGTTTTCCACGTTTGCACCGATTATGACCTCTCCGTCAGCGCAAAGAAGTGCCGCGCCTACGCAGAATTTTGAATAGGGAGAATACGCGCCCGCTCTTGCCCCAAGCGCCGCGTCAACAAGCATTTTTCTGTCTATCATAGCCAAAAATCCTTTTATTTATTTGAACCCTCAAGGTAATATGCCGCCTCGGTATCCGCGCAATTAAGGAAAAAGGCAAGCGGGAACATTTCAAGCGATTTGCCTACGTTTCCTGGGTCGTCGTTGGTCGAAAAGCCCATGTGATAACGGATGGCAAACGCCTCGTCACGAGTCAGACGCATATATCCCGAGGCGATATATACCGACTTTTCACCGTGACCGTAAGGAAGCGAGTCCTCTATCGTATAGTAGGGCACCGACTCCCATCTGCCCTCGGCATTCTTTGCGTTTCTGAAGCTGACCTTATAGAAATTTATCTTGCACAAGTCGTGCAAAAGCGCGGCAATAGCTATACTCTCGTCGGAATACTGAATGCCGTACACCTCTTTTATTCTCGGCCGCTTCAGTATATCGACAAGGCAGTCGTATACGTTAAGGGTATGCTCTAAAAGTCCGCCCTCGTAAGCACCGTGATATCTCGTGCTTGCGGGAGCCGTGAAAAAGTCACTCGCATCTGAAAGCAGGAAATTAAGCAGATTTTCCGCTCCATCTCTTTTTATATTTGTTTTGAATATTTCAATAAATCTTTCCTTGTTGGTCATATTAACACTCCGCAATAAATTCTTATCTATTTTATATTGTATCAAAACGCTTTTCTTTTGTCAAGTGAAAAGGTCAAAAACGGCGGACTGTGCCGCCGTTTTTTCTGTCAATATCCTCGTTTGCCAAACAATGCCCTCCACAACAGCTTTCGCAGTATATCCGCGGGGAAAACCGTCAGGGCCAAGAGCAAAGTGACGAGCAATTCCCTTGCCGTCAGAGGAACAGTACGAAGCACCTGCCCTCCAAGGTACACAAAGACTATCTGTATTGCCAATATCGCCGCCATTATTACGATAAAGGCTCGGTTTTTCGTAATATGTGAAAAGGTTTTCACGCGATCAGTCCTTGCGTTGAAGCAATTGAATACCGACGCAAATATAAAGAGCGCGAAGAAAGCTGTAAGCAGGTATATGTTATCGGGAGAATAGCGAAAAAGCGAGCTTATCGCGGGGAGCTTCAAAAACGCAATGCAAAGTCCTACGGTGAATCCCCCATTCCAGAGTATCTCGTTTATCATATATCCGTTGAGAATCGGCTCGTCACGCCGTTTAGGCGGCTCATCCATACAGGCTTCGAGCGCGGGCTCACCCGCAAAGGCAAGACCGCCAAGCGTATCCATAATTATATTGATCCAAAGCATCTGCACGACCGTAACGGGTGAATCGACTCCCAAAAACGGACATATCATAGACACTCCGACGGCGCACAGATTCATCGTGAGCTGAAGTGATATGAATTTTCTGATGCTTTTGAAAATATTTCTGCCGTAAAGCACCGCCTTGACGACCGATTTCAAGTTATCGTCAAGTATTATTATATCGCCCGCATCCTTTGCAACCTCCGTGCCGCTTCCCATTGCAAATCCGACGTCGGCGCGCTTCAGCGCGGGAGCATCGTTTATGCCGTCGCCCGTCATTCCCACGACCATATTAAGCTCCTGTGAAATACGTACGAGCCTGCTCTTATCGTTGGGAAGCGCGCGCGCAACTACGGCAAGGCGCGGCAAAAGCTCCTTAAGGCTCGTATCGGAAAGCTTTGCAAGCTCTCCGCTTGTAAGCACAATATCGGTTTTACCGTCAATAATACCGCACCTCTGGGCAATATATGCCGCAGTGTCGCGGTTATCTCCCGTAATCATAACAACGTGAACTCCCGCGCCGCGAAGCTTTTTGACCGACGATACTGCCTCCCGCCGCACTTTGTCCTCAAGCACAACGAGGGCTATAAGCGTCAGATCACAAAGCTCGCCGTTCGCCGTTTCCTGCGGTATTATTCGATCGCTCGACTCGGCTATTGCAAGCAATCGCTTCCCTTCGCCCGAGAGCTTTTTGCAAAGCCCATCAACAATCTCGCGCGAAAAGACTCTCTCCACACCGTCACGGTCAAGAAAGCTCACTATATATGGAAGCAATTTTTCGGGGGCTCCCTTGACAAGCAAACGGCGTTTCCCTCGCTCGTCAACAAGCGCGGTGGAATATTTGCGCTCACTTTCAAACGGCAGCTTGCCGATGATTGAAAAATCTATTTTTTTCTTGCCGTCACGCGCTATTGCAGATAGCAAGGCTCGATCGGTCGAATTTCCTCCAAGGGCTTGAATTTTGCCATTCTCCCCACGGCCGAGCGTAGCTGAGTTATTTGCTCTCGCGTTAATCCAAAAACGGTCGTACAGCCTTTCTGCGCGTGATAGCGACGTGATATTCTCCATCTCACTTCCGTCACCGAGAAATATACTGCCAAGCATAAGCTTCCCCTCGGTAAGCGTGCCTGTTTTGTCGGTAAAAAGTATATTCATACTTCCCGCCGCCTCGATTCCTACTCCCTTGCGTATAAGCACGTTGTCCTTGACCATTTTTTTGACGTTGGAGGAAAGAACCACCGCGATCATCATCGGCAGGCCCTCGGGGACGGCTACGACAATGACAGTAAGACCGAGTGTCAACGCATGAAAGAGGTGTGACGAGAGGAATGAAAAATTTGAGATCTTGTATCTTATTATTTCGGGATCAAACGCGCTATCAGCGACAAAAACATTAAAAAGATAGACAATTGCCACAAGTGCCGCGGCAATATATCCAAGCACGCTTATTTGCTTTGCAAGCTTAGTAAGCCTTATTTTCAGCGGACTTTCCCTGGTTTCCTCCTGAATCTCACGCGATATGCCGCCGAGAAAGGTTCCGTCACCCACTCTGTCGACCTTCATTCTTCCCTCTCCCGACACGACGGTGCATCCGCGCAGACAATATGACGGCGAGGCAGGGCCTCTCTCATCGTCGTCCTGCATTGGTTTTTTATAAACCTCGCGGCTCTCGCCGGTCATGGCGGATTGATCGACTCCAACCTCGCCCGACAAAAGAAAGCCGTCGGCGGCTATTTGCTCGCCAGCGCCTATTGCAACAACGTCACCAACCACAACGTCGGAGATATTTATCTCACAAAGCTCGCCGTCGCGCCACGCACGTACTTTTTGCCTCTCACTTGCCTCCTTCAGCTTTACAAACGCCGCCTCCGAGCCGTGCTCTGACACGGTGGAAATAAGTGTGGCAAGAAATATTGACACGGCAATTCCTCCGACCTCAAACCAGTCGGCGTGTCTGAACGTAAATATCAGATTTAAGACAAGCGCGCCTATAAGTATCTTGACTACGGGATCGCCGAGATTTGACAAAAAACGAGAGATAAAGGACTTCCCCTTCGCCCTCGACATTGTATTAGTACCGTGCTTTTTGCGTGACTCCTCAATCTCAGCCGTGCTTAGCCCTCGCACCGTGTCAAGCTTTTTTTCTGCTCCCTTTTCATATCCTGTTTGCGTAAATATCCCCCCTTGATGCTTGTTCGTCTATATAAAAATATATGGTGCGACAAGCCTTTTTAGGACAAGGAATAAAATTTTACGGCGCGCTCTCGCAAAGCACGCCGTAAGGGGAAAGATATTTTACATATTAACTTCTGTCATCCAACGAAACGTAAGGACGGGGTCTTGAAATGCACTTATACGCAGGACGAATTATCTTGTTTGCCGTGCAATATTCCTCCATTCTGTGAGCGCACCAGCCCGCAACTCTCGCGATTGCGAAAAGAGGCGTATACATCTCAACGGGAATATCGAGCATTCTGTAAACGAGACCGGAATAAAGGTCGACGTTTGCGCACATTGCCTTATCCGTTCCCTTGTATGCGTTGAAAAGTCCGGGTGTCAATCGCTCGATGCTCTCAAGAAGCTCGAAATCGTCGCCATATCCCTTCTTATACGCAAGCTCGCGCGCGTATTTTTTGAGCATGACCGCACGGGGATCGGATTTTGTATATATCGCGTGTCCCATGCCGTAGATAAGGCCCGAGCCGTCGTATGCCTCGCCCTTAAGTATTTTAAGAAGAAATGCGGAAAGCTCGGCATCATCCTTGGGATTTTTGACGTTTTCCTTGATACAATCGAACATCTCCTGCACCTTGATATTTGCGCCGCCGTGTCTGGGACCCTTAAGCGCGCCTATCGCCGCGCTGATTGCCGAATAGGTATCAGAGCCCGAGCTCGAAAGCACTCGACAGGTAAATGTCGAGCAGTTACCTCCGCCGTGCTCCGCGTGAACGACAAGGCATACGTCAAGGAGCTTTGCCTCCTCCTCGGTATAGCTCTTATCGGGACGGAGAACGCGCAAAAAGTTCTCCGCGGTTGAGAGTCTGCTTGAAGGGTTGTGGATGTTCAGGCTCTTGTCGTTAAACGCGCTCTGATATACCGCGTAGGACTGCGCCGCGATAACCGGCAGACGCGAAAGCAGCTCCATGCTCTGATGGAGCATATTTTCAAGTCCGGTATCGTCGGGATTGTCATCGTAAGAATATAGAGAAAGCACCGAGCTTGCCATCTTGTTCATAATAGACCTTGAGGGCGCCTTCATAATAATGTCCTCGGTAAATCTCGGGGGGAGTCTTCTGTACGCCGCGAGAATATCGTTGAATTCGAAAAGCTCCTGCTCGGTGGGAAGGTGACCGAAGAAGAGCAAGAACGCGCATTCCTCAAACCCAAATCTTCCGTCCTCAACAAAGTTATTTATAAGCGTGCTTATCTCATAACCGCGGTATTCAAGCTTACCGTCGTCGGGATATTTATCTCCCTCGTACATCATATATCCGTGCGCGTTGGCAATTCTGGTAACACCGGCGGTAACACCCGTGCCGTCCGCCTCACGAAGTCCTCTTTTTACCCGATAGCTATCAAATGCCTCTTTGGGAATCATATATGCAGACTTTGCGTCGTTGAACATAGATTGAAATTCACACTCAAGCTCTTCGTCGCGGTCGCTTGAGTGATTTTTGGAATAGACCTGCATTTTTGATCTCCTTTCAAAACAACTAATGCCCTATTATATCACTTTTTTGCCTTATTTTGCAATTAACAAATTGTAAACTTTCACAAAATGGCTATATACGTTGCTATTATATTCAAAAATTGCAAGAAACGTGATAGCTCAATGCATATGCATTCAAAAAAGGCGGCAGTGCCGCCTTTTTTGATAAATCATCCTCTGTCTACCGTCACAACGGTAAAATAGCTCTTATCAATTTCAAAAATCTTATCAGCGATTGCCTTTTTGACCTGGTCATCGCTCTCCTTTATTTCAAAAGGAACGTAAACGTCGAATATCAGATTTGTATGAGTCACACCCTTGACAAATCTGAAATCGTGAATATCAAAGCGACTGTCGATGCTCTTGATCTTCTCTATTACAAGCGCACGCATCTTGTTTACCTCCTCGTCGTCGGCAACTATCGGATCCATGTGTATGCTTGCCTGAACAGAGCATTCCTCGTAAAGCCTACGCTCTATAAGGTCTATCATATCGTGTGATTCAAACACGCACTTCGAGCCGTCGACCTCAATGTGCAAGGTCGCCATCGTGCGTCCGGGCCCGTAGCTATGCACAACCATATCGTGTATTCCAAGCGCGTCGGGATATTCGGCAATAACTGCCTTTATACGCTCAATTATCTCCTCTGACGGAGCTTCGCCGAGTATCGCGTTCTTGGTATCGTTAAGTATCTTTATCCCCGCTATAAAGATCACCACCGCAACGAGAATACCCATATATCCGTCGATATCAACTCCGGTGAATTTGAAGATCAGCATTGCGATAAGCACCGCCGTACTTGCTCCCGCGTCGGACAGACTGTCTGCCGCCGTCGCGCGCATTACCGACGAGTCTATCTTCTTAGCTATCCTACGGTTGAAAAGCACGAGCCAGAGCTTAAAGAGTATCGACACGGCAAGAACTGCTACCATAAGCCAGATATTTGAATCGTTTGTCACCTGTCCGTCGTCAAGTATTTTTTCAAGCGACTCGCGGAAAAGATTAAAGCCAACGAGCATAATGAAGAACGATACTATCATCGACGCGACGTACTCTATTCTCGCGTGACCAAACGGGTGATCGCGATCGGCGGGCTTTGCCGCCATCTTAAAGCTTATAAAGGATATGATCTGCGAGCCCGCGTCGGAAAGATTATTGATTCCGTCACCCGCAAGCGAGATCGCTCCGAAAAGCAATCCGACCGCGATCTTTCCTGTCGCGAGCAAAAGATTGACTATTATTCCGACAACGCTCGCAAGCGTTCCGTATGCCCGTCTGACCTCAGGCGAGCCAATATTATCTCTGTTTTTGACAAACAGCTTACACAACAATTCTGTCAAGGACAAACCCTCTTTTCTGCTTTATTTGGTCGCGTGTGAATTATTCATCGTCACCGCCCCAGTATTTTCTGTCAAGACTGCGGAACTGTATTGCCTCGGCAATATGCTCCGCGCGAATGATCTCACTCTTTGCAAGGTCGGCAATAGTTCTCGCAACTCGCATTATTCTGTCGTAGCCGCGCGCCGATAAGCCCATTGTATCGTACGCGACGCGGAGAAGCTCCATAGCGTCGTCATCCGCCACGCAATATTTACGGATACCCGCGCTGTCAAGGCTTGCGTTGTTGATGTACGGGCTATTCTCACCCATTCTCCTTCTCGCAAACTCACGCGCCTCGATAACTCTTGCTCTTATTACCTCACTTCTCTCTCCGCTCTCGCTTCTGTCTGCAAGCTCACCGTAGGAAAGCGAGGGGAGCTCGATTTGGATATCTATTCTGTCAAGCATAGGGCCGCTTATTCGCGACACGTATCTCTTAACGTCAATAGGCTTACACGTGCAAGGGCGTGTGGGGTGTCCGAAATAGCCGCATCGGCAAGGGTTCATTGCGCCGACGAGCATAAAGCTGCACGGAAAGGTTACGCGTCCGCTTGCGCGTGTTATAGTAACCCTTCTATCCTCAAGAGGCTGACGGAGAGCGTCTGTGACCTGCTTTGGAAACTCGGGAAGCTCGTCAAGAAAAAGCACTCCGTTGTGCGCAAGCGAAACCTCTCCGGGCATAGGATTTATACCGCCGCCAACAAGACTGACCGCGCTCATCGTGTGATGAGGAGAACGGAATGGGCGCACCGACATAAGCGACGTACCCTCGGGCAGCGTTCCCGAAACCGAATGCACCTTGGTCGTTTCTATTGCCTCTCCAAAGGAAAGCGGGGGTAAAATCGTAGGCAATCTCTTTGCAAGCATCGACTTACCCGTGCCGGGAGGGCCGATAAGCACGATGTTGTGTCCGCCCGTTGCGGCTATCTCCATCGCTCTTTTTGCCTGCGCTTGTCCCTTGACGTCGGAAAAGTCTATTCCGTAGGTAGCTGTAGCCTCGATAAACCCGCTTCTGTCGTAATTAATTGGCGAAAGCGGCTCGCTTCCGTTCAGGTGCGACACTATCTGCCTTATATTTTCAACGGGATAAACTACAATTCCCTCAACTGCCGCCGCCTCGTGAGCGTTCTCCGCAGGTGCGTAAAACTCTTTAAATCCGGCATCTCTTGCCGCAACGCACATTGAAAGCGCTCCTCTCACTCCTCGAAGCGAGCCCGAAAGCGAAAGCTCTCCGACAAAGCATTTATCGGAAACGTCAACGTCGGAGCGTATAATGCCCGACGAGATCATTATTCCAAGCAATATCGCCACGTCGTACGCCGAGCCCTCTTTCTTGCGGTCAGCAGGCGCGAGATTGAGCATAAAAGCAAGCTCGGGAAAGCGAAAGCCACTGTTAATGCACGCAGTTCTGACTCTCTCCTTCGCCTCCTTGACTGCCATATCGGGAAGTCCGACAAGCTCGAAATTGGGAAGGCGGGGCTGAGCATCCGCCTCAACGGTAACTATATATCCGTCAATACCGAAGATTCCTGCGCTGAAAACCGAAGATAGCATTTTTCATCCTTTCCTGCCCCATATCGTTATTTATGGGACGATCATACTCAAATATACCTCATTATAGCACACATTTCGGTTTTTTTCAATATGGAGGCAAAAAAACCGCCTATGCTAAAATATTGATAAACACTTGTTCAAAAATAAAGCTAAAGCCTTGACATTTGAGTCGTTTTGTTGTATAATTTTTGTGTATGGTTTATTTTATCTATAACGGAGGCTTACAAATGAAGAAAATTGCAATTATCCTTGCCGCAATAATGCTTATTTTTGCGTTCGCGTCCTGCGCTAAGGAGCAACAGGATTTCACTTCTATAAACGATTACGTTGCGCCCTCTACCGAGCATAAGATCGAAACCGGAACTCTTTCCTTCAAGTCGGTCGGCGGTGAGAACGCATCTATTACCGATTACGTCGGTCTTTACACCGAGCACGAGATAGTAATTCCCGCAAAGGTCGGTGATGCTAACCGCGGTGAGCGTACCGTTGTTGCGATTGGAAACGAAGCCTTCTATTATACTACCGCAGCTACCGCATTTACTATTCCCGACACTGTTACCTCTATCGGTGACTGGGCTTTTGCGGGTTGCACCTCGCTTGAAACTATCGTTATCCCCGCATCCGTTACCTCTATCGGCAAGGGCGCATTTATGGGATGTACCAATCTTAAATCTGTCGTGTTCGAGGGTGATGGCATTACCGCCATCGCGGATTACACCTTTATGAACTGCTCAGCTCTTGAAACTGTTGCTCTTCCCGAAAGCGTAAGCTCTATCGGCGTTTTCGCGTTCAACAACTGCGAAAAGCTTACCGCATTTACCGCTTCCGAAGCTCTCAAGTCCATCGGTGACCTCGCGTTTGCCGATTGCACCGCACTTAACAGCGAGGGTGCTATCAAGCTCTCCGCTTCTATCGAGAGCATCGGTGAATTCGCGTTCAGCGGAATCAATAAGGATTATATCACTGCACCCGCAGATTCTTACGCCGCTAAGTACGTTGCGGAAATGAGAAACGTAGCCGAGGATGCTACCGAGGCCGAATAATAAGATCAAATAAACAAAAAAGGAATTGCGATTGCAATTCCTTTTTTATTCTTCCTCGAGCATCCGCTGCTCTATTGCGAGAACTACCGTCATTTCCGCAGAAAGTATCGAATCCGCCACTATCGTGCATCCTGCCGCGCGGACGTGTCCACCTCCGCCGTAAAGCGCGCATATTTCCGAAACGTCAAGATCGCATGAGGATCGCATTGATACGCGAAATCTGTTCTCAGCCTCGGGTTGCTTGATAACCGCCGCCACCTCAACTCCGCGAATACATCTCGCAACGTCAACAAGCGTTTCAAGATGCTCGTTTTCCGCACCGTACTGTTCCTTAAGATCATACGGGAACGTAATTATCGCCAGCTTTCCGCCAAGGTGCATATTCATTCTCTCAAAGCCCGCATGCTCTACCTGCATCTGCTTTAGGCTCTTCATGCCGAAAAGCTTGTGGTTTATATCCGCCGAGTCAACTCCGCTCTCAATAAGCTCTGCCGCAACGTTGTGAGTTGAAGGCGCCACGTTGCTGTATCTGAAGCATCCCGTATCTGAGCTTATCGCAGTGTAGATAAGGCTTTTAGTGCGAAGCGGAATATCTACTCCAAGCCGTTGAGCCATATCGCGTATCACACCGTACAGAACCTCGCCGCACGACGACGCCGTGGGCACTATATAGTTGTCCGCGTACGGAGTTCCCTTGCCGTGATGATCTATCATAGCGTCGATCTTGCCCCGATAGCTCTCGTAGAGTGTTCCGAGCTGCGAGGGCGATGCCGTGTCCACCGAAAGTATAAGCTCGGGAACAAAGTCCTCGGGCAACGCCTCTGCGGTAACCTTCTCCTGCAATCCGTCAGAAATAAACAGTAATCTTTCGGGCATCTCATCGGGACAGAGGCATACCGCTCTCTTTCCTACGCTATCAAGAAAGCTTTTGAGTGCAAACGCGCTTCCTGACGCATCGCCGTCGGGATTATGATGAAAAAGTATAAGTATATTGTCCTTCTTACAAAGTGCTTCGGCAACGTCACTTGCGCTAAGCGCGACAAACTCTGCTACATCGTTCATTTATCAGTTCTCTCCGTCGGTTTCGTCTTCTCCGTCGGGGTCTGTGATTGTAATTCCCTCAAGTATCTTAGAGATCTTTGCTCCATACTCTATAGAACCGTCCTCAACGAAGCTTATCTCGGGGGTTACGCGAAGATTCATTCTCTTCGCGATCTGACCTCTGATAAATCCCGCACTTGAGATAAGTCCGCGCTTGACCTCTTTTTTATCTCCCATAAGCGACGAATAGTATACCTTCGCAAACTTAAGATCGGGAGTCACCTCCGCCGCGGTCACGCTGACAAAAGCCTTTGCAACTCTTGGATCCTTGACCTCACGGAGTATGATCGCGATCTCGTTTCTGAATTCGTCGTTTATTCTCTCTCTTCTGTATTTTGCCATGTTGCTTTCCTCTCTGCCGCTTTAGCGACATTTCTCATTTTCTATTATTGTCTTATTATTTTCTTCGTTATTCCGATATTAAAGAAATTCCGATATGCTCGGATACATATCGCGCTCCTTGACCTCCGCAAGACCTACGTCAACGTAGAACGGAACGAGCAAGAGCGACACTCCCTGCCGCGTGGTGATCCTGTCAAGCAAAACACCGTAAGAATCCGCGACGTCGCCAAGGAATTTCGCGCTGTCAAACGCAAGAGCGTTTTTTGTATCTATCCCAAAGCAGACAGACGCGCCGTCACGACCCATTACGACCTCAACGTAAAGCATGCCAAGATCTGAGAATTTACGGGCAAGTATTGACGAGATCAGTATAGCTGAGGCGCATATTCCGCCCGCAAAAACTGATCTTTCGTCATTGAAGTATGTAATATTTTGGTCGTTTTTGGTCGAGTATTCGACCTCAACTCCAATGAAATCGGCGGCTAAATTAACGTATCTGCGCAGCAATTCAGCACTGTTAAACGAACGACACGCCCGAAGCTCGCCAAGCGGCGCAATGCAGCCGTAAACGTAGGCTATATACATAAAAGCCTCGTGATCTGCGATTGAAAAGCTGTCATCGCAAAGCCTTGTGAGCGAAGGGGCAAGGTCGGCATTACCGTAACCGAGCGCATTCATCGCCTTCGCTGAGGAAGATATTTCAAAATCAAATACTACTGCAAGGCACAAGGATGACGAACGGCACATGAAGTCGAAAAACGCGACCGCTTTCCTCTCTCCGCGATATTGACAGGAAAGACATACGCTCCTGTACTCCTCGTTGCCCTCGCGCGAAAAGGCATAATCAAGATCAACTTTGTCAAACGCGATAACGTCGTTGATATTCTTCCCTACCGCGCCGTCGCCATCATTCGTGCGACACGCCACGATTTTGCCGGGGCAAGACCTTGCGACCGAAAAAAGATAGATATTATCGCGAATTATCCTCACTCTAACGCCTCCAAGCTTTTTACTAAGACAATTATATTAGATTTTACCGTTTTTGTCAAGTTTTTTAGCACTTAAAGTCGTATTGGGATCAAACTTGCAGTTCTCACCTTGGTTGTTGAAACAAAATATAAAAAAAGACGGTTTTTTTGCTGAAATATCGTGTTTTATGTTGACTTTACCGCTCTTTTAATGTAAAATATATACGCACATATTTTATTAAGGAGAATTATATGAAAATTTCAAGAATCTTATCCCTCTTGCTTGTACTTCTCATGATCGTATCGGCAGTAGCCTGTGGCATAGTTGAAGAGACGACCACAGAAGAGCCCACAAACGCTCCCACAGAAGAGCCCACGAACGAGCCTTCCGAAACTCCCAGCGAAGCTCCCACAGAAACTCCCTCCGAGGAGCCCTCCGAAGAGCCTACCGAGGAGCCCACGGATGAGAGCGAATCAACTACTCCCGAACCCGAATACGACTTTATCACTATCGCCGAAGCTATTGAGCTTTGCGGAGAGCCCGGCAACATCACCGAGGAAAGATACTACATCCGCGCCACCATCAAGACCGTTACCAATCCCACTTACGGCGGAATGGTAATCACCGACGAGACCGGCGAGATCTCGGTCTACGGCACGTACAGCGTAGACGGCGCACTCAGATACAGCGAGCTTGACGAGATACCATACAAGGGCGACACTGTAATTCTCCACTGTATTCTTCAGAACTATAACGGAACTCCCGAGGTACAGAACGCAAGACTTATCTCCTTTGAGTCAAATCAGGGCAACGTCGACGTTTCCGAATACCCCGAGGCAACTATTGCAGAGGCAAGAGCTGCCGCTGAGGGCGAAAAGGTACGCGTTAGCGGTATCGTTGCAAGAATCACATACGCAAACGGCATGAAGCCTTGCGGATTTATTCTCGTTAACGGCGCGGATTCCATCTACGTTTACGATGGCGACGCAGCCGCAAGAGTTAAGATCGGCAACAAGATAGAAATCGCGGCATCCAAGACATACTGGATACTCGCTGACGAGTCCTACAATGCAGCAAAGCACGGATACGTTGGATGTAACCAGCTTGAAGGCGTAACTCTCATCTCCAACGACGATGGCAACCATGACTGGACTGATGCTTCCTTCCCCGTATCCACCGTTAAGGATATTCTCGACACTCCCGTATCCGAGGACATCACCACCCAGATTTTCAAGGTCACCGCTCTTGTAAAGAAGGTTCCCGGTAGCGGATTTGTTAACTACTACATCAACGATCTCGATGAAACCACGGGATCCTACACCTACACCCAGTGCAACGGCGGCGATTTTGCTTGGCTTGACGCATTTGACGGCAAGGTATGCACCGTATATCTCGTAGCCCTCAACGCAAAGTCAACCGTAGCAGGATGCGTATTCCGTTTCCTCCCCGTAAAGGTTGTTGACGAAGGCTTCACCTTTGACGTAAACAACGCCGCAGAGCACGCAGTTAAGTATTACGGCGTTCCCCAGTTTGAAGCAAACTACACAGGCGACCCCGCGCTTGAGCTTGTAGATAGCGTTTCCTCTGTTCTTCTCGGATTTGAGAACGCAACTCTTACTTACGCATCGAGCGACGAGAACGTCATCTCTATTGCAAACGAGGAAGGCAAGATCATAATGCACTGTAATAATAGCGGAACCGCTACCGTTACAGTAACCGCTTCCTATAACGGCGTCACCGCCTCTGACACCGTGACCGTAAACGTTACTATTTCCGAAGAGGAGATCCCCTCGATCACCGTTGGTGAGGCTATCGGATCAACCGTTGGCGAGATCATCACCGTTAAGGGTATCGTTGGTCCTTCTCTCGTTAACCAGTCCGGTTTCTACCTCATCGACGAGAGCGGTGCTATCGCGGTCATTATGGACGAGGAGCAGCTCTCTAAGGTTCAGCTTGGTAACGAGGTTATCATCAGAGGTACGAGAGCCATCAGACTTAAGGACGGTTCTTCGGGCTTCGGCCAAACCAACATTGATGCTTGCGAGGTTCTCGTAAACAATTACGGCTCTCACGACTACTCTACCGTTTCCTTTATTACCGATAAGACCGCGCAGGACTTCTACGCCCTTGACTACAACGAGGACCACGGCGCAGAGGTATACGTGTTCAAGGCAAGCATAGAGGTTGTTGAAGCTCAGTACTATACGAACATCTACGTTACAAGCGGAAGCACCAAGATACTTCTCTATTCCTCGAGCGCAAGTCAGTACAACTGGCTCAAGGAATTCAAAGACCAGGAGATAACCGTTGAGATTGCTCCCTGTAACTGGAACTCCAAGACCTCCTACCGTGGGTGCGTTCTTGCAGTTATCGAAGAGGACGGAACAAAGACCTGCAACACACTTAATTTCCCTGAAAAATAAAAAACAAAAGCAGACCTCACACGAGGTCTGCTTTTTTTATTATGTTTGTTACTGTGTAATATCTCTTGCAACGTGAACGCCGCTTGCCGATGCGTGCGAGAGCGAGTGAGTAATTCCGCTGCCGTCACCGATAATATAAAGTCCGGGGTAACAGCTCTCAAGCTTTTCGTTGACCTCGACCTCCATATTGTAGAACTTGACCTCTACACCGTAAAGCAAGGTATCCTCGTTAGCAGTACCGGGGGCTACCTTATCAAGCGCGTAGATCATCTCGATAATACCGTCAAGAATTCGCTTGGGAAGAACGAGGCTGAGGTCGCCGGGAGTTGCCTGAAGCGTAGGCGTGATAAAGGCTTCCTCAATTCTCTTGGGAGTTGAGCGTCTGCCGCGGATAAGATCGCCAAAGCGCTGTACGATAACTCCACCGCCAAGCATATTGCTGAGTCTTGCGATAGACTCGCCGTATCCGTTGGAATCCTTAAAGGGCTCTGAAAAATGCTTTGCCACAAGCAGTGCAAAGTTAGTATTTTCGGTCTGCTTTGCGGGATCCTCATAGCTGTGACCGTTGACGGTTATAATTCCGTTGGTGTTCTCGTTTACGACCGCACCCTTGGGGTTCATACAGAAGGTACGCACCTTGTCACCGTAGGTCTCGGTGCGGTATACGATCTTACTTTCATACAATTCGTCGGTCAGATGCGCGAATACAGATGCGGGAAGCTCAACGCGAACGCCGATATCAACGCGGTTGGATTTGGTGGGAATTTTAAGCTCCTTGCAAACCTTTTCCATCCATTTACTGCCGCTTCTTCCCACAGAAACTATGCATTTTTCACAAGAGTATATTGCACCCTTACATTTGACAGAATAACCTCCGTCAATGACCTCGATGGTCTCTACGGGAGTGTCAAAGAAAAAGTCCACCTTGCTCTCCAAAAAGGCGTAGAGATTTTCAAGAACGACGTAGTTGATATCGGTGCCGAGATGTCGTACCGACGCATCAAGCAAATGCAGATCGTTCTGAATGCAGACCGTCTTAAAGCGAGTACCCGCAGTGCTGTAAAGCTTGCATCCGTCGCCGCCGTAGCTCATATTTATTTCGTCAACGTAGTGCATAAGATCAAGCGCGCGCTTTCTTCCTATGTACTCGTAAAGCGAGCCGCCGAAATCGTTTGTGATATTATATTTTCCGTCGGAAAAAGCTCCCGCGCCGCCAAAGCCACTCATTATAGAACAGCTCTTACATCCGATACAGGTCTTTATCTTATCGCCGTCAATGGGGCAGTGACGACGGCTGAGCATATGCCCTGCCTCGAATACAGCCACCTTCAAGCTTGGCTTTTTTTGCATCAGCTCGTATGCCGCAAAAATTCCTCCGGGGCCCGCGCCGATAATGATTATGTCGTAGTTCATTCAATCTACCTCTTTTAAAATTTAATATTTACATATAGTGCCCTCAATTGCATTAGCTAAGTTCATTATAACATACGAAAAAAAATATTTCAATGGTGAAAACATCTTTTTTCATCATTTTTTATTGGTAATTTGAACGTCTTCCCTTTTGCGTGAAAATAAGCCCTGCGAGATTTTGTCACTAATGCACAATCCTGTGGGACAATGTATACAAAGTTATATATATATATAAAATATTATTGACAAATTCGACAGGATGTGCCATAATAGAAGGTGACCAAATAAACATTCTATGGAGGTAGAAATGAAAGTCAAAAACATCAAATTACTTGCCTTCTTAATGGCGGTTGTGATAATTATATCCAGCCTGCCTTTGATGGCATCGGCAGATGGGGTCAGCATCACCCCCGATGATCCGAGTGTTATAGATAACTGGGGTACGCGTCACGAAACGTGTACTGAGTTGTCAGACAACGCCGTTGACTATTACACCGGTAGCAATACGTATAACAATCTTATAACAAAAACCCCCACTGAGCTGCAATCCGCGCTGAATGCACTCATGAAGGCAGGTCACGAGACTGCAAGTTACACCGATTGCAAGAATTTCGTTTGGAATACCGACTGTGAGGGCGGCGACACAACGAAGGCAACCCTTCTTTACACCGACGTCTCCATGGTACCTTCTCAATGGGACGGCGTTTGGGCTTGCAACCGTGAGCACGTATGGCCCCAGAGCCTTGGCGGTGGTAACACCTCGGGTGGCGGTGCTGACCTTCATCACATCAGACCCGAAAATGCGGGAGTGAACGGTGATAGAAGCAGCAAGAAATTCGGCGAATCCTCCGGATATTACGAACCCGAAGACTATGCTAAGGGCGACGTTGCGAGAATCATCCTCTACGTTTACGTAAGATGGAACTCCGATTGGGGCGCAACAAGCGTTACCAAGGTATTTGAGAGCGTTGACGTTCTTCTCGACTGGTGCGAGCTTGACCCCGTTGACACCTGGGAAATGGGCAGAAACGACTCGGTCGAAAGCATTCAGGGTAACAGAAACGTATTCATTGACTACCCCGAGCTTGCTTGGCAGCTCTTCGATGAGGAAGTTCCCGCCAATATGGAAACTCCCTCCGGACAGGCTAAGGCAGGCAACGTTTATACTCCTACCGAGGGCGGTAGCGGAAGCGGCTCTAACCAGCCCGAAGGCAACGAACCCACCCAGCCAGACACTCCCGCAGGAAACACCGCTGCGGCAACCTTTGACTTTGGCGCAAACGGCGCGGCAAGCCACGCCGACGGGTCTGAAATTACCGGCTCTAAATCTTACACAGAGGGAGCCTACACTCTTACTCTGACAAACCTTACAAAAGTATACGCCAATGCAAGAGATTTAACAGGTAACTCCGCATTGAAGCTTGGTACCGGCTCCGTAGCAGGAAGCTTCTCCTTCACTGCTCCCGCTGACGTAGAGAAGGTAATTATCTATGCCGCAAAGTATAAGGCAAACAACGCAACCGTTACTGTTAACGGAACGGCAACCGCTCTCACCAAGTCCAGCAACGACGGTGAGTATGATGCGATAGAAGTTGACACTTCTTCTTCCAAGACTGTTTCGTTCTCCGTTACCAGCGGAAAGAGATGCATGATCGACAAGATCGAGTTCTTTGTTGCAGGCGGCGAAACTACCGACCCCGAGACTCCCACCGAGGCTCCTACCGAGGCTCCTACCGAGGCTCCTACCGAGGCTCCCACCGAGGCTCCTACCGAGGCTCCTACCGAGGCTCCTACCGAGGCTCCTACCGAGGCTCCCACCGAGGCTCCTACCGAGGCTCCCACCGAGGCTCCCACCGAGGCTCCCACTGAGGCTCCTACCGAGGATACCACTGAGGATACCACCGAGGATACCACTGAGGATACCACCGAGGAACCCACAGAGCAGCCCGATACTCCTACTACCGAGAGCGCATATAACAAGATCACTACCTTGGCCGAGCTTACCACCGGCAAGTATGTTATAGTTGCCAGCAACGGCTATGCACCCACTATTCTCGGCTCTGGTTCCAGCCCTTGGGTAGAAGCAGGTCAGCCCACCGTTACAGGTGATATCATCAGCGTTGAAAACGCAACAGGATTTATTTGGACTATCACCGTTAGCGACTCCGGAGTGATTTTGACTGATGCAAACGGCGCGTCCATTGCTCCTAAGGCAGCAAACACTAACGGTATTAAGAGCGGCACTTATAATTGGACTATTACCTGTAACAACGGCACGTTCAAGATTAAGAGTGCTGATGCTGATACAGTAACGTTTGCATTCAATTCAGATGCTCAGTATCTTAAGTTCCGCGGTTACAAGAATTCAACCGCCGGCGATACTACCAAGTATCCTAGCGACTTCACATTGTACAAGTTGAATGAAACTACCGGCGGAGAAACTCCTACTCCTCCTACCGAGCCTGATACTCCTACTCCTCCTACCGAGCCTGAGACTCCTACTTACCCCGAGGCAGACTCCACTCTGACCATTCCGGAAGTAATTGCACTCGGTAACTCCATGGAGCATAACACTTATACTCCCGGCAAGTATTACGTAACCGGCGTTATTACCGAGGTTTACAACACCCAGTACGGCAACTCGACAATCACCGATGCCGCAGGTAACATCTTTACCGTATACGGAATCTACAGTGCGGACGGCAACACCAGATATGATGCTATGACCGTTAAGCCTGTTGCAGGTGACACCATAACAGTATACGGCATCATTGGTCGGTATAACGACACACCCCAGATGAAGAGCGGTTGGCTCATCGAACATATCCCCGGCGGATCTGATGATTCCGAAACCACTGCTCCCGAAGAAACCACCGAGCCCAGCGAGGGCGAGACCACCGAGCCCAGCGAGGGCGAAATCACCGTAAGCAAGACTATGTCAGAGTTGATCTCCGCTAACGGTTGGGATAACACGACCGTAGGTCAGGAATTCGACCTAGACGACGTCGTAACCGTACGCGTTGACGGTGGCGCAAACTCCGGTAAAGCATACAGCGGCAACCATATCCGTATTTATGCAACCGATTCCCCCGCAGGTTCTCTTACCATTTATTTGGCTGAAGGATATGAGCTTGTTTCGGTTAAGGTTTCCACCCTTGAAGGAACCTACGCACACCTCTGTGTAAGTGGCAATAGCACCGATATCGGCAACACGACCGTTCCCGCTTCCGGCTCTTACATTGTTCTTAATTCCGTAAAGAACGGTTCTGATGGCAAGCAGGTTCGCGTTACCGGCATCGAAGTAACCTACAAGGAAGGCGACGGTGGATCTGCTCCTCCTCCCTCCAGCAGCGAATACGTTGAAACAACCTTCTCGGCTGCAAACGCTCTTCCCAGCGGAACAAGAGTCATCCTTAAGGGTACAGTTACCTCAATAGATACTCCTTGGAGCGACAGCACATATTGCATGTCGGTTACCATTACCAACGCAATCGGCAAGACCTTCTATGTTTACAAGCTTGCGACCGAGGTTGAAGTCGGCGACGTTATTTCCGTTAAGGGCTCGATAGGCTCTTACAACGGCAAGAACCAGATAGCTGCGGGCGCAACCGCAATTCTCCTCGACCACGTCGAGATCGTTGAGCCCGAGACGCCCGAGGTTTCTATCCCCGAGGCAATCGCTCTCCCCGACGATACTAAGGTTATCGTCAGCGGTACCGTTGTAGAGATCAACACTCCTTGGAATGCCGCATACGGCAATATCACTGTCACCATCGCAGACGAAGATGGCAACACCCTTTACGTCTACAGACTTTCAACTGACGTTAAGGTTGGAGATATCATTACCATTACCGGTAAGGTAGGCTCTTACAACGGCGCAAAGCAGATCGCTCAGGGCGCAACCGCAGAGATCACCGGTCACAAGGAAGTAGAAGGCCCCGATTACGCCGAGGTTTCTATCCCCGAGGCAATCGTTCTTCCCGACGAGACCTTCGTTATCGTTAAGGGTACTGTTGCAGAGATCAACACACCTTGGAGCGACAGCTACGGCAATATCACCGTTACCATTGAGGATGAAGAAGGCAACACCCTTTACATCTACAGACTTTCTACTAAGGTTGAAGTAGGCGACATCATCACCGTAACCGGTAAGATGGATACCTACAACGACGACAGACAGATCGCTCAGGGCGCAACCGCGGTTATTAACGGTCAGGCTGAGCCTGAAGAGACCGATCCCGTTGAAACCGATCCCGTTGAGACCGATCCCGTTGAGACCGATCCCGTTGAGACTGATCCCGTTGAAACTGATCCCGTTGAGACCGATCCTGTTGAGACTGATCCTGTTGAAACTGATCCCGTTGAAACCGATCCTGTTGAGACCGATCCTGTTGAAACCGATCCCGTTGAGACCGATCCTGTTGAAACCGATCCTGTTGAAACCGATCCCGTTGAGACTGATCCCGTTGAGACTGATCCCGTTGAGACCGATCCTGTTGAAACTGATCCTGTTGAGACTGATCCTAAGGCAGAGCAGCCCACAGAGGCACCCGCTCCTACTAAGGACGACGGATGCGGTTCCAGCATCACAGGCGGAGCTTTGATGATCTCCGTATTGTGCATGGGCTTGGTTGCAGTTGTTTTCAAGAAAAAAGAAGACTAATCCAAGATAAAACTCAGGGAGGAGCTTAATGCTCCTCCCTTTTCACGCAATAAGTAACGGCGGACTTAAATCCGCCGTTGTTTATTATTTACCCAATTTTCTCTTGATCCTCGAAGCAACGATATCAAGCGCGACCGAATTTCTGCCGCCGTTGATAATAATATCCGCATATTTCTTCGTCGGCTCAACGTAAATACCGTGCATGACCTTGACCGTGCTGACGTACTGGCTGATAACTCCGTCAATATCGCGTCCTCTCTCAGTCACGTCGCGGCGAAGTCGGCGCAGAATGCGCTCGTCGGCATCGGCGTCCGCAAAAATCTTAATGTCAAAAAGCTCGCGCAATCGCTCGTCGTGAAAGGTCAGAATACCGTCAATAATAATGACGGGCGTCGGACAAAGGCGCGTAACCTCAGGGCATCTTGTATGTATGCAGAAGTCGTAATTCGGCACGTCAACGCATTCGCCCGAAAGAAGCTGTCGGAGATGCTTTACAAGCAGATCGGTATCAAGCGCGTCGGGACAGTCGTAATTCGTCTTGACTCTCTCCTCCATCGTAAGATGATCCTGCGCCTTATAATAATTATCGTAAGAAATAATGGTTATCTCGTCAGGAAAAAGCTTCTTGAGCCCATTTGCAAAGGTGGATTTTCCCGATCCCGTGCCTCCCGCGATTCCTATTAACATCGGTGTTGCCATAATTATTCTCCCATGTGCGTTATACGTTGAGTATAGCACACTTCTTTCCTTTTGTCAATCCACATTACACGTAGAGGAAAAATTTAAAACGAATACCAAATACGCTCCGCGTCGAAATTGATCTTTTCGTCATACGGGCCAAGCCCAATATCGCGAGGAAGTCGGTAATCGGGAAGATTATCACAATGCGTAAGCACCTCGCGTACCGCCTGCAGATATTTAAAGCCGCCCGAGCGGTGCGGCGCAATATAGTGCCCCTCGCACCATTCGTTCCAATTGTCAAGGATGATCATTCGGTGCCCTAGCGCATCACTTGGCATCGAATCTGACAGCGCTTTGACCTTTGTAAGAAGTATTTTCCAATTTTCGGGCGTCAGCTTCCACTGAGTTATCCGCGCAAGCTGCTCCGGTGTTTGCGAGTGACGATACCATGGATACGGATCCCACGCCTGCGAGCAGGTCAACAACGGGAAATACGGGTCAGCCTTTATTTGCTCGTTCATAATCTCGACCTGAGTATTGATAATCGTCTCTTGAGAAGGCTTTCGCTCCTCTGTATGATAACAATATGCGAAGGAATTTTGATACCCTATCTCCCTGTATTTCCCAAACAGCGCCGTGCTTTTGTTGCGATGCTCCACCATAAAATGAACGCCCTTAAAGCCGAGCTCTCTCGCCCTTTTATCAATCGCCGCCAATATATCCGCCATCGTTTCGTTTCCCGTGTACTGTCTGTTCCATCTCCAGCGGCAGTCGTACACGAACAGCACGGGTTTATCGTCGATTTTCAGATAGTTATCGTCCGAAAAATATTCTTGGCACCAAAACGGCACGAGATTGTTTGTCACGTCGTCAATATCCGCCACGCCACCCGCGTTGTCGATCTCCCACATAATAGCGTAATCCATCATTTTGACGTAGCGCGATTTCTTGCGCGCCATAAGCGCGTGATTAAGCTTGAGGCCATCGTTGGTCACAGGATGTCCAACGTTTGCAAAAGCGCGGTACCAGCAATAGATAAAGCACTGAATTCCATGCTCAAGCGCCCACTTGATCTCCCAGTCTATCACCTCAGGATCTGCTTCGTCATAATATCCGATCAAGGGTGTGCGCTCCGGAAAATCCAAGATGTCCGCCATTGCCGAGTACCCGTTTGGGTAAACGTTCCAGCCGGGAAAATAGTGACAGGCAACGTAATAGTCGCTGCTTGCCTTGTCAATTTCGGGTACGTAATTGTTGCCCATGCTGTTTCCTCCTCAAAAAATGAAATAATAAGTATTTATAGATAAGCATACTTATATAACTGTCGACTTTTTGCCATTGTCGATTATTATTCCAACTCAACTCGAACATCTCCGCTGACAAGTTCTATTTTTATGCTATCAGAAAACAAATCGTTGTTGAAATGCTTGAATCGCTTCAAAATCTCTAGCATTTTTTGTGTTGTATCCGCACCAAATTTGCGTTCGATAACATCAAGACCGATGATCTCAATATGTATAGGATCTCCATACATATCTGTTAAACAGTCCCAAAATGCTGACCAATTGCAACCGTAATAATCGGGAAAATCAAGTGCTTTCCAAATTACAGCGTGCATTTCTAAATAATAATTTACGTTAGTGAAATCTATTGTATATTTTTTGATCATCTAATTATCCTCAATTTAGTGATACGCGAGCATCTCCGCTGACAATTTCAATTTGTATTTCTTGAGAATATTTGTCGTTTCGATAATGCTTCAATTCTTTAAACGTTTCAATCAATTTGAGGGCATAATTTCCAAACTTTCGCTCAACCACATCAAGTCCCAGTATTTCAATATGAATAGGTTCTCCAACCATATCCCTCAAACAATCCCACAAGGCATCTAAGCTGCCGCCATAATAATCGGGAAAATTTAATGCCTTTTGAATTATGTGGTGTATCTCCATATAATATTCTACATTCGAAAAATCAATAGTATAGAGCTCTTTAAATTCGTACATAGTCATCTCCTTAATTTGTTATTTCGTAAAATGTCTGATAGTGGTCGTAACTAACAAACATCAATCCGTCATTTGAATATAAAATTCTTTGACGGTTTCTATATCCACCTTCATAATTTATATCGGCCTCATACCAAACTCTCCCCAGCGATTGTGGAAGCTTTCCATCCTTATTCTTGTAAACATCTCCACCAATCATCTTTCCGGGAAGCACCTTATCTAGGTTTCCCTTTTTACTTCGCCATCCGGCATCTTCCGCAATACTAAACGGAATATAATAATCAGGCAAATATCCATAATCAGCTATAAACATATCTACACCGTCAATTCCCAAATCTGTAGCTGTCCCAACTAATTTTGTCCGCATTGAAACGTACACACATTTGCAATTTGGGCGAGCTTGAACCTCAGTTTTATTATCCAAAACTGAGATGTCAAAAATTTTTCCGTGTTGCTCTACACAATATCTGCAAGAAGTTGGCAATAGCTGCGACTCCCAATTCGCCCATTTTTCGCTATATCCTTGTAAATTTCTATCTTGTAAAAGATTATTTATTAAATTTTCTATCGGGGTTTCAGTCATTTTCCCTCCTATATTGTATAATATTTTTTTCATTTTGTCAATTATTCAAATTCTAAAAGGCCGTCTTTCTCCCCAGAAAGCAACCATTCAGAACTTTTGTTCTATTATATCATTAGCATTACATTTTGTAAACCCCATATTAGCAAAAAATAGCTTCCAAAACGCTTTCCAAAGTGAGATTTTCAGACATCAAAAAAGCATTGGAACTTCCAATAAAATTCCACTTTTTTGAGCCTTATTCCCCCTTTCCTCGCCAAACAAAAAAGAGAACAGAGCCGAAGCCCTGTTCTCAAAAATGTTTTATGTTTAAAGGGGATTATACTATTTTAATATTACTTGAAGTATCTCTTGAGAAGTCCCTCGAGAGCCTTGCCGTGTCTTGCTTCGTCGCGTGCCATCTCGTGAACGGTGTCGTGGATTGCGTCGAGACCGTTCTTCTTTGCGCATGCTGCAAGGTCAAACTTGCCTGCGGTTGCACCGTACTCACAGTCAACTCTCCATGCAAGATTGTCCTTTGTGGTAGCCTTCATGTTGGGCTCGAGGTCTGCGCCGAGAAGCTCTGCAAACTTAGCTGCGTGCTCTGCCTCTTCCCATGCTGCCTTCTCCCAGTAAAGACCGATCTCGGGGTAGCCCTCGCGGTGCGCGATGCGTGCCATGCAGAGGTACATACCAACCTCAGAGCACTCGCCGTTGAAGTTAGCCATAAGCTGCTCAAAGATGTACTTCTTGTCTTCTTCGCTAATATCAGCATTGTTCTTTACGGTCTTTGCGTAGATGCCGTACTCGTGCTCTGCTTTGAGAGCTGCGCCCTCCTGCATTTCCTTGAACTTTTCAGCGGGAACCTTACATACGGGGCACTTTTCGGGTGCGGACTCACCCTCGTGAACGTAACCACAAACGGAACAAACAAACTTTTTCATAATCATGATCTCCTTTTAAGTAAATGTAATTTTTATTTTTAATTTTTTATTTTTTTGAGTTAATAATGTCGGCGATGTCGGAGTCGCTCACACTCTTGTCGTGGAGCATTCGCACCGTTATCTTGCCGAGATTGTCAATTAATTTTTTGTTGATAGCGCCAAACGCTATGTGCATCTTGCAGTCTGTCTTGCAAGGGTTTCGCGAGCAATCGTGGTCACACTCAAGGCATTTCGAGATTCTGACAGGGCCGTCTATCAATTCTATTATATCAAGCACCTTGACCTCGTCGCCCGAACGCACAAGCTCGTAACCTCCCTGCACTCCCTTGTAGGATCTTACAAACCCTCCTTCGTGCAATTTTCTTAGCACCTTTAAGGCTATCTTTGGAGTGATACAGGCGAGATCGGCAAGTGTCGCCGCGCCGGTCTTCTCTCCGATACTGTCAAGGATCAGACACATACGGATGGCATAGTCTGCTTCTTGCGTTACTCTCATATTGACTTGCCTCCTTCGTGTGTTTTAATGTCTACCTCCTTGGTACACTTTGATTATATCACAACAAAATCGGCTTGTCAATAGGTTTTTTGAAAAAAATTTAAAAAATTTCAACTTTTTTGGTAGACTTTTAAAAAGTGCTTGTAATATAAAGGTTTTATATAACTAAAAAAGATGCAAACCGCAAAATAACGGTTTGCATCTTTTTTAGTTATATATTATACCCTCTTTAGATGTTTCATTGGGAGTTGAGCTAAATATTGAATGCTCTATGTTTTCTGCAACATATCCGGTTGCAATTATTGTGCCGCCCTCATCAATATGGAATATGCTATTGGCCCCATTTATCTTAATTCCCTGGCAATTAATAATCGATCCTTGTCTTGAATCAATAGTCCAACTACCTCGCATATTATTGGCATTAGCCTCGTTTGCGGTTACAGTTGACGCATGATAGGCAACTATCGCTCGTCCACTACCCGACATATCGGCATGTCTAACATCCATCATAGATGCTCTGTCGGCATATGCGGCAATATCACCGCAATTTGTAAGATCGGCACTTCTGGCAGAAACCCTGCTGATATGTCTTGAAAGCACGCCGTACCTCGCGGCATTTCTGCATATAGCTTCGCGCAAAACTATCTCGCTGTTATTGTTTGCTATGACATTGTCGTAAAAACCCTCAAGCCCTACATTTTTCAGCACTCCGTTAGCACCAACCGAGCCCATTATAACTCCCGTTGATCCCCTGTTGCAAAAATACCCAACCGCATAGTTGTTATCGTTCCAACCCTCTTTGGGCGCTATACAGCTAAACAAACAACCAATTGCGGGAAGTCGCCCGCCGTTTTCTGCAGAAAAGAACGGCCTGTTTCCTCTCGTATCATGTGTTACTCCTCCCCAACCGCTAACGTCAACCTTTACGGTATTATCGGGTGCGTTTGTTGTTATTGTTATATAGGAAAGATCGATTTTATCTACCATAATCTGCTCGTTAATGATCGTACCACCCTGAATTTCTACTGTAAATTCAACGCCTCCCTGTTTATACATTGGATAATAGGCTGACAAATATTCAAGCGCTTCATTGATAGTTTCATAATCAGCGTTCTGACCTACAGTCACTTTCAATGGAAGTTCCTGGACACTAAACTCGTTCCCCTCTGCTGTTCCCTTTAATGATTCAAGCCAATCTTCAACAGTTCCCGAAAATCCATTCTCTACAGCAATTTCGTATGCGCTTTTACCGTTTGCACCATCTATTCCAACATACTCTTTGTCGATAATATAGGCACCCATATACATCGTCATCGAACAAGAAAGAATTGTTGCAAGGATACAAACTACTGCCACCTTATTCTTCATTAATCTTTTCAATAATTTACTTTTTCTGCGTCTCGAACTCATAAGCACCCCTATTGCATTAAATGCATATATTATACAATAAAAAACCGTTTTTGTCAATACATCTTGCTGTGCCCATTCCCTTTTTCGAGAAGTTTTTGGCAGGTGGGTGAGGGTAAATGGAGAGGGAGGAAACCCTTTTTTCAAAAAGGCACCTGCGGTGCGGCTCTGGCTCGTGTGTCGTCTTCATTATAATATAATTTATCTCTCGGCGTCCTTATTCCCTTTTCTTTAGAAGTTTTTGAGGATGAGGGGAGAGTGCAGAGAGGGGAGAAGGAAGCTTTTTTCAAAAAGCTCCTTCTCCCCTCTTTGCATTTCTATTTATCTAATATTACTGTGCTGCTTCAACGATAGCTGCGAAGGCTGCGCTCTTGAGCGATGCACCGCCGATAAGACCGCCGTCAACGTTCTCCTTGGAGAGAAGCTCTGCCGCGTTCTTGTCGTTCATAGAGCCGCCGTACTGAACGGTGGTTGCCTCAGCAACCTCTGCGCCGAACATTTCAGCGATAGCAGCTCTTACGTAGCCGTTACCCTCATCTGCCTGATCAGCGGTAGCGGTAACGCCGGTACCGATTGCCCAAACGGGCTCGTAAGCGACGATAACGTTCTTCATCTGCTCAGCGGTTACGTTTGTGAGTGCCATCTTGGTCTGGAACTTGAGGAGAGTTTCGGTGTAGCCGAGCTCTCTCTGCTCAAGAGTTTCACCAACGCAAACGATAGCCTTAAGACCGGCGTTCAAAGCCGCAAGAGTGCGGAGGTTGACGGTCTGGTCGGTCTCGCCGAAGTACTGTCTTCTCTCAGAGTGACCGATTACAACGTACTCAACACCTGCCTCGCAGAGCATCTCTGCGGAGATCTCGCCGGTGTATGCGCCCGAAGCCTTGAAGTGAACGTTCTCTGCACCGATCTTGATATTAGAGCCTGCAGCAGCCTCAACTGCGGCGGGAATGTCAATAGCGGGAACGCAGAGTACTACATCACAATTTTCCTTGCCCGCAACGAGAGGCTTCATCTCATTGATAAGAGCCTTTGCGCCGTTGGGGGTCATATTCATTTTCCAGTTTCCTGCAATTACGTATCTTCTCATTGTTGTATACCTCTTTATAATATTACTTATCCTGAAGTGCCGCAATACCGGGAAGCTCAAGGCCCTCAAGGAACTCGAGAGATGCGCCGCCGCCGGTGGAGATGTGAGTGATTCTGTCAGCAAAGCCGAGAGTTTCACAAGCAGCCGCAGAGTCACCGCCGCCTACGATAGAAATGCAATCGCTGTCAGCAAGTGCCTGTGCTACGGAAATTGTTCCCTTTGCAAGAGTGGGGTTCTCAAATACACCCATAGGACCGTTCCAAACAACAGTCTTTGCGTTCTTAACCGCATCCGCATAGAGTGCCATGGTCTTGGTACCGATGTCCAGACCCTCCTTGTCAGCAGGGATCTTGTCCGAATCAACTACCTCAACGTCAACAGGAGCGTCGATGGGGTTGGGGAATCCTGCAGCAATAGTAGTATCAATAGGAAGAAGAAGCTGAACGCCGTTAGCTTCTGCCTTTGCCATCATTTCCTTGCAGTATTCGATCTTGTCGGTGTCAAGGAGAGAGTTACCTACGCCATATCCCTTAGCTGCGAGGAAGGTGTATGCCATACCGCCGCCGATGATAAGTGTATCAACCTTAGAGAGAAGGTTGTTGATAACGTTGAGCTTATCGGATACCTTTGCGCCACCGAGAATAGCAACGAAGGGTCTTTCGGGATCAGCGAGAGCCTTGCCCATAACGCCGATCTCCTTGCCGATAAGGTAACCGCAAACTGCGGGAAGATATGCAGCTACGCCTGCGGTAGAAGCATGCGCTCTGTGCGCGGTGCCGAACGCGTCGTTTACGTAAAGTCCACCTTCGCCGCAGAGGTCAGCAAGTGCCTTTGCAAACTCGGGCTTGTTCTTCTCTTCACCTGCGTCGAAACGAACGTTTTCGAGAAGCACGCAGGTACCGTTTTCCATAGCGGCGATCTTTGCCTTAGCATCGTCGCCTACGATATCGGTAGCGAATGCAACCTTACCGTCAAGATATTCGTTAAGTCTGTCTGCAACGATCTTGAGCGAGAACTTCTTAACGTCCTTCTTCGCCTTTTCAAGATATTCTGCGGTTGCCGCTTCCTGCTCTGCTTCGGGAAGCTCTGCTACCTTCTTAAGCTCCTTCTTAGTGAGCTTGAAGCCGGGGGTAAATACGTTGTGGGGCTTGCCCATGTGAGATGCAAGGATAACCTTAGCACCCTTTGCCATAAGGTACTTGATAGTGGGAAGCGCCTCTACGATTCTCTTATCGGAGGTGATAACGCCGTCCTTGGAGGGAACGTTGAAGTCGCAACGAACGAAAACCTTTGTGCCGGCATTGATTACTACGTCTTCAATAGACTTCTTGTTGTAGGTCATGTTATGATCCACCTTTCTTATATCTGCGAGTTTCCTCGCGCAAAAATTTTTAACCAAGTTATAGTTTATCACAAATATCTCATTTTATCAAGAGATATTAAGTAAAATTTTCATATTTTATTATAGCTTTTTTGCAACAAACCCACCAAAAAATGCTTTTTTCCCTCAAACTACGAAATAACGGGTAAAAAATCCTTTTTCATCCTCTTATACGTCACAAGACAGCAGAAAAGATGACCAAGCGCTGTAACCGTCCACGTGACAGGGTACGCGATATAGAGCATTGATATTTGTCCCGGGAAGAGCGGGCATACGGTATATATCCAAATTATACGAAGCACGCACGAGCCAAGCACAGACACCACCATCGGCATAACCGGCTTGCCCATTCCCCTCATTATTCCGCCAAGCACGTCCATAATGCCGCAAAGGAAATACATCAGGCAAATTATCTCCATTCGAAGCGTTCCCGCGGCTCTTACCGCAATCTGATCTGCACTCTGTCCCGGCTCGTAGATTGAAAGCAGAGGCTCGTGTAAAAGAGTTGCCGCGCCGCCAAGTACAAGCCCGACGACCGTAACGCTTGCAATCGCAATCAGCGCGATCCTCTTTACTCGCTTGAGCTTACCCGCGCCTACATTTTGACCTGTAAACGTCATCGCCGCCTGATAAAAGGCATTCATCGCGACGTAGATAAAGCCCTCAATATTTGCCGCCGCGGCGTTACCCGTGTAGGTTATTTCGCCGTAGGTATTCACCGTTGACTGAATAAGCACGTTTGAAAGCGAGAAGACGAGCGACTGAAGTCCCGCGGGAAGTCCGTTCCGAACGATGAACATCATACTCTTCTTATCTATTCCTATCTCTCTGAAGATAAGCTTGCATGGGCCGTCGAGCTTACTCATGTATACGATTATCATTATCATGGAGGCATACTGCGCAACCGTGGTTGCAATACCGACGCCGACCGCGCCCATTCCAAATCCTACAACCATGATAACGTTGACTATTACGTTAAGAAGTCCTGACAGTGAAAGGAATATAAGCGGACGCTTCGTATCTCCCGACGAGCGAAGTCCCGCCGCGAGAAAATTGTATACAAGTCCTGCGGGAACGCCGACGAAATACGCCTTCATATAAGGAACTGCCTCAAACAGCGCCTCCTCTGGAGTTGACATCAGGCGAAGCAAGGGCTCTGCCATGAAAAAACCGAATATTGCGATTGCAAATCCGCAAACAACGCCCATAAGTGCGGCGGTATGTATCGTTTTTTTGACCTTTTCAAGTCTTCCCGCGCCTATCTGCTGGGCAACGGCAATTCCGACGCCTACCGACAGACCGAGAAAGGTATTTACAATAAGGTTAATGAGTGATCCGCACGATCCGACAGCACCCATTGAGATGCCGCCCTTGGGGGAAAAGTTGCCCACGACGATCATATCCGACGCGTTGTAGAGTACTTGTAAAAGTCCCGTGACGATTATCGGCAGGGTAAAGCGCATCATCTTGCCGAAAAGCGGTCCCTCGGTCATGCTTTGGTTTGTCTTTATTCTGTGTGCCACATTGACCTCCGAATAAAAAAGCTTGTGTAAAAGGAATGCGTTCGCAATCCTCTCCCATGTTAATTATAAACCTACTTTTTCAATTGTCAAGGGATTTTTCAGAATAATATCAATATAATCCTGTTGGCGAAATTTAATCCATAGATTGACAAAGGAGGCTGGCATATGATATAATTTATTCAGTAAAAAAACGGAAGGAGATTTCCCATGATATATATGTTTTTAGCCGACGGCTTTGAGGAGGTCGAGGCACTCTGCCCTCTCGATATTCTGCGCCGCGCGGGACTTGAGGTAACAACGGTCGGCATCGGCGGCAGAGATATGATACGAGGCGCTCACGGCATAACCGTACAGACCGACATCATTGACGTTATGTACCGCGACTCTACTCCCGACATGATAATTTTGCCCGGCGGTATGCCCGGCGCGGACAATCTTGATAAGTCCAAGATAGTGGATGCCGCTATCCGCGCGGGAGCGAGAAACGGCGCGTATCTCTGCGCCATCTGTGCCGCCCCCTTCGTGCTTGGAAAGCGTGGATTGCTTGAGGGCAAGAAAGCCGTTTGCTTCCCCGGATTTGAGGAATACCTTGAAGGCGCGACCGTAGTTGAGGACAAAACCGTAGTCCGTGACGGCAATATTATCACGGCAAAGGGCATGGGCGCGGCTTTCCCCTTTGGTCTTGAGCTTGTACGCGCGCTCAAGGACGACTCCACCGCGGACAAAATAAGCGCGTCGGTATTTTACGAATAAGCGGTATTCAGTATGAACAACCAAGTAAAAAACATCAAAAACGAGTCTGCAGAGCCGAGATACGAGCCGCTTTTGTGCTTGCTTCTTTCTGCCGTTTCAATGACCGTCATACTCATCGCTCTTATAATCGACAAGTTTATTTTCCCCTTTGGAAACGAGCCGCTCTCGCCAATAATCGCGCAGGCACTTATACTGCTTGTACCCGCATATATTCTCATAACTTTATCGTGGGGACGTGAAAGCCGTGAAAAAAAGCTTTTGCTTATGGGAATCAAACCGCTTCGCGCAGAATATATTTTCCTGCTTGTATTTACTGCATTCTTCGCGATATGCACGTCCTTGCTTTTCAATATGCTCTTCGGCGGCACGTACGCGGCGGCCAAGGGCTTTACTCTGTTCGGCATTTTCAATGCAGGCGAAAATGATTTTTCGGTATCCTCTCCATACCTTGCACTCGCATACGCAATCATCCCCGCAATTATCGAGGAAATAGTATTCCGCGGCGTCATCTTCGGTCATTTGAAAAGCTCGGGACTCCGCGCGGCAATAGCTTTGTCAACGCTTATCTCCGCGCTGTTCTTCTTCAGCCCCGCACAGCTTCCCGATGCGATAATATGCTCGCTCATATTCATCTTCGTATATCTGACGACTGATTCCCTGCTCTCATCTGTAATAGTACATATAGCAGTCGGACTGTTCAGACTTTTCCTGCAAACGAATATGTCGGTTTATTTCACATCCTCGCCAAATACCACACTGTTTGTCACCATAGTTATACTTGCGTGGCTGTTGTCAGGCGCACTGTTCTTCTCGGAGGCGGCAAGAATATACCGCGCGCGTGCGCTTGAAAAACAAGAGAAAACAAACAAGACGGCATCACCCGAGCCCAAGAAAAGTCACGGTATAAAGGATATATGGAGCGATATAAAGCAAATCTTCTCATATAAACCAACGCTTATCTCGGGAATAGTCACGCTCGCGCTTTACGCGGCGATAACCGTAATCGGAATAATATAAAGCGAAAAGCGAGGGATAATTCCCTCGCTTTTACTTGGCCTACCCGACAGGATTTGAACCTGCGGCCTTCAGAGTCGGAGTCTGACGCGCTATCCAGCTGTGCCACGGGTAGATATAAGATTGACTTATGTATTGTATCACAAAAAACATATTTTGTAAAGTAAAAAAAGGTCGAATTTTTTGAAAAAAGCAGAAAAGTTGAATAATTTTTTCAAAAAAGTTTAAAATAGGTATTGACAAAGCGAGTTCGATGTGATATAATATCGTCTGTTGAAAATATTGGGGTGTCGCCAAGCGGTAAGGCATCAGACTCTGACTCTGACATTTCCGGGGTTCGAATCCCTGCACCCCAGCCATATGAATACACCATTGAAATCCGAACCCTCTAAGTTCGAATGACAATGGTGTTTTCTTTATAAATCCTTATTTTATGCGGCTTTTGGGGGTCGCATTTTTTATTTTTCAATCGGACTTCAAAACAGAAAAATGCAAAATCGGCATATAGTTTAGATCAAACGCTTATTTCCGAACCCCCACAGTCTGATTACACATTATCAATATCCCCGAATATTGCTGAATATTCACGCTCCTTTTGTTCAGGAGTCTTGTATTGGATCTTGGCATGAGGACGGCGTGTGTTGTAAAATTCCATATAATCATCAATAGATTGGAGGAGTTCTCCCTCTGTGCGATATTTCTTTCTATACAATTCTTCTCTCTTTAAAGAAGCGAAGAAAGACTCGACGACGGAATTATCATAAGGAACATATGGGCGTGAAAAAGAACGAGTAACTCCCAATGTTTTTATGTATTCATTTAGCGTTTTGGAGCAGTAGTTAGCCCCTCGGTCGGTATGAAAAATCAAAGAGGATAGCGGCTGTCGATTTTCATAGGCTTTTTTGAATGTTGTTTTAATTAGCTGCGTGCTGTTTTTCTTGCCTACTTTATAAGCAATCACTTTTCGCGCATACAAGTCGATGATAACGCAAATATAATACGATTTTCCGTTGCATTTAAAATAGGTGACATCACTTACCCATACTTGATTGGGAGCATCCGGATCAAATTCTTGATTCAAATAATTTTTGTGTCTTTGAATTTCATCAGCATAAAGCTTTTTTGCTTCCTGCCGAATGCTTACAAGTCCCATATCGTTCATTAGTTCTCTCACCATTGCCTCTCCTACCTTAACACCTTTGTTTCGCAAAACGGCAGTTATTTTTCTGGCACCGAAAATTTGGCTGTTTTCATCGAAAACCTCTTGTATTTGGATGCGCAAAGATTCGCGCCGTTTAGCATACCACGTATTATCCCTTTTGTTACGAAGAATGTGGTTGTAATAAGTGCCTCGAGCAATATCTAATGCATCGCATACCATATGAATACTATATTCACTAGACAACTTCTCGGCTACATAAAGCCTTTGCTGTAAAGGGGCATTAGGCAACACATTCGCCTTTTTGATAATTTCGATAATACCCTCTAACCGTTTGACTTTAGCTTCAAGCAAATTGAAGTTTCGCAAAGTTAAGCCTTTTCGTTTCGCTTCCGCTTGTTCTGATCTATAATCCGATAGCCATTTGTAAAAAGTGCTTTTTGAAATGCCGACTGATTTGATAATACTTGTGGGTGACTCGGATCTTAATATGTAACGCTCCAAGATTTCTCGTTTTTCTTCATAAGCAAATTTTGATTTCATGATATAATCCTCCTTTTGAAAATTATATCATGGTATATTCAAAAAGAATTGAAAAAGGCGTAAAAATATGGTATAATTATAAACGGAATAAGTCGAAGTATGTCACTTGCATGTTTGAGGGATACACATTTCAAGCGCCCGATAAAAATTTATCGAAGAAAAGTTCCGAAAGATTGGAAGCCTTTCCAAAAGGAAAGAAATCCAAAGCAAATCATTATTAGGAGTGATTGAATGATATTTGAAAACACATATAACATAGGTGATGTTTTAACAGCGGTATCGGTTTTTGTTGTGATTATAGGTGGAGTTTTTAGTTTGATACAATGGATGAAGAATCAGCAGCTCAAAAGAGGAGAATATATAAACGAGCTTACCGAAAAAATAAGAACTGATGAAGATATTAAAGAGATTGTGTACTTGATGGATTATAATGATGAGATCTGGTATACAGCAAAATTTCACGGCAGCGGCGAATTTGAAAGAAAAGTTGATAAAACTCTATCTTATTTT
>JAFVQU010000002.1 GCA_017504625.1 Clostridia bacterium | reverse complement strand
CCTTTGACGTATATGTGGATGCCGAAGCTCCGAGCGATTGCTACCGCATCAGTAGCACGGCTTTCGGTGACGTCAGCTCTCGCTATCTTGAGGTGAAGAATTACGCCCTTGAAACTGCCGTCGGCCGTTTCTCGGACGTGATGTGGATCATGCAACAGGCCGTATTTATGAGTATGGATAAGCGTCTTGCCATCTTTCTTCTTGAAGAAACGCAGGCAAACGGGACGGATACCGTCACGCTTACACACGAAATGATCGCTCGACACCTCGGAACAGCTCGGGAGGTAATTACGAGGATGCTGAAGCATCTTGCCGCCGACGGCGTAATTGAGGTCACGAGAAAAGGTATTGTGATCAAAGATAAGAAGAAACTCCAAAATCTTGCATACTGAAGATCAAAGCCACGGTTCAAGCGAGCCGTGGCTATTATCATATATGCGATTATTCTGTTACAGTTCCGTATTTCCAATCATTGATACCGCCGAACTCCTTAATATTCGTATAGCCTAACGTCGCAAGCTCATTTGCGGCGTTTTTACTTCTCCTGCCGCTTCGGCAATAGACGAGGATCAGCTGATCCTTGTCGGTTAATATGCTTTCTGCTTTCTCTCCGATCTCATAATCGGGAATGAGAATAGCTCCTGCAATATGACCTGCCGCAAACTCCTCGGGTGTTCGCACGTCGAGAATAATGTATCCGTCCTCGCTATCCATAAGCGCCTTTGCCTCGGCAGGAGTGATCTGCTCATAGGAGCTTTTGTTATTACCGTGGCATCCTATAAGCAGAGGAATGAGCATCAGCGCAACCGATACGGCAATTATAATGCGCTTCATCACACAAGCTCCGCAAGAATGGCGACTTTGGGTCTTGCTCCGACAATTCTTGCCGCCTCCTTTCCGTCCTTGAAAACGACCAGCGTGGGAATACTCATCACGCCGTATTTCATGGCAAGGGCATTTTCATCGTCTACGTTCACCTTGCCAACGGTAATATCGCTTCTTTCCTCGGCGATCTCGTCTACGATGGGAGAAACCATACGGCAAGGTCCGCACCAATCGGCGTAGAAATCCACGAGAGCCGTGCCGCTTGCGATTGCGTTATTAAAATTATTTTGATTCAGTTTTTGTACTGACATAAGATATACCTCCTTGTTCTTTTTTATCGTCACTTGCATTCGGTGCAGACATATTCGGGCACCGTTCTTTCGTTTATGACCGACTCATAGAGCCGCCATCCGCCTGCGAGATTGTAACACTCAAAGCCGTTGCCGGCAAGAATGCGGCAAGCGATATAAGAGCGCAGTCCGCTGTGGCAATGCACATACACGGGCTTACCTGTGGGGATCTCACCCATGCGCTCACGCAACGAGTCAAGCGGAATGTGCATAAAGCCGTCGATTCTGCCGCGTGCGACCTCGGTATTGGTTCGTGTGTCAAGCAGCGTCACGCTTCCGTCGCGTGGGAGCTTTTCCACGTCGTGCCAGAAGAACTGCCCGATCTTGCCCGTGATGACGTTTTCGGCAACAAATCCTACCATATTCACGGGATCTTTGGCAGAGCCAAAGGGCGGGGCATAGCAAAGCTCGAGTTCTGCAAGGTCGGTCACCTTCGCACCAAGTCGCATGGCGGTGGCGATCACGTCCATGCGCTTATCCACACCGTCAAAGCCCACGATCTGCGCACCGAGAATTTTTTGCGTAGCCTTATCCCAAAGCACCTTGACCGACATCATGGACGCTCCCGGATAATAGGATGCGTGAGACGCGGAATAGGTGTAGGTCTTGTCATAGTCGTAGCCTGCGGCAGCCGCGCTTTTTTCGTTCAGACCCGTGGTGGCGACCGTCATATCAAGGAGCTTCAGCACCGACGAGCCTTGCGTGCCCTTATATTTCGAGGGGATACCGCAGATATTGTCCGCCGCGATGCGTCCTTGCTTGTTTGCCGGACCTGCAAGCGGAATGAAGGACGGTGCGCCCGTTACGAAATTCTTGACCGCCACAGCATCGCCCACAGCGTACACGTCGGGAGCGCTCGTCTGCATTTTCTCATTTACAATGATACTGCCGCGTTCGTTTGTTTCAATCCCAGCTGACTTGATAAAAGTGGTGTCCGGTCGAACGCCTACGGACAGGAGAACCATATCCGTATCAATGATGCCCCTGTTCAACTCTACGGTCAAGCCGTTGTCACGATCTTTAAGAGCAACCACACCGTTGCCAAGGGCGAGCTTAATGCCTTTCGACTTGATATATCTGTGAACGTCTGCCGCCATATCGAAATCAAGGGGAGCGATGAGGTGATCGGCAAGTTCTACAATAGCAACCTTTAGTCCTGCCTTCGCTAAATTCTCCGCCATCTCCACGCCGATATATCCGCCGCCGACGACAACTGCCGATTTTGGATTGTTTTTCTCTATATACTGCTTGATCTTTAGCGTGTCGGGAATGTTGCGCAGAGTGAAAACCTTATCGCTATCAATTCCATCAATCTTCGGACGAATGGGAGAAGCCCCCGGAGAAAGAACCAAGCTGTCGTATCGCTCGGCGTATTCCTCACCTGTTTTCAGATCTTTGACCGTAACGATCTTGTTTTCGGTATCAATGGCAACCGCCTCGCTGAAAGTGCGAACGTCAATATTGAAACGAGCCTTGAAGCTCTCGGGTGTTTGCAGAGTAAGATTTGATTTTTCTGTGATTTCACCGCCGATATAATAAGGAAGTCCGCAGTTTGCAAAGGAGATGAACTCTCCACGCTCCAAAATAACGATCTCGGCTTTCTCGTCAAGCCTCCTGAGTCTTGCCGCGCAGGACGCACCGCCTGCCACGCCTCCTATGATCAAGGTCTTCATAAGCTTACCTCCGTTTTTCTTTCTGTGAGTATATTTTACCATACCTTTTCCGTGTCCGCTGTGACTTTTGTCACTCAAGCACATCACAAAATTATTATATCATATTTTGTGCCATATATCAATATAAAGCAGCTTGTGACAAAAGTCACGGAAGAAGTCACGCCTTCGTGTTAAAATAAAGCCGTAATCAAAACACAAGGAGGATACAAAATGAGTATTTTTAATATATTCGCACGCAAGGATATTAACGAGGGAGTCCGAAACTTCCGTGAAAGCGAGAACGCAATTCTTCTCGATGTCAGAACGAGAGAGGAATACGCAAGCGGACATATCGAAGATAGCCGAAATCTTCCGCTTGACGAGATCGACAAAGTGGATTCGGTTATAAAGGATAAAAACACTCCTCTGTACGTCCATTGCCTCAGCGGAGGACGAAGCGCACGCGCGGCGGCTTATCTGAAAGGCAAGGGATATCGGGAGGTTCACGATATCGGCGGTATTGGATCGTACAGAGGTAAGATCGTTGTTTGATATACAAAGAGGGCTGACCAATCGTCAGCCCTCAAAATTTGCGTCGGAGGAAGCAAAGAAAAGTAATTTGGATATAAGTTGCTTCTGTTTCAGAAGTGTATTGTTCAGGTGTTTTTAAAAGCAATCCGTATTTTCTTCCAACCATATATCAGTATCGGTTTTCTCACCAAATAATCTTTTTACATCATCAGGATTCGCAGGATATCCAAGATGGGCACGCTTACTTCCGATTTTTTCTTGCATTGTTTTGGCAAAATTATATATAATGCTCGCCATATCCTTGATTTCTTGCATATCCAAAGGAAAGTCATCAATAGCCTTTTGACTAAACAAATAATAGTCTTTATCGTTATGAGCATAAGTTTTTCTTCTGCGTTCCGTAATATTGTTTATCAAAGGTTTATATTGACTCAACGATTTTTTAAAGTTTTTACAATATTCTACAATATCAAAAGACGCATCAAAATATCCTGGGTTTTGTAAACACATATTTCTAATTTGATATATGGATAGACCATCTTTTTGATCGAATAATTTCGCTAACTCCATTGAATAGCGATAAATCAACGAGCTATGGGTTATATACATAAAATTTTGAGCTCGTTTGATTTTTACCTTGTCAATGGTTTTGATGGCGTCTAATGAATCAATAGCTAACCATACCCACACCATTTGAAGATGTAGTCCATCAATAATTTCTGTTAATTTATCTTTCGAGATATACTCCTGCAATTGATTTTCCACCTTTTTTAAAACTATTCAATCTACTCTTTCAATAAACTGCTCAATTGAAGTTGTGATTTCCTTTTTCAAAAGAACATAACATAAGATACCAAAATAATCCTGTTTGAGATTTGCATATTCAGGTAATTCTTGTGTATTACTTTGCGAAGCTACCGTAACCATTGGATAACTATTTGCTATTGCAAGCATTTTATCAATAGTTGGATACTTTTCACGCAATTCATTATCTAATCTTTGCGCTTCAAATAAATTTTCAATAGTTGGTGTGGTTGATAAGACAGTATTGATTCTATTAAGATCATTCGCCACATCAGATAATTCGTGCGCTTCGTGTGCAATTTTGAATGCTTCTTTAGCTAAGTTATTATCAAAATGTATCATTTTTCACTTCCTTTATGTAATTAAAACTTCTGTTTTAATTTTTTGACTTTCTACAAACAGGGCATCCACTTCCTCTATTTCTATGAGCTATTGTCGCTTGCCACTCGTGTCCTTGTCTACACTTCCACCATACTTTTATATGGCTGTTAGACGTTACATCCGCAGGTGTTAATCCGTTATTTTTTTCATAATTCCATTCTTTTGCTAAAGATGGGTTAGTCGTTAGCAAATCGTTAAATCCTTTTAAAACTTTTTTTCCTGCGCAATATGGACAACCACGCCCTCGATTTCTATCAGCAATCCCAGCTTGCCATTCGTGGCCTTTACTACACTTCCACCATATTTTTTTATTGCTATTAGGTAATACATCCATAGGCGTTAATCCGCTGTTTTTTTCATAGTTCCATTCTTGTGCTAATGTTGGATTAACAGTTTGTAAATCATTTTCACCTTTAATAGCATATCTCCCGGAGCAATATGGACAACCACGCCCTCGATTTCTATCAGCAATCCCAGCTTGCCATTCGTGGCCTTTACTACACTTCCACCATATTTTTTTATTGCTATTAGGCAATACATCCATAGGCGTTAATCCGCTGTTTTTTTTATAATTCCATTCTTTTGCTAACGACGGATTAACCGTTTGCAAATCATTTTCGCCTTTTACGGCATATCGACCTGAACAATATGGGCAACTATTTCCTCTATTTCGCTCTATTATCTTTGCTTGCCATGCGTGACCTTCGCTGCATTTCCACCATACTTTTTTATTACTATTAGGCATTACGTCTGCAGGCGTTAATCCATTGTTCTTATCATAATGCCAATCTTTAGCTAAAGTTGGATTAACTGTTTCCAGATCGTTATAACCCTTTAAAACTTTTCTGCTTGAACAATATGGACATCCACGCCCTTTATTTCTGTGATCAATTGTTGCTTGCCATTCGTGTCCTTCGCTACATTGCCACCATACCTTTTTTCCGCTATTCTTCGTGAAATGTTCCGGTTTTAAATTACCATTCTTTTCGCAATTCCATTCTTTAGCTAAGTTTGGATTAGATAACAACAGAGAACTTTCCTTTTCTGTATACTCCCGCAAATTTGCTATAGCAATAGAATCTCTTTCTAGATCAATATCAATACATAACCCAATTATTTCGCTTAAAACACGTTTGAGTATTTCAGACAAATTCTTTTGCCCTTTTTGAACAATAAAATCCATGGAACTATCATTTAACGAAGGTAATCCTTCTCTTATTCTATACAATTTAATTCCATCTTTTTTACACTTTTGATTTTTCTTTAAATCTATTTTTGCTTTGTTTTTATGCCAAAGATATCCATCATACTCAATGGCAACTTTTTTTGATGGAATGTAAATATCCAACTCGTAACCCATTTCTCTGTATGAATGTATTACTTCTAAACCGTGTTTTTTTAGATAATACAGGATCGCATATTCTGGCAAAGATGTGTTACGTTCAGAGTTGCAAATAGGACAACCTCTCCCGTTATTTCTATGATTGATCGTTGCTTGCCACTCGTGTCCTTTACTACACTTCCACCATACTTTTTTACTACTACTTTCAGTAAAATATTCAGGTTTGGTATTTCCGTTTTTTTCGTAATTCCATTCTTTTGCTAAAGTTGGACTTATGGTTTGCAAATCATTTTCACCTTTTAAAACTATATTACCCGAACAAGCAGGACAACCCCGCCCATTATTTCTGTGATTAACTGTAGCTTGCCACTCGTGGCCTTTACTGCACTTCCACCATACTTTTTTATTACTATTGGGCAATAGATCCCTTGGTGTTAATCCGTTATTCTTATCGTAATTCCATTCTTCTGCCAAGGTCGAATTAACGGTTTGCAAATCGTTTTCACCACTAATGGCAATTCGCCCCGAACAATATGGGCACCCGCGCCCGTTAGCTCTGCTATATATCGGAGCTTGCCATTCGTGCCCCTTGCCACATTTCCACCATGCTTTTTTCCCGCTACCAAGAGTTAATGTTTTAGGGTCAAAAGCTAATTCGGTATTCTTTTCACAATTCCATTCTGCCATCAGTTCGGCGTTATCAATTATGTATTTCTTGTCTGGCATAACTTTGGCACCTCGCTTTTTCGAAGATTGTTTTAATGCAGTAAATGAAATAAGCCGCAGAGTTACCCCTGCGGCTTCGATTGCGGTCAAAACCGCGATTTGTGGTATTCAAATGCCTTATGAATACCGGAATTGGTCGGAGTGACAGGATTCGAACCTGCGGCATCGACGTCCCAAACGTCGCGCGCTACCAACTGCGCCACACCCCGATTAACAAGGGTAATTATATCAAAGATTTCCGCGTTTGTCAATAGGGTAAGATCAACGTATGAATAAAATCCAATTTTTTCTTTCATACATAATTTTTTCGCGACGTGAAAAAATAAGAATAGTCCGAGAGATCGGGCATCAAAGATTTTGAATTTTGAAACAATCCGAATCGGATGCAAAAGGAACTTTGCCTCCGATGAGAAAGGCAAGGTTACGCTTTATGATAATCGATAGAATTGCGCTTATCCTTACTGTGATCGGAGCTCTTAACTGGGGTAGCATAGGAATTTTTAATTTCGACCTCGTCGCATGGCTTTGCGGCGGCTCGATGTCCTTGCTCTCGAGGATAGTCTATACGATAGTTGCTCTCGCGGGAATCTGGTGCATCACGCTTCTTTTCCGCGAAAGAGATGTCTACGACGCGGTAGAGGATCACTGATAAGGCTTTTCGGCATCTGTTGTGATGATGCCGATTGAAAACAACTTTTTGCGGCTGTGACGAAATTTCGCCACAGCCCTTTTTTTATTTTCTTGTATAAATGCAAATTTGTCTGTCAAGAATAGCACTGTAACCGCACGCAACACTCCTACGGTCTGCTTGCGGCTGCCAAGACATAGAAAAAGGAGAATTGAAATGTGGGAAAAATTTAAAAAGAGCAAATTTGCGGTCAAGTTCAAGGATGGATGGAGCCGTGGCGGCGCGGTGATCGTCGTATTTTGCCTGGTTTTAGCGCTTGCCGTGATTTTGTCGGTCAGCGTTGCGACCAACCGCGCAAAGAAAAAGTACGGCAATGAAACCACCGACGGCGTTGAGGATATCACCGAATCCCCCTCGGGCAACAACGGCGGAAACACGGGCGACAACACAGGCAACAAGCCCTCGGACGGAGAAGAAAACAGCAAGCCTACGGGCTCGGGCATCGAGGAATTTAAGCTTGAAGCACCCGTGGCGGGCATTGTTTCAAAGGGACACGATGCAAGCATTCAGGTCTGGTCGAGCACAATGGAGGACTATCGCGTGCATCTCGGCGTTGACGTAGTAGCCGAGGTTGACACTCCTGTTTACGCCGCGGCAGACGGTGTTGTTTCAAAGGTTTGGGACGACCCTTTGATGGGACGTTGCGTTGCTATCTATCACGGTGACGAGGTCTACACCTATTATAAAAACCTCAATGCAGCGCTTGCCGAAAATATTACGCAGGGTGCTGAGGTGAAGTGCGGTGACGAGATCGGCAAGGTTGGTGAAACTGCCATCCTTGAGCTTGCAGACGAGCCCCATCTTCACCTTGAAATGACGGTCGGCGGTCTTTCGGTCGATCCGAGAGATTACTTTTCCGACAAGGCGCTTGAGGCGATGAGCCGCGACACCTCGTACGAGCAGAACACTAATACGGGCAAGTGAATAAAAAAGGAGAATTTCAAGCTTGAAATTCTCCTTTTTCAGCTTAAGATTTTACTTTGTTTGTTGACATTTGTGGCAAAAAATGCTATAATATGAAAAAATGACGGCAAAGGAGATCTTTTATGCCTATCTATTATATTGACAACGCAAATGGCAACGATGCGTTTGACGGTCTTTCGCCCGAAAGCGCGAAAAAGGATTATCTTAAGATTGACGTAAAGCCGGGAGATACCCTGCTTTTTAAGTGTGAAACTATACATCGTGCAAAGCTCGAAACCGTTGCGGGTGAGGAAGGCGCGTGGGTAACCTACGGCGCGTACGGAGAGGGCGAGCTTCCCAAATTCTGCGGCTCTACCGACGTAAGCGATCCTGCTGATTGGGTTGAGATCGAGGAAAATATCTGGGAATGTCAGAAGGCTATTCCCGGTGAGGTAGGAAACTTTGAATTTGATATAAATAATTGCTCGGCAACATTCCGTTGGACACGCGAGGAGCTTGCGGGTCAGGGCGACTTCTGGGACAGCAGAATTAAGGGTGAGGCTCTCTATTATCTTAATGAGCCCGTGCCCGAGCAGCAGGTTCTTCTTTACTCGGTGGGCAATCCCGCAACCGTTTATTCTCACGTTGAGTGTATCTCCTGGAATACCCGCGTGCTTGTCACGCCTAAGGATTACAACAGATATGAGAATCTTCATCTTCGTAACAGCGGTATTCATGCTATTGCGGGATGCGCGAATCATATCGAGGTCGTTGACTGTATGATAGAGAATATCGGAGGCTGCGCTTGGAATAACGAGCTTAAGATAAGACTTGGTAACGGAGTTGAGTTCTACGGCTACGGTGATTATATTCTTGTTGAGGGCTGCCACTTTAAGAATATTTACGATTCCTGCGTAACTCATCAGGGCCCCGGCGCAGACACTGTGCCCACACGCGAATTTATCTGTCGCAATAACGTATTTGATACCTATTCCATGGCGGCGTTTGAGTACAGAGATAAGCTTCCGATCGACTCGACGTTTACCGGCAACACCTGTATTGACGCAGGATGTGGATTCGGCATGCTTGGCGAAACTCTCCCCCGTAAGAGCGAGATCTGGCCTCAGCCTATGGGACACCATATATTCATGTGGAGAATTCCCGAGGCACAGGAGGGCGGAAACCTTATCATTGAGGACAACTTCTTTGGTGAAGCACCCGTCGGCGCGGCTATATATTCGATAATTTCCCCCGAGGCAGAGGCGCAGGTAAGACTTGCGAACAACACTTTTACAAAGAACGATACCTTGCTTGTCCGTTGGAACGGTCAGGATTTCAACGACCTTGAGGAATACAAGGCGGCGACCGGACAGGATGCGGGAAGCAAGTACGACGAGGAATAATTAATTTAAGTAAAACGCTCGGCTTAAGCCGAGCGTTTTTTTGTTTGGATAGTGCTTGTGACTTTTTTAGATAGTACCTGTAACCGTCAATACGCTTACGCCGGGAGATACGAGCACCTCGCCGGTGACGGGATCCTGCGTGTAGGTTGCGGCGGGAACCGTTATTACACTCGGAACGGTGGCGAATTCGCCGGTTGCCTCGTTATAGGTGTATCCCGTGCCTTCCGCAAGTGCTGTGCCGTTGTATATGACAGTGATGTTGTTCAATATAGGATCAAAGTTATCCCTGACAACGAGATCGTCAGTTGCTACCGCGTCGGTGTTGCCGAAGTTACGGATGGTAAAGGTGTAGGTTATCTGTCCGTTCTCTGTTACGGTAGAGGGAGAGAGAGCCTTGTCTATTGCAAGATTGGGAGCGTTTTCGACGGTGATCGTCTCACTTGTCTCAAAGCTTTCGCCGCCACCTACTACGGTTGCTGTGTTAGTTATGCTGCCGTCCACTGCGAGAGGAGCGAATTCATTGACGGTAGCTTCATATATGAGAATAGCGTTACCGTTTGCGGGAACTGTGAGGTCAGACACGGTGAGCGCGGGCGCGCCGACTACCGTGGGAGTGGGCTGGAGAGTGCCGTTAATATAATACGCAAGTGAGCCGTCAACGTAGGTGAGGGGAACGCGAGTGCCGGTGCCGAATGTGTATGCACCAAGGTCGTCGGTTACCGAAACGCCCGTAACTGCCGTGTTGCCCGCGTTCTGTATGCTTATGACGTAGGTGACGGTATCGCCTACACCGTAGGTGTCAACAAGCGCGTTTTTGGTTGCGGAGAGGACCTCGATTATCTGCCCCGTAACCACGTTAGAGCTTACTACGCCTCCTCTGTAAGAAAGCGTAGCCTGATTTGTAAAGGTTGCCATTGTTTGTCCTCCGATGATATTGAGGGGTTACCCTCATCATCATTTTATGTCGAAGGATGCAGAAAAGTGAAAAGGGGACGAGCAATAAAGCTCGCCCCGTTTTGTAGCGCTTATTCGATTATTTCAACCTTCTCGATGACAACGGGAACTACGGGAACGTCGTCGTACCAGCCGTAAGAGGTTGTTCTGGTGTCCGCGATCTTGTCAACGACTTCGATACCCTCAACGACCTTACCAAAGCCTGCGTACTGAGCGTCGAGGTGAGGAGCGTCCTTGTGCATGATGAAGAACTGAGAGGATGCGGAGTTGGGATCGCTCGTTCTTGCCATTGAAAGCACGCCGCGGGTGTGACGGAGCTTGTTCTGCATAAAGCCGTTTGCGATGAACTCGCCCTTGATAGCATCTGCCTTTTTCTGAGTGAAATCGGGCTCAAAGCCGCCGCCCTGGATCATAAATCCCGAGATAACGCGGTGGAAGATAAGTCCCTCAAAGAAGCCTTCGTTTACAAGCTTGAGAAAATTCTCAACTGTTGCGGGGGCGTATTCGGGATAAAGCTCTGCGGTGATCTCGCCGTAATTTCTGATCGTAAATTTGATTTTAGGATTGCTCATTTTAAAATTCCTTTCGGTTTATGTGTGATAATATTATGCCTCGGTTTTGGGGTATGCTATCGCAAAAAGCTCGGCAATGCGCTCCCTTTTCCCTGTGACGTGAAGGTAGCCGAAAAGCACCTCCATACCCGTCGCCGTGCGATATTCGGACATCGTCGCGCTTTTGGGTACGTTGCCGCCCGACATGTTTCTGCCGCGCTTGAAGGTCTGCATCTCTTCCTCGGAAAGCACGGGAAGAATATTTCGCATAGCCGCCGCCTGCGCACCTGCTTTAACGTATTTGAGCGATTCGCGGTTGAGATTTCCCGAGTCGGAAAAGCCGTCGTTTACAAGCTTTTCGCGCACGAGCAGCTCAATGACCGAGTCGCCGAGATAGGCGAGCGCAGCCGCCGACATTTCGTTTGCGTTCATATTCGGGATACCTCCTTTTTGCGTTTACAAGGTATATTTTATCACAAAAGTTGACTTTTAGCAATAGATTTGCGGAAATAGTCGCATTTTTGCCTAAAATATTTGCCAAATGAGATAAAAATTTGAAATTATACTTGATTTTTGAGGCAAATGCTTATATAATAGTATCTGTATAGTTTTATTTTGACGAAATAGTTTTATTCTAACATAAAGGAAGAAGAAAAATGAAAAGGACCCTTATAAGAGAAATTTACGCCGACAAGGAAGCGTTCGGCGGCAAAGAGATCGTTGTTGGCGGTTGGGTGAGAAACCTCCGTGACAGCAAGGCATTTGGATTTATTGATCTTAACGACGGCTCTTATTTCAAGAGCGTGCAGGTCGTTTTTGAGAGAGATATAGTTAATAATTACGACGAGATCGCAGGTCAGAACGTCGGTGCGGCTCTCGTTGTTACGGGTATTCTTACACTTACACCCGAAGCAAAGCAGCCCTTTGAGCTTAAGGCGACCAAGGTTGAGGTAGAGGGAACAAGCACTCCCGATTACCCCCTCCAGCCCAAGCGTCACTCGGTTGAGTTCTTGCGCGAGCAGGCATATCTCCGTCCCCGTACCAATCTTTTCTCCGCTGTTTTCAGAGTGAGAAGTGAGGTTGCTTACGCAATTCACTCCTTCTTTAACCAGAGGGGATTCGTATACGTTCACACCCCTATAATCACATGCTCCGACGCAGAGGGCGCGGGCGAGATGTTCAAAGTAACCACTCTTGACACCGAAAATCTTCCCAAGACCGAGGACGGTAAGGTTGATTTCTCGCAGGACTTCTTCGGCAAGTCTGCAAACCTCACGGTTTCGGGTCAGCTTGAGGGCGAGACCTACGCTATGGCGTTTGGAAACATCTATACCTTCGGCCCTACCTTCCGTGCGGAGAACTCCAACACCGCGCGTCACGCGGCTGAGTTCTGGATGATCGAGCCTGAGATCGCGTTTGCCGATCTTAACGACGATATGGAGCTTGCTTGGGATATGATCAAGCACATCATCAATCACGTTATGGATAACTGCAAGGCAGAGCTTGAGTTCTTCAACAGCTTCGTTGACAAGGGCCTCCTTGCACGTCTTACCGCGCTTCGCGACGCAGATTACGCAAAGGTAACCTACACCGAGGCTATTGAGATCCTTGAAAAGTCGAAGGCAGACTTCAAGTTCCCCGTATACTGGGGTGTTGACCTTCAGACCGAGCACGAGAGATACCTTACCGAGCAGGTATTCAAGAAGCCTATCTTCCTTATCGACTATCCTAAGGAGATCAAGGCGTTCTATATGAGACAGAATGACGACGGCAAGACCGTTGCGGCTATGGACCTTCTCGTTCCCGGAGTCGGTGAGATCATCGGCGGCTCTCAGAGAGAGGAAAGACTTGACCTTCTTCTCAAGCGTATGGAAGAGTGCGGACTTAAGGAAGAGGACTACTGGTGGTACGTAAACTTGCGCAAATTCGGCGGCACCAAGCACGCGGGATTTGGTCTTGGCTTTGAGCGTATTATTATGTATCTTACCGGTGTTTCAAACATTCGTGACGTTATCCCCTATCCCAGAACGGTAGGCAACGCAGAATATTAAGATAGAGCAGGAATTTTGGGGGAGGAGAAAAACTTCTTTTGAAGGAAGTTTTTCTCCTCCCCCAAACCCCCACCTCCTTTCAAGAACCTCACCAAAGGAGGAAAGGGAATGACATTATACGTAAGGAGAGAATATGATATATAAAAGAGGAGAAGGGAAAAAGGAGATATCGCTTGAGATAAAGACCGTCGTTATTGACGAGATGGGCGATGCGGACGATATTGCAAAGGAGCTTAGCGAATTTCTTGCTATGATCGAGCGCGGCGGAATTTCCGACGAGGATTTTGATCCCGCAAGTCTGCTCTCACAAAATCTTCTTGACGAGGATAACGTTGACGAGATAGTTCTTTGCACCGAAGCGGCGATCTCGACCGACGAACGAGGAAATATCGTTATAGAGTACAAGGAAAACGAGGAGGATGCGCAGATAGCGTCAACGGCGAAGATAATCTTCGATCCCGACGAGCCCGACCTTGTTATAATGACAAAGGAGGGGGCTATGGCGGCGGTCTTGTCGTTTGAGCAGGGAAAAACGCATATTTGTCAGTACAAGACGCCATATATGCCGATAAAGGTTTACGTTGAAACGCGCACGGTAAAAAACACCCTGCTTGAAAACGGCAGACTTAAGCTTGATTATACGCTCAATTTGAATGATACCGATCCTCAGCATTTTATGATCTCGGTCAGGATGAAGGAGTCCGAGGCGGATACTATTCGTGATTTGTTGAGTTGAAAATAAAATTTGCAATTTTTTGATAAAACACTTGCAAATTTAAATTTGTTGTGATATAATAAGTCCCATATAGTTGTTTTTTGTTGATTTAAATGAAATTTAAACAAAAAATAATTGCAAAATATATTTTACATACCGAAAGGAAGCAAAACCATGTCACAGTACGTAAAGAACGTTCTTGCCGACCTTATCGCCAAGAACCCCGGTGAGCCCGAGTTCCATCAGGCAGCAACAGAGATACTTGAATCTCTCAAAGTAGTTTTTGAAAAGCACCCCGAGTATGAGGCTGCGGGTCTTCTTGAAAGATTCGTTGAGCCCGAGAGAACTATTATGTTCCGTGTTCCGTGGGTTGACGACGAGGGCAAGGTGCGCGTTAACAAGGGTTACCGCGTACAGTTCAACAGTGCTATCGGTCCGTACAAGGGCGGTTTCCGCTTCCATCCTTCCGTAAACCTTTCCATTCTCAAGTTCCTCGGACTTGAGCAGATACTCAAGAACAGCTTGACCAGCCTCCCCATCGGCGGCGGTAAGGGCGGTTCTGACTTCGATCCCTCGGGAAAGAGCGACGGAGAAATTATGAGATTCTGCCAGAGCTTTATGTCCGAGCTTTACAGACACATCGGCCCTAACATCGACGTTCCCGCGGGTGACATCGGCGTTGGCGCGAGAGAGATCGGTTATCTCTTTGGTCAGTACAAGCGTCTTCGCGGCGCGTTTGAGAACGGCGTTCTTACCGGTAAGGGTATTTCCTACGGCGGCTCTCTCATTCGTCCCGAGGCAACCGGCTTTGGCGCGGTTTACTTTGCGCAGAAGGTTCTTGAGCATTACAATGATACTATCGAGGGCAAGACCGTGGTTATCTCAGGCTTCGGTAACGTTGCGTGGGGCGCGGTAAAGAAGGCGACCGAGCTTGGCGCAAAGGTAATTGCAATCTCGGGTCCCGACGGTTACGTTTACGATGAGGACGGCGTTTCTACCGATGAAAAGATCAACTTTATGCTCCAGATGAGAGCTTCGGGCAGAAACAAGGTTCAGGATTACGCAGATAAGTTCGGCGTACCCTTCTTTGCTAAGGAGAAGCCTTGGGGACTCAAGGCTGACATTATGATGCCTTGCGCAACTCAGAACGAGGTTGGTATGGCTGAGGCTGAGAAGATGGTCGCTAACGGCGTTAAGTACTACATAGAGGTATCTAACATGCCTACCTCTAACGAGGCGCTCAAGTATCTTATCGACAGCAAGATCACAGTTGCTCCCTCTAAGGCAGTTAACGCGGGCGGCGTTGCGGTTTCCGCGCTTGAAATGTCGCAGAACAGCCAGCGTCTTGCTTGGTCGGCTGAAGAGGTTGACGCAAAGCTTAAGACCATTATGTCGAACATTCACGATAACGCTGCGGCGGCGGCTGAGGAATTCGGCTACGGCTACGATCTTGTTAAGGGCGCGAACATCGCGGGCTTTAAGAAGGTTGCCGAGGCTATGATGGCACAGGGAATTGTTTAATTAAACATAAAAAATCGGGATGCTTATTGCATCCCGATTTTTTATTACTTCTTCTGCTGCTTGCACCAGATCTTCATAACGAGCTTATGGGGCAAGAGCTTAGTCAAGAGGACTTGACCGCGGATAGATGCTCCGCAGACCGACACGTCGCGGCCTTTATACATATCGTAAATAGCGCGGCGGACTACCTCTGCCGAGGTAAAGAATTTGTTGTAATATTTGATGGTATCGTCCTTAACCGCGCGATCGAAGAACTCGGTGCGCACCCAGCCGGGACAGATCGCGATCATCTTGATATTTCTCTTTTCAAGCTCCTTGTTAAGAGCGCGGGAGAAGGAAAGAACGAAAGCCTTTGTCGCGCCGTAGGTGGTGATGTAGGGCACGGGCTGGAAGGCGGAAAGTGAGCCTAACTGATATACGCGGCTGCCCTCGGGCATGTAGGGGAGGGTAAGGTAGGTCACTGCCATAAGAGCCTTGCAGTTGAGGTCGATCATATTCATCTGCTCTTGCAAAGGAATTGACTCAAAATCGCCAAATTTGCCAAATCCCGCGGCGTTTACGAGAGCGGTGACTTCGATCTCTCCCGCATCCTTGAGCATTTTGCCGTACGCTTTAATATTCTTTTCCTTTGAAAGATCAAGCTCGATGGGGCGAATTACCTTGCCGGTTTCACTTGTTATCTCCTCAAGCTTGTCTTTTCTGCGGGCGATTACCCATATCTCGTCGCAATCCTCGATCTTGTCGATCATGCGCACGAAATCTCTTCCCATTCCCGACGATGCGCCGGTGATTACCGAAATTTTCATAGATGAAGTTCCTTTCCGTATAATATATTTCTCAAAATTTAAATCAGATTGGTTTTTTGAAGCTCGCTTGATAAGATTAAAGCAAATTCCTCAAGCCCTGCCTTATCGTTGTCGTCAAAACGGTCAAACACGGGGCTGTCGATGTCAAGCACGCCGAATATTTCATCACCTTTGAACAAGGGGATCACGATCTCGGAGTTTGACGCTCCGTCGCAGGCAATATGGCCGGGAAATTTGTGAACGTCGGGCACGACGAGAGTTTTTCTCTCGGCAACCGCGCTTCCGCAGACGCCGCGTCCGATAGGTATTTCAATGCAAGCAACCTTGCCTTGAAAGGCGTTCAAAACTAATTTTTCGTCCTCAATAAGATAAAATCCTGCCCAGTTGAGCCGATCAAGCTTTTCGTAGAGAAGAGCTGAAGCGTTTGCAAGATTTGCGACAAGGTGCGGAACGCCGCCGATGAGCGAACGGAGTGTTGCATTTAATTCACGGTAGTCTGTCATAAGCTCTCCTTCTCGCGCACTGCAAAAAGTATCGTATCCCACGCGGGAATATACTCGCGGCGGCGCATATAGAATTTATACTCGGGGCAAAGATAATGCAATTGAAGTGCAAGCGCGAAGATGTCCTCGCTTCTGTGATATACCGAAACGGCAAGAGATGGCTTGTATTTGCAAATGGTGTTCCTTGCGCCCTCAATAGCCTCTTTTTCCGCGCCCTCTACGTCAAATTTTATATAGTCTACGCGCTCTCCGGCGAGAATGTCGTCAAGCGAATTGGCATTGACCTCGACGACCTTAGCCTCCTTACCGACGGCAAGCGAATTACCTGTCATAAGCGTTGAGTTGCGGCTTCCGCCTCCGTCAAAAAAGAGGGTTTCTTTATGTGACCACGCGGCGAGGTTCAGGGGAGTAACAGGGAAGCGCTCGCCCTCCGCCCAGAGCGATAATTTCTTGAAATTTCGCGCGTCAGGCTCAAATGCAATAGCGTGGCAAAGCCTTTTTGCGTAAGGCTTTATCTCACGCAGCGTATCGCCGTTGTATGCGCCGAGATCGGCGATATATTCAAAGCTCTCGGCGTGTAAAATTTCAGTGTAAGCCTCGGTGATGTCCGAGTGAGTATTTCGCAAAAATTTGACGTTGCCCGACAATTTGTAGTTGATTACCGAGTCGAAGACCTCGCGCGATTTTTCATCGCAAAGCAACCCTCTTACTTTGTCTATTTTTTCCTTATTTTCTTCCAAAAATTCGGCGGTGAAAAGGTTATCACCCGATACGGGTACGTCGGGAGCGTAAAGCTCGCATTCGTCGGCAATCCTGTATATATTTTCAAGCACGTCGGGCAGGGAGGATGCAAACGAGAGCAGGACTATCATGTTTTCTGCGCCGTATTTAGCTTTCGCCTCGGAGTAGCTCAGCACGGTCTTGCCGTGAAAGCTGTGTCCGCGCACAAATCCGTCACTTGCGAAAAAGTCGGATATTTCGATCCCGTATTTTTCGCAAACACTGAGGATTTTGTCGGCTCCGTTTCCCATTCCGTAGACTACCTTGACCTTTTCTGACGATGCAAGATAGCTCCATAAATCTTTTGACATTTATACGTATCCTTTATTGACATTTGTTTTTTCGTGTGCTACAATAATTATAACAAACCTTTTATGTTTTGTAAAGTGATTTTTTATTAAGGAGAAAAACATGTCTTGCATTTTCTGTAAAATAGCGGCGGGAGAGATTCCCTCCGAAAAGGTATATTCCGACGATAAGGTTTACGCATTCAAGGATATAAGCCCACAGGCACCTGTGCATATTCTTGTAATTCCTCGCGTTCATATTGAGTCGGCAAACGATATCAATGACGAAAACAGCGCGTACGTCGCGGCTGTTTTTGAGGCTATTCCCAAGGTCGCAAGGGCGTGCGGTCTTGAAAACGGATACCGTGTTATCACTAACGTCGGTGAGGACGGATGTCAGACCGTAAAGCATATGCATTTTCATATTCTTGGCGGCAAAAAGCTCCCCGAAAACGTAGTCTGAGTTTTTAAATCAAAATATAAATTACCATAGAGTCGAAAGGATTTTTATTATGGAAACTACACTTATTATTATGGCTGCGGGCATAGGCTCGCGCTTTGGCGGCGGAATCAAGCAGTTAGCCCCTGTAGGACCTAACGGCGAGATAATTATGGATTATTCTATCCACGATGCTCTTGAAGCCGGCTTTAACAAGGTCGTATTTATCATCCGCAAGGACCTTGAGAAGGATTTCCGCGAGATAATAGGAAACAGAATTGAAAAGGTATGTCCCTGCGCTTACGCATTCCAGGAGGTAGAAAATCTCCCCGGCGGATTCAAGAATCCCGAGGGAAGAACAAAGCCTTGGGGAACCGGACACGCAGTTCTTGCGTGCAAGGGAATAGTTGATACTCCCGCGCTCGTTATCAACGCCGACGACTATTACGGCAAGGATGGCTTCAAGAAGCTTCACGACTATATCGTAAACGAGATGGACGTTGATAACAGGGAAGTCCTTGATATCGCTATGCCCGGATTTGTTCTCGGCAACACTCTTTCTGATAACGGCGCGGTAACACGCGGAGTATGCTCGGTTGAGGACGGAAAGCTTGTAGGAATTACCGAAACGTCCAACATTTTCAAGGACGGAAAGGGCGGCGCGTACGTTGAAGCTGACGGCGTAAAGACTCCCGTTGATCCCGAAACACTCGTTTCTATGAACATGTGGGCGTTCACTCCCGAGTTTATCAACCGACTTGAAGCTGATTTTATCGAATTCCTTGGCGACAACGCGACTAATCTTAAGGCGGAATTCTTGCTTCCCGGTGAGGTAGACAAGATGCTCAAGGCGGGCACGGCTACCGTAAAGGTGCTTAAAACCGAGGATAAGTGGTTTGGCGTTACCTACAAAGAGGATAAGCAGTACGTTATTGACTCCTTCAAGCAGCTCTATGCCGATGGAGTTTACAAGGAAAAGCTCTTCTCATAAACTTTTTTACAAGGAGTTTTCTTATGAAAAAAAGAAGCGTTCGCTTAATACTCCTTATTTTGTCGTTGATTTTTATTTTTCTTATATTCGTGGGCTGTGGCAATGGCTCCGGTGAGAATGAAACGGTAAATGCGTTTGGCACTGAAGGCACTTCTACCGAGCAGACCACGGAAAAGCAGACCGAATCTGCCGAGAGAAAAGAGGATACAACGGAGGAGCTGCCCGCCGAGGATATTACTACTGAATCAGTTACAACGGAAGAAACAACTACTGAATCAGCTACAATAGAAGAGACAACATCAGAGGAAACAACCACGGAGGAGCCGCCATTGCTTGATTATGAGATAAACGCACCTGAGCTTGACCTCCTTATGCACAATATGCTTGAGGGCAACATTATGACGGGTGAGAGCGTGATGTTCATTGATTACGGTGACAAAAAATCTCTTATGTTCCACGCCGACGAGATCATCTCGGTTACCTCGTATGACGGGCTTGTTACTTATACAGAGGGAGTTGATTACGCCCTTGAGAACGGAATGATAGTGTTGCTTGAGGGATCGAGTATTCCTTGTATCACAAGCGAGGTCTACTATAATAACACAAGCAGTAATTATCTCACGATGGAGCATGACGGCAAGATATGCAACGTCTATTGGGGCGAGGGTAGAACCATGACTCAATGGCAGGTCAACGTGACTTACACTCACTCGGACGTGTGGGATGGCTTTGTTCAGGAAAGCAGTATAGAGATATACAAGCCTTTCCTTGATAAGCTTTGTCGCGGAGAGGACGTTACTGTGTTTTTCTACGGTGACAGTATCACGAGAGGTGCGAATTCAAGCCTTTTTGTCGGTCACGAGCCTTATCAGCCCGACTATACGAAGCTCTTCGTCTATGCGCTTGCCGATCTCTTTGATTACAAGGTCGAGCATATCCATACGGGGCTTGAAAAGACCTTCAGTGAGGATGTTCCCACCTATAACGACAGCGAAGATGTGCGCGGAACTATCACCTACGTTAATTCGTCGGTGGGCGGTTGGGATTGCGCGGGAGCGCTCAACAACGTGCAAAAATACGTATGCGACGTGATAGACGAATACGGATGCGATCTTTTCGTGCTTGCGTTTGGAATGAACAACGGCACGACGAAGGCAAAGACGTACCAGACCTATACAAAGCAGACGGTAGGTGAGGTTTTAAAGGTTGCTCCCGATACCGCGTTGATGCTGATATCAACCATGGTATCAAACCCGTACGATACAGATTCGGGCAAGAACCAGATACTTTTTGAGGAGCCGCTTTTGGCTATGTCAACGAGCTATACCAGAGCAGGAACGCCCTGCGCTACCGTTCTTATGGGCTCTATGAGCGAAGCTGTACTTGAGCATAAGGCGTTTAACGATTATGCGGCTAATAACATAAATCACCCCAACGATTTCTTTATGAGAGTCTACGCGCAAACGCTTTTGCAGACGCTCATAGGCTATGAAAACATCAAATGAAAAAGCTTTGCCGACCGCTTTTGCGGTCGGCTTTTTTTATATCAGATCGTACTCCAAAAGGACTTTTTTAAGCTCGTTTTTGTTGCGATCACTCATTTTGCACAAGGGCAGGCGAAGCTCGTCACAGCAAAGACCGATAAGAGCCGCGGCGGTCTTTACGGGAATGGGATTTACCTCGGAGAACATAGCGTCACACAGCTTTAAATATTTCTCGTGCAGCTCTCTCGCGCCGAGAATATCGTCCTCGAAAAACCTGTGACAGAGGAGTGAAATTTCACTTGGAACTATATTAGACACTACCGAGATAACTCCGGCGCCGCCAAGCGCGAGTATGGGAAGGATCTCGCTGTCGTTGCCCGAATAAATTGTGAGGTCGTTGCCGCATTCACAGATAAGCCGCGCGACCGCGCTGATGTTTCCCGATGCCTCCTTGACGGCGACTATATTTTCGTGCTTTGCAAGTCGGCGGTAAACGGGCAAGGAAATATTGCAAGCCGTGCGTGCGGGCACGTTGTATAGAATTATCGGCGTTGGAGATGAGTCGGCTATCCTTTCGAAATGTGCCACAAGTCCGTCCTCGGTAGCCTTGTTGTAGTAAGGGGTTACGACGAGCAATCCGTCATAGCCGAGCTTGCTTGCGCATTGCGACGTTTCCACGGCGTGCGCGGTATCGTTTGATCCCGTACCCGCGATCATAGGAACTCTGCCGTCAGCCTTTTCAATGGCAAACTCAAGAACGGCGCGATGCTCGTCGTCGGATAAGGTTGCGTTTTCCCCCGTGGTGCCGCATATAACGAGCGCGTCTATACCTTTATGTATCTGCCGTTCAATGAGATTTTCAAGAGCGTAATAGTCAACCTTGCCGTGCAAAAACGGGGTTATAAGAGCTGTTGCCGCGCCTTGAAAGAGAGTTTTTTTGCCTTTGCTCATAAAAGTATCCTCCGATATGTGTTTTTTGATGCTTTTGGGCGTTATTTTCGCCGCAGGGTATTGCAAAAGAGGGTAGTGTGTGCTATAATTTACATTGGATAAATGTATATCAGTAAATTATATGCGAAAAGAGAAATCAGAGATAATATGACTAACGAAAAAAACGTAATTATAAACGAAAAAGCGCCGACCGATCTGCTCAGATCCGATTTTTACTACGATCTGCCCGAGGAGCTGATAGCCCAGCACCCGATGGACAAGCGTGACGAGAGCAGACTTATGGTGCTTAGCAGAGAAAAGGGAAGCATCGATCACAAGCATTTTTACGATATTATCGACTATTTGCGCGATGGAGACGTGCTTGTTATCAACGATTCAAAGGTAATTCCCGCGCGAATTTACGGACATGCCGAAAATCGCCCTGATGCACCGCTTGAATTGCTCTTGCTTCGTCAGCGCGACCTTGATACTTGGGAGTGTCTTGTAAAGCCCGGAAAACGAGCAAAGCTTGGCATGAAGCCGGTCTTTGGCGACGGAATACTTGAGGGTGAGATAATCGAGATTACCGACGAAGGCAACAGAATTATCAAATTCACCTACGACAAGGAAAAATACGAGAATATATACAACGTGCTTAACATGATCGGCATGATGCCTCTGCCTCCGTACATTACCGAGCGACTTGAGGATAACAACCGTTATCAGACGGTCTATGCGCGCGAGGAAGGCTCGGCGGCGGCACCCACGGCGGGACTTCATTTCACTCCTGAATTGCTTGAAAAAATCAAGGCAAAGGGAGTTGCGATAGCCCCCGTAATGCTCCACGTCGGACTTGGCACATTCCGTCCCGTTAAGGAGGACAGAATAGACGCGCACGTTATGCATACCGAGTTTTTCTCTGTATCCAAGGAGAGCGCAGAGCTTATAAACAGCCGCCGCGCCGCGGGAGGCAGAGTTATCTGCGTAGGCACGACGTCCTGCCGCACACTTGAGAGTGCGTCGGAGGCTAACGGTACGGTTAAGGCTATGTCAGGAGATACCGGAATTTTCATCTATCCCGGCTACAAATTCAAGGCGGTTGATGCGCTTATTACTAACTTCCATCTGCCCGAAAGCACACTTATAATGCTCATTTCCGCTTTTTACGATAAGGAAAAAATCATGGAGGCATACAAGCACGCGGTTGACGAAAAATATAGATTTTTCTCGTTTGGCGACGCTATGTTTATCCAGTAAGATACTTCAAACACTATGAATTTGCTTTGCCGTTAATGGCAGAATGGAGATTATTATGAAAAAAAATCAGAACGCGATCTACATGCTCAAATCGGTTACGAATATCCAGATGGAAAGCTTTATTATCACTACTGCCGACGGCAAGGTAATTGCCATTGACGGAGGCTTTCGCGAGGATACTGACTACTTCCTTGAATTCTTGCGCGAGCTGACAGGTGAGGATGTTCCTCATATCGACGCGTGGCTTTTCTCACATGCTCATAGCGATCATATGAGTGCTTTCTTTGAGATCATGGAGAATAAACGCGATAGCGTGACGGTTGACGTTATTCATTACAATATTCCCTCGCCTCAGTTCTTCCTTCGCGGCGGCGATAAGAACGCCGCACAGACTGCTGCTACCTTCTATAAGAATATGCCTCTTTATGCCGATAAGATCGCGGTAGTTACCGAGGGCGACGTATATCAGATCGGTGACGCAAAATTCGAGATCCTTTATACCCCCGATCCCGCATTCCTTCGTGACGTAGGCAACAACACGACCACCGTGTTTAAAATGACTCTTGGCGGCAAGGTCGCGCTTTTCCTTGGCGACTGCGGAATTGAAGCGGGATACAAGATGCTTGAAAAGTATAAGGGAACAGATATGCTCAAGGCGGATATCTGCCAGATGGCACATCACGGACAGAACGGCGCAACCAAGGAATTCTACGAGGCGGTACGTCCCGAAATTTGCTTCTGGTGCGCTCCCAACTGGCTTTGGGACAACAATGCGGGTGCGGGATTTAACACTCACATCTGGAAAACCGTTGAGGTGCGCGGCTGGATGGAAGAGCTTGGTGTTAAGCAGAACATCGTGCTTAAGGATGGCACGCAGTCTTACGCTTGGTAATGGATAAGAAAATAAAGATTTTAGCGGTCACAGGGCCTACCGCGTCAGGCAAGACGGCGCTTGCAATTGAGCTTGCAAAGCGTCTTGGCGGCGAGATAATCTCCTGCGACTCAATGCAGATATATCGCGGAATGGATATCGGCACGGCAAAGCCGACGAAGGAAGAATTGTCGTCGGTAAGGCATCATCTTATTGATGTTTTGCCTGCTGATGCGCCCTATTCCTGCTCCGACTACGTCAAGGATGCCGAGGTGGCAGTTGAGGATATCGTGAGCAGAGGAAAGCTCCCGATATTCTGCGGAGGTACGGGGCTGTATCTTGACAGATTTTTGCGCGGCGGAAACGACGATGGCGCGGCGAGTGACGAGAATGTGCGCGCGGAGCTTAAACGCTATCTGGACGAAAACGGTGTTGACGCGCTTTATGAACGTCTTGCTGCTTTAGATCCCGAGGCGGCGGCAACAATACATAAGAACAACACTAAACGCGTTATGCGTGCGATTGAGATATGTACCGTTACGGGTGAAAAAAAGAGCGATATTGATAAGAAAAATTGCGAGATCGTCGATAAATACGATCACAGAGTTATAACTTTGTCATTTGCAAGTCGCGAATTGCTTTATTCGCGAATCGACCGCCGAGTTGATCAGATGATTGCCGAAGGTCTTGTCGAGGAAACGAAGAAGCTTATGGCGGAAGGTGTTTTCGAGCGTTCGATCACCGCGGCGCAGGCAATAGGATATAAGGAGCTTTTCCCGTATCTTGAGGGAAGATCAACGCTTGACGAATGCGTTGACGAGCTTAAGCGTGCGACGAGAAGATACGCAAAAAGGCAGATAACTTGGTTTTCGGGCAAGGATTACGCGCACAAAGTCTTTGTCGACGGCGAAAACGGCATGAAAACTTTTGAAGAGATTGTAAACATTTCGCAAAAACTCTTTTAATAAGGTTATATTTATGTTATAATCACAATGTATATTTATATATTAAGCGCGTGTGTCGCGCGCGTATGAGGGAGATGCCGTGTTTTTGAGAAAGCAAAAGATCAGAATAAAACAGTCGGTCATCAATACCGTCGTAATAATAGCGGTGATAATGCTTCTCTTGTACGTTGTGCTTCAGCTTTTTGGAAGCCGTTCCTTGATGGTGTCGACGCAGAAGACACAGGTCGTCAGCGACATTGATTACGCATATGGCAGAGGCTATGTTTTCAAGGATGAAACGGTCATACTTGGTTCTCACGGAGTAGTTAACCGCCTTGTTCCCGACGGAGCAAGAGTCAGGGTTGGCAATAAATACGCCGAGGTATATTCAGCCGAGGGACTTGACAAAAATGATGTCAAGCAGGTACAAGATCAGCTTGATGAGCTATCAAAAACTATCGAGCGTGTGGGATCGGTTTCGTCAACAAATACAGAGGTATCTGATCTTGGCAAGGTGAGCGAGGAGCTTTTACAGGCATATTACGAATACCTTGACCTTGTACTTGACGGCGAGATGACTGCCGCGGATATTTGCGGAGAGCAGCTGCTTGACGCAATTGTCGATTATCGCATTATCACGGGACGTGACGGCGCGGCGGAGAATATTCTCTCAAAGCTTGAAGCCGAGAAAGCCGCGATCTTATCAGAGCTTGGCGGTGTGTCAAGCACTTATATCGGAGATCACGGATTTTACTATTTCTACGCGGCGGACGGATATGAAAATATACTCTCGTCAAGCGCACTTGCCGATATGACGGCAGATAAGCTTGCATCTCTCGTAGAAACGCCCCCTGAGGATTTCGGCGGAGTTGTTGTAGGAAAGATGGCGCACACGGCTAAGTGGTATATGGCAATGCCCGTAAGCGAGGCGGAGAGCTATTCCTTCTTGGAGGGAAGAAGCTACGAGCTCAGCCTTACGTCAAGTGGCAGAGAGCTTAATATGCTGCTTGAAAAAATATACGTCGGTGAGGACGGAGCTTATCTTCTGTTTTCAAGCTACGACCTGTCAAAGATATCCAATCTTGCCAGAGCGCAGGACGTAAAAATAAAGCTTGGATCGGTCACGGGCTACAGAATCCCACGTGAAGCGCTTACGTCGCTTGACGGCGAGAGCGGTGTTTACATTCTCGTCGGAAGCACGGTTGAGTTCAGACGCGTGACGGTGATTGCCGAGAGAGAGATGTATTGCATCGCAAATACACGTGAGGCGGATGCCGAGGAAGGAAGCATAAGTCAGATTCCTTATCTTGGGGTTAACGATCTTATAGTAACGTCGGGAAATGATCTTTACGACGGAAAAAGACTTGACTGAATCATAAAAGGTACACGAAAATGGATTACTTGTATCTAGATAGTAATATTGAGAAGATAAAAAAGAGGATCGGGGCGGCGGCGGAGCGATGCGGAAGAAACGCAGATGAGATCACGTTTCTTGCGGCTATCAAAAGCGCGGACGTCGGCGAGATCAACTATATACATTCAGCGCTTGGTATAAGAGAGGTCGGAGAAAACCGAGTCCAGCAGCTGCTTGAGCGTTACGACAAGCTTGACGGAGTGGGAAAAGGTCTCAAGATGCATTTTATCGGGTCGCTCCAGACCAATAAGGTAAAATACATCATCGATAAGGTTGACCTTATCCACTCGCTCGATTCCGACAGACTTGCCGCGGAGATTGACAAGCAGGCAAGGAAAAAGGATCTTGTGGCAAACGTCCTCGTCGAGATAAATTCGGGAAACGAGGAAAGCAAGGGTGGAATAGAGCCTGGGCAAGCGGCGGAATTTTGTCTGGCACTTGCAAAATATAAAAACATAAAGCTGTGCGGATTTATGACAATGGCTCCGCGATGCGAAAATAAGAGCGATTATTACGGCTATTTTAAGGCTGTAAAGAAGCTTTCGGACAAGATATGGCACGATGTGTTGTGCCTTGACGGTGAGCCCGTGATCTCAATGGGTATGAGCGAGAGCTTCGAGGAAGCTATTGAATGCGGCGCGACTATGGTGCGCGTCGGCAGACAGTGCTTTGCAAAGGATTGACAAAAATTTAGAAAAATATATATGCCGCAAAAGCGGCAGACAGGAGAAAAATATGGGATTTATTTCAAAGCTTTTTGGCACGAAGAATGAGCCTGCGGCCGATATCGACAACGTATACGACGATCTTTATTACGGAACACAGAACGAAGAGGTCGGAGTAGAAGAGGGTGACGACGTAAAGGTCGTTCTTTCCGAGACGGAGGAAGCTCCCCTTTTGAAGAGAACCTTTACCCCTGTCGCATATGAGGATGCGGCTGCTATCGTTGAAGCGCTTAAGGAGGGCAGAGTTGCCGTGCTTTGCATCGAGGAGCTTGACAGAGCAACCTTCGTTCGCGTTTTCGATTATCTTATGGGCGCTATGCAGGCGCTTGACTATGAGCTTCGCAGAGCTGACAGAGAGACCGTTGTTCTTGTCCCCGCAGATTTTGACGAGGATATCTCTATCGACGAGCTTGATGAGGAGATCATCGAGGAAACCGTAGAGGAAGAAGCTGAACCCGAGGAAGAACCCTCCGAGGCAGAGGACTGATATTAGCTTTTTGGCAGGAGGATATATGCTTTGCCGGAGCCTTTATACGTTTTAGTTCAATTTGTTCTGATCTTTCTCGACGTTATCAGCTTCAGTATGCTTATAAGAGCCATACTGAGCTTTCTTGGAGTCAACGAGGGAGGCCTTCTTATGCGCTTCCTTTACGTTGTGACCGAGCCTGCGATAATGCCGTTAAGAAAGCTGTTTTATAAGCTCAATTGGTTTCAGAATACGCCCTTTGATATGGCGCATCTCTTCACCTATACAGTGCTTTGGATATTACAGCTTTTGATAAGCTCTCTCATATAGGGGAGTAAAATATGAGTTATATTTCTGACGATGCACAGAAGCTTCTCGCGGCGAGAATTGACGATCATTTGCGTCAAGCGGAGCGCGGGGAGCTTGTGTGCGGAAATTTTTTAACACCTGCCGAGGCTGCGGAGGCGAAAATAATTTTGCGTGAAAGACGCGCGGCGGACAGAGTGTTCTTCTTTGGAGGATACAAGGATGCGGAAAGACGGAGAATGATCTTCATTCCGTCTTATCTTGCCGACCTTGACGGAGATGCTGAAGAGAAGGCGGGGCTTTATTGTGCAGACGAGCTTGCCTTGGCAGTATGCTCACTGATGATAAAGGGAAGCGGATTTCGTAACCTTTCGCACAGAGATTATCTCGGATCGCTCCTTGCGCTTGGAATTGAGCGCAGAGAGATCGGGGATATCGTTGTACTCGACGAGCATGAAGCAATAGTTTTCTGCACAGACAAAATACGCGATTATCTTCTGACAAGTCTTGAGCGGATCGCAACCGATAGGGTAACGGTCAGCAAATACAGTATTCCCGAGGATTTTGCGGTCGAGAAAAAGACGGTAAAAATCACGGACACCGTGGCATCGCCGAGATTTGATTGCGTTATTGGCGCACTGCTTAATCTTTCGCGTGAAAAAGCGCAGAATCTTATAAATTCGGGACTGTGCGAGGTGGATCATCTGCCCGAAATCCGAGTTGACAGGCAGATCGAGGCGGGGGCAGTTATTTCGGCAAGAGGATACGGTAAATTTTCGGTAATTTCCTTTGACGGAGAAACAAGACGAGGCAGGATCCGTATGTCAGCCGAAAAATACGTTTAAATTAGATTATAATTTCTGATTATATAAAACTTTTTAATTTCAAGAGGATAGAAAAATGGCAAAGGACTACACAAGTTCACTCAACTTACCTAAAACAGAGTTTTCGATGAAGGCAAATCTGCCTCAGAGAGAGCCCGAAACACTCAAATATTGGGATAGCATTGATCTCTACAACAAAATGATTGAGGTCAGAGCTGACGGAAAGGTTTTCTCCTTCCACGACGGCCCTCCCTTCTCAAACGGTAACATTCACATGGGCCACGCGCTCAACAAGACCATAAAGGACTTTATCAATAAGTACAAGGCGATGACGGGACATAAGATCTCTTACGTTCCCGGTTGGGATAACCACGGTATGCCTATCGAGTCGGCTATTCTGAAGAAGAACAAGATCGACCGCAAGAAGATGTCTATTCCCGAGTTCCGTTCGGCTTGTGAAAAGTTCGCGCAGGGCTTTATCGATACCCAGATGGAGCAGTTCAAGCGTCTTGGTCTTATAGGTGACTGGGAGCATCCCTACACCACTATGGCGCCCGAGTTTGAGGCGGCGGAGGTCAAGATCTTTGGCGAGATGTTCAAGAGAGGGTACATCTATAAGGGACTTAAGCCTGTATACTGGTGTCCTAAGGATGAGACCGCGCTTGCGGAGGCAGAGATCGAGTACCAGACCGATAAGTGTACTTCCATTTACGTAAAGTTCAAGGTCGCCGACGATAAAGGCAAGCTTGCGGGTATCTGCGATCTTGACAAGACTTACTTTGTAATCTGGACCACTACCACATGGACTCTTCCCGGTAACCTTGCTATCGCGCTCAATCCCGACGAGGATTACGCGCTTGTTAAGGTTGCAAACGGCGAAACCTACATTCTCGCAAAGGCACTTGCAGAGAAGACTGTCAAGGCGGCGGGATATGAGGACTTTGAGATCCTTGCAAGCTTTGCGGGTAAGGAATTTGAATATATGACCGCACAGCACCCCTTCCTTGACAGAAAGAGTGTTGTAGTTAACGCCGATTACGTTACTATGGATAGCGGTACGGGTTGCGTTCATACTGCTCCCGGCTTTGGTGCGGACGACTACCAGACCTGCCGCCGTTACAACATCGACATCATCGTTCCCGTTGACGATCGCGGCTATCAGACCGAGGATGCGGGCAAGTTTGCAGGCATGTTCTACGCGGCTTCCAACGAGGCTATTCTTGAGGACATGAAGGAATCGGGCGCGCTTCTCGCAAGCGAGGAGATCGAGCACGAATATCCTCACTGCTGGAGATGTAAATCTCCTATCATCTTCCGTGCAACTCCCCAGTGGTTCTGCTCGGTTGAGTCCTTTAAGGATGCGGCTGTTGAGGCTTGCCGTCCTGTTAAGTGGCTTCCCGCTTGGGGTGAGGACAGAATGGTGCAGATGATCAGAGAGAGAGCCGACTGGTGTATCTCGCGTCAGCGTCATTGGGGTCTTCCTATTCCCGTATTCTACTGTGACGAGTGCAAGAAGCCTATCTGTAACGACGAAACTATCGAGATCGTGTCGGGGCTCTTTGGCGAGAAGGGATCTAACGCTTGGTTCCAGATGGAAGCAAATGAGATTCTTCCCGAGGGCTTCGTATGTCCTCACTGCGGAAAGGCTCACGGCTTTAGCAAGGAAACTAACACTCTTGACGGCTGGTTTGACTCGGGATCCTCTCACTATGCGGTTCTCTCGCAGAGAGAAGATCTTACTTGGCCCTCCGACATTTACCTTGAGGGCGGCGACCAGTACAGAGGTTGGTTCCAGGCTTCGCTTCTTACCGCGGTCGGCGCGACAGGTGTTGCAGAAGCACCCTTCAAGGCAGTTCTTACTCACGGTTGGGTAGTTGACGGCGAGGGCAAGGCGATGCACAAATCGCTTGGTAACTCGATAAGCCCCGACGACATCGTTAAGAAGTACGGAGCTGAGCTTGTTCGTCTTTGGGCGGCATCGAGTGATTATCACGCAGACGTTCGTTGCTCTGACAACATCTTCAAGCAGCTCTCCGAAACTTACAGAAAGATAAGAAACACCGCCAGAATTATGATGGCAAATCTCGGCGACTTCAATCCCGATACCGATATGGTGGCGTTTGACGATATGCTTGAGATCGACCAGTGGATCATCGCAGAGGCAAACAAGCTTGTAAAGCTTTGCCTTGAGGCGTACGACGAGTACGAGTTCCACATCGTTTACCATGCTATCAATAAATTCTGTACTATCGAGCTTTCCAAGCTCTATATCGATATAACCAAGGATCGCCTGTACGTTGAGAAGGCGGACAGCGCGGCAAGAAGAAGCGGGCAGACCGCGCTCTACACCGTTCTCTCTGCAATCGTAAGACTTCTCGCTCCCGTGATCTCCTTTACTGCAGAAGAAATCTGGAAGCATATGCCTCATGCGGCGGCTGACAAGGTTGAGAGCGTGTTCCTCAATGATATGCCCGCTTACGACGTGGCACTTGCGGATGCGACCGCAGAGCTCTCTGCTAAGTGGGATAAACTCTTCTGTTACCGCGACGACGTTATGAAGGCGCTTGAGATAGCAAGAGCAGAGAAGATGATCGGTAAGTCGCTTGATGCGAAGGTTACCGTATACACGACTGACGACGAGGCGTATAATACTCTCGTTGCGTTCAGTGAAAAGCTTGCCGAGGTCTATATCACCTCCGCGGCTACGGTAGTTAAGGGCAATGCTCCCGAGGGTGCGTTCACCGAAACTCAGACAGGTATCGCGGTCAAGGTTGAGAACGCGGACGGATGCAAGTGCGGTAGATGCTGGTCTTATTCGACCAATGGCGTCACCGATTCCGACGGCGACTTCCTCTGCGAGAGATGCAGAAAGATTTTGAATTGATTTTTGGATAAGTGGGGGAAGGGAAAACTTCTTTAGAGAAGTTTCTCCCTTCCCCCACACCCCCAACCCTTTCAAGAACCCAAAAAAGAAAGGAAAAAATATGGTTAGTGCTATAATTACAGTACTGCTGATAATTGCATCGGTCGTGCTTGATCAGGTGTCAAAGCTGTTAGTAGTTGCGAATATGGAGCTTGGTCAGTCGATAGACGTTATTCCCGGAATATTCAGATTTACCTATATTCATAACGAGGGCGCGGCGTTTGGCTCAATGGCGGATTCAAGATGGATATTTATGATCCTGTCGAGCGTTGCGATTATTGCGATACTTGTATATATGTTCTGGAAAAAGCCGCAGAGCAAGCTGCTCCGCGCGGCGCTAATACTTGTTGCGGGCGGCGGTATCGGTAATATGATCGACCGCATCTTTCTTGGCTACGTTATAGATTTTCTTGATTTCTGCGCGTTCCCGAATCTCTGGATGTGGATATTCAACGTTGCCGATGCTTGCGTTTGTATTGGCGCGGGATTGCTCGCGCTTTGGATGATTCTTGACATCATCAAGGATGAAAAGGCGAAAAAAGCAGCAGTCAATGCTCTCACTGATAAGGGTAACACCGACGTAACTGACGCGGATGAAAACGAAAACGGTGATGAAAATGCTTGACGAAAAGCTTTTTGATGCTGACGAGATAAGTGAAGGCGGAGAGAGCACGCTCACCCTTTTGGTGGAGGATGCTGATATTGGCGAGCGACTTGACAAATTTCTGACCGCTAAGGCGGATATTTCGCGCTCGCTTGCCGTTAAGCTTATCGAGGACGGCAACGCCGAGGTAAACGGCAAGGTTGAAAATAAAAATTATAAGCTCCGACAGGGCGACGAGATCGCCTTGACTCTCCCCGCACCCGAGCCCGATGAGGCCGTGCCTGAGAACATTCCGCTTGATATAATATACGAGGATGACGATATCATCGTAATAAACAAGCCTTCGGGAATGGTCGTTCATCCCGCACCCGGACTTTACAGCGGAACACTTGTAAATGCCCTGCTTTATCATTGTAAGGAATCGCTCTCGGGTATAGGCGGCGTGATAAGACCGGGTATAGTGCATCGAATTGACAAGGATACCTCGGGGCTTTTGGTCGTTGCCAAAAACGACGCGGCGCATATTCATCTGTCTGAGCAGTTAAAAACTCACGACGTCAGCAGAATTTATCACGCGATAGTTCTTGGCAATATCAAGGAGGATAGCGGCACGGTAAATAAGCCGATAGGCAGACATCCCGTTGATCGCAAGAGAATGGCGATAGTTACCGATCCGACAAGAAAAGCAAGGGAAGCGATCACGCATTTTGAGGTCATTGAGCGTTTTGCAACTCGCGAGGGAAGATTTACCTACGTTAAGTGCAAGCTTGAAACCGGCAGAACGCACCAGATAAGAGTGCATATGGCAAGTCTTGGTCACGCGCTGCTTGGCGACGCGGTTTACGGTGGCGGAAGCAGTAAGTTTGAGGCAAACAATCACGCGCTTATAAGCGGTCAGTGCTTGCACGCAAAATGTCTTGAGCTTACGCATCCGAAAACCGATGAAAAAATGGTCTTTGAGTGCGAATTGCCGCGCGAGATGACAGAAATTCTCGAAAAAATGAGAAAAAATACTATTTAAAAGAGGTTAGATTATGCACGACGAATTGACCGCCGTTGATATAAAAAAGATGCAGGATGAGATAGATTACCGTATGTGCGAGCTTCGCCCAAAGCTGCTTGCCGAGGTGCAGAGAACGCGCGAATTCGGTGACTTGTCCGAGAATGCCGAATACAAAGAGGCGAAAAGAGAAAAGAACAAGAACGAGAGCCGCATTCGTTATCTGAAAAACATGATAGCGACGGCAAAGGTCATTGACGTAAAGCAAAACGCCGATGAGGTCTGTCTTTTCGATACGGTTGCCTTTTATATCGAGGAGGACGACGAGGTCGTTGAGCGTCAGCTCGTCACCACGCTTCGTCAGGACACGCTCAAGGGATATCTGAGCAAGGAGTCGCCTCTTGGCAAGGCGTTGCTTGGCCGCAAGGTCGGTGATCGCGTTTTAGTTAAGGTCAATGAAAAATACAGCTACTACGTTGAGATCCGCGCAATTACCAAGGGACACGATGACGAGAATATTCCGATAAGCAGCTTTTGATCTATGAGAAAATTTAACGTTACGGGAATGAGCTGCGCGGCTTGCTCTGCGAGGGTTGAGAAGGCGGTATCAGGTCTTGAGGGTGTTACCTCATGCTCGGTAAGCCTTCTTACAAACTCAATGGGAGTCGAGGGTGATATTCCCGATGAAAAAATAATCGCCGCCGTAAAGTCGGCGGGATATGACGCTTGCGCTGTTGGTGTGGGTGAGAATAACGGCGCAGAAACGGGCAAGGATGAAGAAAACACCTTGATTGACAAGGAAACACCCCGACTTCTGCGCCGTCTTGTTCTCTCTCTTTGTACCCTTTTGCCATTGATGTATATTTCAATGGGACATCTTATGTGGGGATTTCCGCTACCATCTATGCTGAGCGAAAATCCTTTGGCGATAGGGCTTTGTGAGCTGGTGCTTACGGCAATCGTCATAGTAATTAACCGCAAATTCTTCATAAACGGTGTGCGCGGAGTTATTCACGGCGCGCCGAATATGGACACCCTAATATCTCTTGGATCGGGTGTGTCGTTTATATGGAGCGTTTATGTTCTCGTTGATATCGCGATAAAGCAGCTTGGCGGCGATATTTTGTCGGCGCATCACGAGCTTCACGGGCTTTATTTTGAGTCCGCGGCGATGATCCTTACTCTGATAACCGTCGGAAAAATGCTCGAAGCGATGAGCAAGGGCAGAACTACTAATGCCCTAAGGTCGCTCATTGATCTTTCACCTAAGACCGCAACGGTTATAGTCGACGGTGTTGAGAGGGTCGTTGCGGCAAAGGATATAAAAATCGGCGACGTCTTTGTTGTGCGTCCCGGTGAGAGCGTTGCCGTTGACGGCGAGGTTGTCGAGGGCGCGTCGGCTATTGACGAAGCTATGCTCACCGGCGAGAGCTTGCCCGCTGACAAGAATGTTGGCGACAAAGTGTTTGCGGGTACGGTTAACCGCTCGGGCTTTGTGAAGTGCAAAGCCTTGCGCGTGGGTGAGGACACCACTCTGTCGCAAATAATTAAAATAGTAAGTGATGCCGCGGCAACGAAAGCGCCGATCGCGCGGCTTGCCGACAAAGTTTCGGCAATATTCGTACCGACGGTAATTGGAATAGCGATAGTAACCTTTATCGCATGGCTTATCGGCGGCGAGGGTGTTGGATATGCGCTTGAACGCGCTATCTCCGTGCTTGTAATAAGCTGTCCTTGCTCGCTCGGACTTGCAACTCCCGTGGCTATTATGGTGGGTAGCGGAGTCGGAGCAAAAAGGGGAATACTCTTTAAAACGGCGGAATCACTTGAAATGGTCGGTCGGGCGCAGATTGTTGTGCTTGATAAAACCGGAACTGTTACCAAGGGAGAGATGACGGTCGCGGCGGTCGAATGCGCCGAGGGTGTCAGCGAGAATTATTTGCTTTCCTGCGCGCTTGCGCTTGAAGAGAAAAGCGAGCATCCCGTGGCAGAGGCTATCGTTGATTTTTGCCGACAAAAAGAGCTTGCGACGACACATATAGAAAAATTTGCCGCCGTTTCGGGCAAGGGAGTAGAGGCAATCCTTGACGGAAAGCTCTTGCGAGGAGGCAAGCTCAATTTTATAAAGGATATTGCCGATATAGACGACAATTACGTCAAAGAAGCCGAAAACCTCTCGTCCGAGGGTAAAACACCTACGTTTTTTGCACTTGACGGAAGATTTTTAGGATTGATAGCCGTTGCTGACACGATAAAAGATGATAGTTGCGCGGCAGTTCGGACTATGAAGGCTATGGGACTTCGTGTTGTAATGCTGACGGGTGACAACGAGCGAACGGCGCGTGCTATCGCGAGGAAGGCGGAAATTGACGAGGTCGTTTCGGGAGTATTGCCTGACGGTAAGGCAGAGGTAATTGAAAAGCTCAAGCGTGACGGCAAGACTATAATGGTCGGCGACGGAATTAACGACGCGCCCGCGCTTGCGGTTGCGGATATGGGAATTGCGATAGGCGCGGGAACAGACGTGGCTATTGAGGCGGCGGACGTTGTGCTGACGAATAGCACGCTCTCCGATCTCGCATCAGCAATCAAGCTCAGTCGCGCGACGCTTCGTAATATCAAGGAAAATCTTTTCTGGGCGTTTATCTACAATATTATAGGAATACCGCTTGCGGCAGGCTTGTTCATTCCAATATTTAATTGGGAGCTTGCACCGATGTTCGGCGCGCTTGCTATGTCGCTGTCAAGCTTCTGTGTGGTGATGAACGCGCTGAGATTGAATTTTGTAAGGCTTGGCAAGCCCTCTCACCCGACTTCATCGGGAACTCTCAAAAAAGCAGAGCCTGCCAAAGCACAACCCGTATGTAACGACGTCCTCGATGTCCCCGATATAAAAAAATCTGATGAAAGAGAGAATAAAGATATGACAAAGACAATGACTATCGACGGAATGATGTGCCCTCATTGCTCGGGCAGAGTAAAGAAGTGCCTTGAGGCGCTTGATGCCGTGACCGCGGCAGAGGTCAGCCACGAGAGCGGCAAGGCGATCCTCACGCTCACCGCTGAGATCGACAATGAAACACTCAAAAAAACCGTAGAAGATCAGGGATATACTGTTCTGGGGATTGAATAAAATAAACAAACAAAAAAGACACCCAAATGGGTGGCTTCCGCTCACGGAGAAGGAGAGATTCTGAACATTTACCAAATCCTTGCGGATTTGGCGTGAGATTTCTCTTGACTCTCCCTATCCAGCAACAAAAAAGGACACTTAATGGTGTCCTTTTTCGTTGGCGGAGAAGGAGAGATTCTGAACTCAGTTTTGCGGCAAAGTATATTTTCGAGTAAAGGCACCGATCCGCAAAACAAGCAAATCCTTGACGGATTTGCGAGAGTTTATCATCATAGTATTCTTCAGCAAATAAATAAGGGGTGCATAAAGCACCCCTTATTCATTTGGCGGAGAAGGAGAGATTCGAACTCTCGAACCGCTTTTGACGGTTACACGATTTCCAATCGTGCGCGCTCGACCAGCTACGCGACTTCTCCGTAATTGTTCGGCTTCTCAAATGATATTTGATTGCGACTAAAATATAATATCACAAAAAAATCGGTTTGTCAATACCTTTTTGAAAAATATTTTTATGAAAAGGGAAATGCAGCTCTGTCCTTTCGACTATTCCTTGCAAAAGCAAGGCCGAAGCAATTCCCCGCACTGATTGTATCACTCGTTGACGATTTTGTCAATACTTTTTTAGAAAAAAGCCGTTATCGGTTGACATTTACTCCTTTATATAGTATAATAATATGGTAAAAATATGCCCTCCGAAAGGATATATGACATGGAACAGACAAAAATCAAGGAGCTGTCGCAGATCGCGACTAAAATCAGAATTGGCGTTATTGAATCGACTCACGCGGCAGGTGCAGGACATCCCGGTGGCTCGCTTTCTATTGCCGATATTATGGCGTACCTCTATTTCGAGGAAATGAACGTGAATCCCGCTGATCCTAAGAACGATGATCGAGACCGTTTCGTCCTTTCTAAGGGACATACAGCACCCGCGCTTTACAGCGCGTTGGCACTTAAGGGCTTTTTCCCCTTTGAAGAGCTTAAGACACTCCGCCAGCACGACAGCCGTCTTCAGGGACATCCCGACATGAAGGGAATTCCCGGAGTTGATATGACCACCGGCTCTCTCGGTCTCGGAATCTCTGCCGCTTGCGGCATGGCGCTTGCAGGCAAGCTCAATAAGAAGGACTTTAGAGTTTATGCTATTCTCGGCGACGGTGAGAGCGAAGAAGGTCAGGTTTGGGAGGCTTCTATGTTTGCTAACCACTACGGACTTGACAATCTTTGCGTAATTCTTGACTACAATAAGCTCCAGATTGACGGCCCCGTTGCAGACGTTATCGGCCCCGCACCCTTTGAGCCCAAGCTTGAGGCGTTTGGATATAACGTTATCACGATCGACGGACATAATTTTGAGGAGATCGAGGCGGCGTTCAAGGCGGCTCGCGAGTGCAAGGGAAGACCTACCGCTATCGTGGCTAACACGGTAAAGGGCAAGGGTGTTTCCTTTATGGAAAACAAGGTTAATTGGCACGGCGCGGCACCTAAGGATCCCGAATACGCGATCGCTATGGAAGAGCTTAACGCACAGATCGGAGGTTGAGAGTAATGGCAGATAAGATAGCTACAAGAGAAGCTTACGGATCGGCGCTCGTTGAATTCGCCGATAAATACGATTACGTGGTGCTTGACGCGGATCTTGCGGAAGCGACCAAAACAATAAAGTTTAAAAAGGCATATCCGGATAGATTTTTCGATTGCGGAATAGCCGAGGGCAATATGATATCTGTTGCGGCAGGTCTTGCAGCGGCGGGAAAGATGGCGTTTGCTTCATCCTTTGCGATGTTCGCGGCAGGAAGAGCCTTCGAGCAGGTAAGAAACAGCGTGGGTTATCCCCACTTAAACGTAAAGATAGGCGCAACTCACGCGGGTATTACCGTCGGTGAGGACGGCGCAACTCACCAGTGTCTTGAGGATATTGCTCTTATGAGAACTATCCCCGGTATGACTATCATAAATCCCGCAGACGCGGTTGAGGCAAGAGCGGCGGTCGAGGCATCTATGCAGACCTACGGACCCTTCTATATGCGATTTGGAAGATATGCGTGCCCTATCGTCACCGAGGGATACAAGTTTGAGCTTGGCAAGGGTATGATGCTCCGCGACGGTAAAGACGTTACTATTGTTGCTACGGGATATATGGTTCATTTGGCTCTTGAAGCGGCAGAAGCACTCGCGGCAGAGGGAATTGACGCGCGCGTTGTCAATATCCACACCATCAAGCCCCTTGATGCTGAAATTATCATTAAGGCTGCAAAGGAAACCGGTGCGATCGTTACCGCTGAGGAGCACAATATTATCGGTGGACTTGGCGCTGCGGTTGCGGAGGTTGTATGTGAAAATTGTCCTGTTCCCATGCTTCGCGTGGGCGTTGAGGATAAGTTCGGCAAGTCGGGTAAGGTTCAGCCCATTCTTGAAGAATACGGTCTTACCGCGCAGAATATCGCAGATAAGGCTCGCAAGGCTGTTAAGATGAAATGATCAAATAAAATGAAAAGCTCTCACGGGTACGTGAGAGCTTTTTTACGCTTTTCATCAGAACGTAATACGTTTTATTCCGGTCCCCTTATCGCCATCAAGCGTAAAAATCACCGCGTCGGCACGTATTTCTCCGTCTGCGACGATAAATTGCGAGGGCATATGCATTCTCATTTTTGTGAGCGTGCGCTCGGTGTCAACGCCAAGAACACCGTTGCGGGGGCCCGTCATGCCGAGATCTGTGACGTAGGCAGTGCCTGCGGGGAGGATCTGCTCGTCTGCCGTGGGAACGTGTGTGTGTGTACCGAAAATTATGTCTATCTTGCCGTCAAACGCTCGTGCGATGGCGTATTTTTCGCTTGTAGCCTCGGCGTGAATATCAAGCACGGATATATCAAAATTTCCTTCCTCGCGCGCGAGAATATACTCGATGGCATCAAAGGGATCGCCGACAGGCTCCATAAACACCTGGCCGAGCGCGTTCATAATAAGCACGCGCCAACCTTGTACGTCAACGATTGCATAGCCGTATCCGGGGGCACTTCCATGATAGTTTGCGGGGCGAATGATCACCTCGGTGTTGGCATCAAGAAATGCGTAAATGTCGCGCTTGTTCCACGTATGATTGCCGAGAGTAATGAAGTCCACGCCCGAGTCGAGAATATCGCGCGCATCCTTGGAGCTAAGTCCGTGAATATCGCTTGCGTTCTCACCGTTGGCTATGACGTAGTCGATCTTGTATTTGTCGCGTGTTTTCCAGAGATTTTGCTTGAGATATTCGATGGCGCGCACGCCAACGATATCTCCAATTGCGAGAATGTTCATATTATACCTTTCTATTTTCCAACGCAGAAGTTAGAGAAGATCTTTGCCACAATGTCCTCGGACACGGTTTTTCCGTCAAGCTCACCGAGAGATGAGAGCGTATTTTCAACCTCGGCGCAGCATATCTCAAGCGGAAGCTCGTTTTCTATCGCTGAGATCGCAATAGTCAGCGCCTCGATAGCCGAGATTATCGCCGCGTGCTGTCGCGCGTTTGATATTATCGCGTCGGACGCGGTGTCAAGATCTTTATCAATGTATATTTCCTCGATCTTCTTTTCAAGCGTGTCAAATCCGTCGCCTGAGCCTGCCGAGAGAGTGATTGAAAATTCAAACTGTTTTTTTAGCTCCTCGAAGTAGGGAAGCGTGCCCAGATCGCTCTTGTTGATGATAGCCACCTTAACTCCGTTAAGTGACTTAATAAACTCAAGGATTTCGCTGTCCTGACCGTCGGGCTCACGGCTTCCGTCGAATACCGCAAGGATAAGCTCGGCATTCTCTGCCGAGCGGCGAGCGCGCTCAATACCGATAGACTCCACCTTGTCGCTTGACTCGCGAAGTCCTGCTGTGTCCGAAAGCTTCAGCATAACCCTGCCTATTTTCGCGCTTTCGGTAAGAATATCGCGCGTCGTACCCTCAATGTCGGTAACTATCGCGGCATCTCTGCCGACGATTCTGTTATAAAGCGAGCTTTTTCCCGCGTTGGTTTTGCCGAGAATTACCGTCGGGATTCCTTCTGCGACGGCTTTACCGGTCGAATATGTTTTCTCAAGAGTGCGGAGTTTTTCAAGATTTTCTTTTGCAACCGAAAGCATTTCGTCGTGTGTAACGTCGGCAAGATCCTCGTCGGGATAGTCGATGTGAGCGAATATTGCCGCCAGAACGTCGCAAAGCGAGCCGTATATCTCCCCGATCTTGCCCGAAAGAGTGCCTTTCATGCCCGAGCGCGCAAGACCTATTTGCTCGTCGGTCTTGGCTTCAAGAAGATCTCCGAGAGCTTCGGCGCTTGTCAAACTCATTTTGCCGTTGATAAACGCGCGCTTTGTAAATTCTCCGGGTAGAGCAAGGCGAGCACCTGCGGCAAGCAAGGAGGTTAATACCTTTTGCGTTATCAGAATTCCGCCGTGGCAAGATATTTCGACCGTGTTTTCACCGGTAAAGGAATTGGGTGCTCGAAAGCATATTGCAATGCCGTCGTCTATCTGCCGTCTGCCATCACCGTTTCCCTCAAATATATAGCCGTAGATAGCTCGTGAGCTTTGAGCTTCTGCAAGGCATTTGCCGTTTTTTGCGCAAAAAACCTTGTCGGCTACCGCTATCGCATCATCGCCCGACACGCGAAGAACGGCGATGCCGCCCTTGCCGTACGGAGTGCTTATTGCGGCTATCGTATCAAGATGGTTCATAAATTACCCTTCTATAATAAAAAATTAGGCTGCCGCAGTATATTTTTGCGGCAGCCCTCTCTATTTTCGATCAATCTACGATAAGGTCGCCAAGCTTTTCGAGAAGCTTGTCTGCACCAACCTCGGATTCATAAGTCAATTTTATGGGCTGGCGAAGGTCGAGGCTGAAGATGCCGAGGATCGACTTTCCGTCAACCTTATATCTGCCCGATTCAAGGTCTACGTCACCCTCGAAGCCTACGAGGATATTAACGAGCTTGTAAACGTCGTTGATCTCTTTAAGATGAATGTTTACTGTCATTTTAAAAGTTCCTTTCTGTAAGGTAGATTCACAGAGCAAAAACGCTCCTACAATCAATATTATATACCAAATTATTCCAAATGTCAATAGATTTACTACACATAATATTTACAAAAAATTCAGAATTAACAAGACATATTTTAGCCTGTTAAAAGGGTAAATTTTTCGGTATATTCTTGAAAATCCATACGTCACAAGGGTTTGTCGAGGCTTGTCGATTTGCTTGTGGAAAACCCCATTCTGCTGTGGAAAACCCCGCTTTTCCCTTGATAACACAAGCTTTTCCTGTGGAAATTCATGTTGAAAGTGTGGAAAACTCAAATCGAACAGATGAGCTTCTCAATGGTAATGTAGCCTCCTCGGCCCGACTTCAGCTCAAGGTCGGCGGCTTTGCATTTTTCAAGCATATTTCGGCAAACATCAAGACTGATGCTGGTCTTCATCATGAGTCCGACTCTGTATTCGTGAATAGAGAGAACATCGGCAATTTCTCCTTGCGTAAGTCCGTCCGCACGCAAGGTTGCGACGGCGGTCATGTTACTGACGAGGGAGGATATTTCGGAGAGGATAATAACGGGATCAAGTCGGCGGAATTTCATATCGCGAAGGATTCGCAGTGCTTCGTCCTTTTTTCTCGCGCCGATTGCGTTGGTGAGGGCGAAGGTGTCGAATTCCTCTGCGGATGTCGAGATGCTTACAACGTCTTCTCGCGTGATCTCATTTCTGCCTTGTGAAAGTGCGTAAAACGAAATTTTATCTACCTCGCTTGCAAGGTTGTACATATTTCTTCCGCATCTGTCAATGACAAACGCGCATATATCGGGAGATGCAACTGCGCCGTTGTGAGAAAAGTGCTTTCCTACCCACGACGCAAGACGCGCGGGGGTGTTTCGCTCAAAATAGACGGGACAGAGATGCTCGGAAAAGCGCTTGAGCAGGGCAGAGGGGCGCTTCGGCATAACGCCGAAGTCAAATCTGTCGCTTGAAGCATTTATTATGACCGTGTTGTAGTCGTAGTCATCAAGCTGGGACAGTACCGAGAAAAGCGCGTCAAGCTCGCTTGCCTTCAAGGCGTTTATGTCAACGCCCGATACGGTTATGAGCTTTCTCTTCGCTCCCATCGGGAGAGGCATGATGGCGTCAAGCAGAGCGTCTGCCGAGTAGGAGAGCGCATCAAGCTTCATTTCGTTGAAAAAGGAGAGTGAGGGATCGGGGGATATTGCCTCGGATGCCGCCTTAAGCGCAAAGCTCTTCATATAATCTTCTTCACCAAAGAAAAGATATGCGCTTTTGGGCGCAGATTTGATCTCTTTTCTGAAATCTGCTTCCTTTATGATATCCATATTTCTCCTCCTTTCAAACGTTTCTGCCATATTATTATATCCTATTATATCAAAAGCGAGAGATTAAGTCAAGTTTTTGGGTCAAAAGATTTTCTCTCCCCTTGACATATGATACGAAAAATGATATTATACTAATGTTTGCGAAAATTAAAGATCAGGAGATATATAAATTGAACGATTTAAAGATAAAGACAACGGAGGCGCCGAGGGAGAACAAAATGGGCACGATGCCCGTAAATAAGCTTTTGCTTTCGGTTTCGCTTCCTATGATGATATCAATGCTCGTGCAGGCACTCTACAATATCGTGGACAGCTTATACGTTGCAAGAATAAGTGACACGCCAAACGAGCTTAACGCTATATCGCTTGCGTTTGCGGCGCAGAATTTCATGATAGCGGTTGCGACGGGTACGGGAGTCGGCATAAACGCGCTCCTCTCAAAGAGCCTTGGCGAGCGTGATTTCAAGCAGGCAAACAAGGTGGCGGCAAACGGAGTATTCCTTGCGCTATGCAGCTATATTGTCTTTCTTGTGCTTGGTCTTACCTGTATGGAGAGCTATATGGGATGGATGACCGACGATCCCGTTATCATTGAGCTTGGACGTCAGTATCTTTCAATATGCTACATTATGTCGTTCGGTATTTTCGGTGAGATAGTAATGGAGCGACTTATGATCTCGACGGGAAAGACTAATCTTGCGATGATAACTCAAGGTGTCGGCGCAATAATCAACATAGTCTTTGACCCGATATTTATATTTGAGAAGTTTGATCTCGGATTTATCACTATAAACGGCTTCGGACTTGGAATTCGCGGCGCGGCGGTCGCGACTGTGTTTGGACAGATAGTTGCGTTTGGCGTTGCGATCCTTCTCAATACCAAATTTAACCGTGAGATAAGACTTGAGATCCGCGGCTTCAGACCGAGTGGAAGGATGATAGGCAGAATATACGCTATCGGTATTCCCTCGATCATAATGGCTTCGATCGGCTCGGTCATGAACATTATGTTCAATAAGATCCTTTATTCCTACACGGCGGTGGTCGAGGAAGTAGGAAAGGCGGTCGGAACTCTTGCGCAGAATGCTTTTGGCGCGTACTTCAAGCTTCAGAGCTTCATATTTATGCCTATTTTCGGCTTGAACAACGGAATCGTTCCGATAGTTGCCTACAATTACGGAGCGCAAAAGAGAAAGAGAATGACGAAAACGGCAAAGCTCGGCATACTTTACGCCGTGGGATATATGGCATTCGGGCTCGTCGCCTTCCAGTTTCTGCCCGAAACCCTCCTTTCATTCTTTAATATGCAGCCCGCGGAAATCGCGGTAGGCATTCCTTGTCTGCGTACAATATCGCTCTCGTTTATTATGGCAGGCTTCTGTATTATTATAGGCTCGGTATTCCAGGCGCTTGGAAAGAGCATTTTTTCGATGTTTGTATCTATCACACGTCAGCTTGTCGTGCTTATCCCCGCAGCATACCTGCTTTCGAAATTGGGAAGCGTTGATCTTGTATGGTGGGCATTCCCAATCGCTGAGGTTGCGTCGGTAATTATCAGCGCAATATTCTTTATAAGACTTTATAAGACCACGATATCCAAAATACCGCAGTAATAAAAAATGTAAAAAAACGGTAAAGAGCGCTCTTTTGCTATAAAAGAGGAAAGAATTTTCAAAAAAAGATAAAAAATTTAAAAAAGTTCTTGACAAATAGGTGCCTTATCGTGTATAATATACGATGTCATTGTGTAAAAGCGTAAATTTGGCTTGTTTGCCGCGTCGGTCAGAGCAGTTTGATTGATAAAAACGCTTCCGAATCCAATCTTCAAGGAGGTAGATAAAATGCTTAGAACTTACCAGCCCAAAAAGCGTCAGAGAAAGAAAGAGCACGGCTTTAGAAAGAGAATGAAGACCGCTGACGGAAGAAACGTTCTCAAGAGACGCCGCGCAAAAGGTAGAAAGAGACTTACTCACTAATCCTTTTGAGCAGTTGTAATATCAGATAAAAACCGCTGATGCCCCTACCGTTTCAAGAATGTCTTGTGCGTGCTTGGTATCGCGGTTTTTACTGTCTTTAAAGAAACCTTTTTAAATCGCCTATCGGGGCGATCTCACAATGAAAAACAAATCAACGGAAGCAAAGAATAAGGCAATCAGGTTTATTTTCAGGTAATGGGAAAATTCGTTCCCGTTTTGTGCCGCATTTGCGGCGGAATGGAGAGATAATATGAAATTTCCTGCAATCAAGGAGCATCATCTTTATAACAAAGCGTACCGCTCGAGCAAACGTTTTTTCGGTCGGTATATCTGCGTCTACGTCCTGAAGGATCTCCACGCGAAAAAGCTACAGCGTGAGCATCCGCAGAATATCGTAGTCAACAGATTTGGCATCTCCGTGTCAAAGAAGGTGGGCACTGCCGTCAAGCGCAACCGCGCAAAGAGAATTATCAGAGCCGCGTACGGCGAGATCAAGGACGCACTTAAAAAGGGCTTTCTTATCGTTGTAAGCGCAAAACCTGAGATCGACGGCAAGCTTAGCACCGAAATTACTCGCGAGATGAGATATGCGATGAGAAAACTTGATATGTTTACCGATACCGATTCGGGAGCGACAGGCGACCGATGAAGTATATTTGTATCGCGCTGATACGCTTTTACCGTAAATTTTTGTCCCCGCTAAAACGCAGCCCTTGCTGTAGGTTCACACCTTCATGCTCTGCCTATGGCCTTGAGGCCTTTTCTAAACGTGGCTTTTTCGTAGGATTGATCTTGACTGTCAGCCGCATATTGCGGTGCAATCCCTTCTGTGCGGGAGGATACGACCCCGTGCCGCTTAAGGGACTACGAAACCAAAAGGGTAAGCGAGATGATATTTACGAATATGATGACGGCTCTGTGGGCAAGGATAAATTTGAATTTGATTACGACTTACCCTTGGAGAACCGTGACAAGAGGTCCAAAAAAAGAAAAAAACAACGAGAGGACTAATTTAGAAAATGAATAAGAAAATAAGAAGGCTTTTGCCTAAAATAGCGTTGCTTGCTGCAATCGTTATGCTTATGGCATGCGTGCTTTCAAGCTGTGGAGTGCAACCCTCTGTTGACTCCAATAAGAGCCTTGAATACTGGTCGGGTACAACCGATGATGCGGGTAACGTTACGTCAGAAAAGAAGGACGTTGCCATAAAGGGCGAGTCGAATTGGCTTGATACTATTCTTGGATGGATAGGTACTTTCCTCGGTTGGATAACTAAGGTTATGCCCGCAAACAGCTACCTTTTAACATTGTTTGTGTTTGCAATTATCCTTGAGATAGTTTTCCTTCCTTTCTCAATAAAGCAGCAGAAAAACTCGATCAAGCAGGCGCATCTCAAGCCCAAGGAAATGGCGATCCGTAAAAAGTACGCCGGCAGAAACGACCAGGCTACCCAGCAGAAGGTCACCGCGGAGATTCAGGAGCTTTATCAAAAGGAGAACTTCAACCCCATGGGCGGTTGTCTTCCTCTCTTGCTTCAGCTTCCCGTAATTATCGTGCTTTACCGAATAGTTATTGACCCCCTTAAGTACGTATTCGGGTATTCTTCCGAATTCGTAACCTTTGCATATAAGTATTTGGAAAGCTGCGGTGTTGCATTCAGCAAGAACGTATCCAATGGAACTATTGAGATTCTTAACAAAATTGGTGAAAACACGCATCTCTTTACGGCAGACAAGCTTGGCGCATACTGTTCAAATCCTGAAGATATAGTTGGATGTGTTACCGACATAACCGTAAATAAGAGACTTAATCTTAATATAGGAAGTGTTAATTTCGGTAATTTCGTTACCTTTGATTTTTCAAGCTTCAATGCACTTTTGCTCCTTATCCCCGTACTCACTTTCTTCGTTTACTTCTTCAGCATGAAGATAAACAGAAAGCTTCAGTTCCAGCCTACACAGAGCGCAGACGACCGTCAGCAGGCTTGCTCGAACAATATGATGGACTTTACCATGCCTCTCATGAGCGTATGGATGACCTTCATCGTTCCCGCAGCAGTAGGCGTATACTGGATATTCAAGAGCATTATCGGTGTTGGAAAGCAGTTTATTATGTCCAAGGTAATGCCTATGCCTAAGTTTACCGAAGAGGATTACAAGGCAGCAGAGAAGGAAATTCTCGGCAAGCAGCCCAAGAAGATTCAGAAGTCGGAGAATGTAGGCAAGGTAAGGTCTCTCCACCACATCGACGATGAGGATTATGACGAGAAGGGCAACTACAATCCCAAGGCAGTCGAGGAGAAGGACGAAGAGAACGAGAAAAACGACGTTCTTCCCGAAAACAACATGACCGAGGGCGCAACTCTTAAGGACGAATCCGATAAGAAGAGCGGTAAGAAGAACAAACAGGACTAATTTCAACTAATAACAGGAGAATTATCGTGAATAATGAGATAATTACGACGGGCAAGACCGTCGAGGATGCTGTCAACGCGGCAGTTGAGGCTCTCAAGGCTTCGGGCGTTGACGCAATAGAATACACCGTTATCGACGAGCCCAAGAAGGGACTTTTCGGTATTGGAGCAGTTCCCGCAAAGATTTCCGCTACTCTTAAGAATAAGGGCGCGGCAATTGCAAACGATTTTATCACTAAGCTCGTAGCTGATATGCAGCTTGACGTTACCGTTAAAATGAGCTGTGAGGACGACACCTGCCTTATCGAGATCAACGGAAGCGACGCAGGCGTGCTTATCGGCCACCACGGCGATACGCTTGATAGCATTCAGTACCTTGCAAACCTTGCCGCTAACAAGAAGGTTAACGGCGAGAAACCTGCTCACGTAAAGGTTACGGTTGACGCAGAGGGCTACCGCGCAAAGAGAGAGGAAACTCTCCGTGCGCTTGCAAGAAGAATGGCAGATAAGGTTCTCAAGCAGAAGAGAAGCGTAATGCTTGAGCCTATGAACCCCTACGAGAGAAGGATCATTCACTCCGAGATCCAGAATATCGAGGGTGTTTCGACAAACTCGATAGGCTCTGAGAACAACAGAAAGATCGTTATCTATCTTGAAGAGAAATAAGGAAAAAAGAGCGTAACGCCGCAGCGTTACGCTCTTTTTGTGCTTGACTTGACGGTTTTTTTGGTATATAATTGAATTAACGAACAGAAAAGGACGGGTTTATATGAAATCGGTCAGAAATATTTATAAAATCGGCGTAGGTCCCTCGAGCTCTCATACGATGGGCCCTGCTTTTGCCGCAAAGGAATTTGCAAAAAGAAATCCCGATCTTGACAGAATAGAGGTCACACTTTACGGCTCGCTTGCCAAGACTGGCAAGGGACACGGCACTGACAGAGCAATATTTGAAACGCTCGCCCCGATAGATACCGAGATAGCGTTTGATCTGTCGGACGATATTAAGCTTGAGCATCCCAACACGCTTGATTTTAAAGGATATAAAAACGGCGAGAAAATGGCGGAGATGCGCGTTTTGTCGATTGGCGGCGGCGAGATCAAGATCGTGGGAGATGAAATGATCGACGAGGACGGCGACGGAATTCCCGATGACGAGATATATGCCGAAAAGGGTTTTTCGGAGATCGCAGAGATCTGTAAGGCAAGAAATATAAGACTTTCCGACTATGTTTTTGAGCATGAGGACGCACAATTCAAGGAATTCTTGCTTAACGTATGGCATACTATGTGCGACGCGATACGGGAAGGACTGACACACACGGGAATTCTTCCGGGCGGACTTGAGCTTCAGAGAAAGGCTCAACAGCTTCATAGCCAAAGGCATATAGACGAAAGCCCTCAGACAAGAGAGAACAGAATCGTTTGCTCTTACGCGTTTGCGGTGAGTGAGCAAAATGCCGATTGCGGACTGATAGTTACCGCGCCGACGTGCGGAGCTTGCGGAGTTTTGCCCGCGGTGCTTAAATATATGCAGGAAAAGAACCGACTTTCCGACGACGACATCATTCGCGCGCTTGCTGTTGCCGGACTTATCGGTCAGATAGTCGCGACCAACGCGTCGGTAAGCGGCGCGGAGTGTGGATGTCAGGCAGAGGTAGGCACTGCTTGCTCGATGGCGGCGGCAGGACTTGCCGAGCTTTTTGAGATGGGCGTTGACCAGATAGAATATGCCGCAGAGATCGCGCTGGAGCATCATCTGGGACTTACCTGCGACCCGGTTTGCGGACTTGTGCAGATACCCTGTATTGAGCGAAACGCCGTTGCGGCGATGAGAGCTATAAATGCGCTCAGCCTTGCGAACTTCCTTTCGGACAGCCGTAAGATATCCTTTGATATGGTAGTTGAAACGATGTATCGCACAGGAATTGATCTCTCGCATATTTACAGAGAAACAAGCGAGGGCGGACTTGCCAAGCTTTATCACGAAAAAATATAAAGTAAAAAGCGACCTTGATGGTCGCTTTTATCTTTATTCGGGAAGACCGATCTTGCAAAGCTCTTTGAGGTTACTTTCGATTATGCCAAGCGAGGAGTAGAGAATAGCTCGGTTTTCGTCGCTGAGTCCTCTGCCGGCAAGGTCAACGGCTACGTTTACGCGCTTAAGCAATACGTCTGCTATGGTCTTGCCCTTGGGAGTAAGTATTAGCTTTGCGCGGTACATATTAAAGCTTCCGCCCTCGCGGCAAATAAGCCCCTTTTCCTCCATTTCGGCAACGAATCGGGACGTTGCCGCCTTGTCCTTGTCGCATATTTCGCAAAGCTTTGCCGAGGTCACGCCCTCGGAATGACGGCACAGTGCGACGAGATAATGCGCGTACGCTCCGCGCAGATTGTGTTTTTCCATCTCTTCCTTTGCTATTCTTTGAATGCTTCTGTATATGCTGTAAATAAAGTATGATAATTGCTCGTATCTTTCTATCATAACGTCCTCCGCAATGTTGATTTGTCAACTATGTAACCATTATACATTAGAAATGTTGATATGTCAACATTATTTTGAAGATAAAACGAAATAAATCCGCAAAAATACAAGGCTCCGCAAAAAAGTCTGCGGAGCCTTTGAGCATATAAAGATTAATTTTCTCGTTCGGATAACGTTACGTAACGGTCTGCGGCATCGGAATGACCGAGAGCCGCCGCTTTTCTGTAATAGGTGAGAGCATCGCGTCGGTTTTTGATACCCGTGCCCGCGCCCTCCTCACAGCAAAGCCCGTAGCTATATGCGGCGTTCGCGTTGCCCATGTCTGCCGCAAGCTTGAGCCATCTGACTGCTTCGACTGCGTTTTCGTGAATTCCCGCGCCGTGTCGCAAGCACCAACCGTAGCTGTATATGGCATCGATGTGTCCGAGCTCAGCCGCTATTTTGTAGCAACGCACCGCGGCGGGTTGATTCTTTTTGGCAAGAGCTTTTCCGTCAAAGAACGCATCGCCAAGCTTGTTCATAGCGTTGCTGAGAGTCTTTTCGTCGGGGGTGGCGCTTCCGTCGGGGAAGAGAGCTTTTTCGCGCGAGAATGGGCTTTCGTAATATTCCTTGAGGTCACCGCCCGAAACGAATATCTTACTTATCTCGGTCTGCGCCTTTTCGTGTCCCATAGACGCGGCAAGTGCGAGAGATTCAAACGCCTTGATAAGCTCCTGAGGCGAGGAATTGCGCCTTGCGCTTATCATGCCGAGTCGGTACTGAGCCTCGATCTTGGAGCGTACTGCCGCGCGCGACGCGGTTTCAAATCGCTCGGGGAAGTCAAAGAGCGCGGGGGCTGTGGGAATGTCGGTCGTTACCGCCTTCGTGTACCAGCGGATAGCATCGTCGGGACTCTTGGGCACGCCCTTGCCGCCTGCGGCAAAGTTGCCCATCGTCAGCATTGCGGAAAGATGCTCCTTGCGCGCGGCACGAAGTACAAAAATTCTTGCCGAGGAGTATTCTTCCTTGAGCTCGGGAGCAGTGAACATAAGTATGCCCGTGCGGTACATCGCGTTTGCGTCGCCGAGAGCGGCGGCTTTTTTGTATATTCTGAGAGCCTCCTTGACGTCAGCTTGAACGCCAAGACCTCTTTCGTAGCAAAGGCCGAGAGAGATAAGCGCGTGCACGACAACGCGGTTTTGGTTACTTTCATCCTGCGTTGCCAAAACGAAGGACGATACTGCCAAGGCCTGATCGCATTCGGTTCCGACGCCGAAGAATTCGCATTCGCCCTTCATATACGCCGCTTCTTTTGAGCCGAGTCTTGCGCCCTCGGTGAAATAATCATACGCGGCTTCGGTATCAACGTCGCATCCAAGTCCCTTTAGTCTGCAAAGGCCGAGTCTGTACGCGGCATCGGCAAGAGAGGGATCCTTTTCAAAGGCACCGAGATATCTTGTGTACGCGCCAACGCGGTTTCTGACCGTGCCGAGTCCTTCAAAAAGGCAGTTTCCAAGCTCGTATTCCGCGACGGGAAGTATTGACGATGCGGAAAGGAACATTTTATACGCAGTCGTAAGGTCTTTTTTAGTGCCGCGTCCGTGAAGACTCATTTTGCCCGCCTCGTACATTGCCTGTGCCGAGCCAAGGCTTGCCGCTCTGCAATAAAGGCTATATGCCCGCGCAAAATTCTGCTCCGTTGCGATACCGTTATCGTAGCAAAGCGCTAAGCGATAGAGCGCGAAGGGGTTGTTTTTTTCGGCAGAGCGCTTGTAGCATTCAAATGCTTCAACGGCGTTTGTAAATCCGAGAAGCCCCTCCTCAAGACATATTCCAAGACGGCAATCAGCATTTGAACTTCCAAGCTCAGCCGCTTTTTTATAGAGCGTGATCGCGTGCTCCTTGTCCTCAGGCACGCCATGTCCGTAGAAATACATACCGCCAAGATTATTTGTAGCGTCGGCGTGACCGAGCTCTGACGCTCTTTCGTAAAAACGCGCGGCGGCGGGGTAATCTATCTCGCATCCTATGCCGAATTCAAGACAGGTGCCGAGCGCAAAAATACAATCCGCGTGATCGCCCTCCGCGCCTCTGCTAAATAGCTCAACTGCAAGGGCGTCGTTTCTATCGCAACCAAAGCCCGAGCTTATGCATATACCTACCTTATAATGCCCCTCGGCACTTCCAAGCTTGGCGGCGAGCAGGTAGTTATCGTATGCAAGCGTGGGATTGTAGTTTTCGTTATTCGGATCTGCATAGAAGGAGCCTAAATAGAGAGCTGAGGAGTCGCATCCGTCAGCTGCCGCTTTGGAAAGCAGCTTTATCGCGCTATCGGTGTCTATTTCGCCCGATCTCATCATGGCGATAGTCCTCTCGAAAAGCGATTCGGCATCGCGCACCGCCTGCTCGGGCTCTTCGGTCTGCTCGTTCTCTTCAGTATCCTCTTCGGCAGAAACGATACTGCTCATATCAAGTTTGTCAATAGAGTTGCTGTCGTCCTCCGTCTTGGGTGGGGGAGCAGACCTTTCGTCCTCGGGCTTTTTGCCGTCAAAAAGATCAAGGCCTTCAATATTTAATTGGAGATCGTCGTTTCCGTTAAAAAGCATACAATTCTCCCTTTCGTGTGTAATAGTTTTTGCAACCAATCGAGATTGCGCGGGAAAAGGCAGGATTTTTGGACTATTCTATGCGACGGATCGATAAAAATGATCAAAAAATCTTCACTTTCGCAAAAAAATTTTAAAAAGCCCTTTAAATGTTTATAAAATTGTATTATAATAATATAAAGGGGATGTATTTTTTTAATTATACATCATATCCACACATTTTTCAAGTGCTTTTGAGCACCTAAGAGTAAAATAATTCAAGACATATACATACGGAGGATATTATGAAGCAGAAGTATACCTTATCTATCGCAGATATGCACGTTAACGTGGTAACCGAGGCAAGCCGCGACACCATCGACAAAATAGTCGGCATGCTTGACAGAAAAATGAGAGAGATCACTCTCCAGAGCAAAAAGTGCCCTAAGAGTGAGGCGGCACTTCTTTGCGCACTTGAGTTTTGCGCCGAGAAGCTTTCTATGAAGGAAGAGGTAGAGGCTCTGAGAGAGAGCGTTGCCGCTAAGGATAAGGAGATCGCATCTGCCCAAAAGAAGATAGCAAATCTTGAGGAGGAGATCGCAAAGCTTCGCGCTCCCGCAGAGAAGGAGGTTGCTCCCGCAACTGTCGAGGTAGCCCAAGCTCCCGCAGTGGCAGAGCCTGCCGCAGAGGCAGTTGAGGAAGCCCCCGTATCTAAGAAGAAGAGTAGAAACAAGGTTGGCTCTATGTTTGACCTTCTTACCTTCAGCGATATCTGATCGGGAAATTCAAACAACCATGAAGGATAAAAAATTGCCTGAGCTTCTTGCTCCCGCGGGGTCGCGAGAGGCTTTTGAGGCGGCTATTGAAGGAGGCGCGGACGCCATTTATATTGGCGGTGTCTCCTTTAATGCTAGGATAAACGCTAAAAATTTCTCGTCCGACGAGCTTTCCGATGCGGTAAGGCTTGCGCATACGTACGGCGTAAAGGTCTATCAGACGATAAATATTATGACGCTCGACCGCGAGATGAGCGAACTTGAGCAGACGGTTATCAATTCAGCCAATGCGGGAGTTGATGCCTTTATCGTGTCCGATCTCGGCGCGGCGGCAAGAATTCACAGAATTCTGCCCGATATGCCGCTTCACGCAAGCACGCAGATGAGCATTCACAACGCCGAGGGCGCAAAATTGCTTGAAAATTACGGTTTTTCACGCGTTGTTCCCGCAAGGGAGCTGTCAAGAGAGGATATATCCTCGCTTGTGAAGAACAATCCGATTGAGGTCGAAATTTTCATTCACGGTGCTATGTGCGTCAGTCATTCGGGACAGTGCCTTTTCTCGTCGCTTGTCGGCGGCAGAAGCGGCAACCGCGGTCTGTGCGCCCAGCCTTGCAGACTGCCATACTCGGCAAACGGATGCAAGGGGTGTGACAAATATCCATTATCTCTTAAAGATATGTCGCTTGCTACACACGTCCGCGAGATAATTGAAAGTGGAGTGGCATCGCTTAAGATCGAGGGAAGAATGAAATCGCCCGAGTACGTCAGGGGCGTTACTTCAATATGGCGCAGACTGCTTGACGAGGGCAGAGATGCAACGAAATCAGATATGGACGAGCTTGCCGCGCTCTTTTCCCGCGGAGGCTTTTCAGACGGCTATTACGAAAAGAGAGTTGACCGCAAAATGCTTGGCGTGCGTTCTGACGAGGACAAGCAGGCAAGCCGAGAGGTTGACAAGTTTAACAAGATTACGAGAAAAATCCCCATAGATATAAATGCGAAGATACTTGAGGACGAGCCGATGGAGTTGACTCTCAGCTCTTGTGAAAAAAAGGTCACGGTCACGGGCGAGGTCGCGCAGAAGGCAATTAACGCGCCGCTAAACGTAGATGCGGTCACGCGTTCGATGTCAAAGCTTGGCGACAGTGTGTTCACGCTCGGGAATATTGAGGTGGAGCTTGGCGAGCAGGTAATGGTGCCCGTGTCGCAGATGAATTCGCTTCGCCGTGCGGGTGTTGAGGCTATGACGGCGGCACTTGCAGAGAATCCCGTATACAAGGTTGAAAAAACAACGTCAAAAAAGCCGACGGGCAAGAGAGTAGATCGGTGTGTCGCAAGGTTTGCTTCGGCAGAGCAAATAACCGACAAGGCGCGTGAATATTTTGACGTTTGCCTTTTGCCTCTTGACAAATTCGTTGCAAACGACAGTCAAGCCGACGGATTCGTGATGCCGCCCGTTATTTTTGATTCCGAAGTGGAACGAGTAAGCTCGCTTCTTGAAAAAGCGGTAAAAAATGAGCCGAAATACGCCGTGATTTCAAATCTCGGACAGATTGAGCTTGTAAAAAAGCATCTGCCTGAAATTAAAATGATCGCGGATTTCAGATTCAATATAGGCAATGATGAAACCGTCGCTTTCCTTGAGGAGTTTGGCTTTGAGAGTGTTATCGCGTCTGCGGAATTGACCTTGCCGCAATTGCGAGATCTTGGTGGCTCGGTCGGAGCAATAGTTTACGGCAGAATACCGCTTATGACGCTTGAAAAGTGCGTTATTAAAGAGCTTTACGGTGATAAGAGTGCTTGCGAGGTATGCTCGCAGGGCAACGCGGAGATGCGCGACAGACGAGGCTTTGTTTTCCCCGTTGTGCGCGAATATCCGCACAGAAATATCGTGCTTAACAGTCTGCCGACCTCAATGTCGGACAGACAGGACGAGCTCGACCGCGCGAGAATAAGCGATAGGCATTTTATCTTTATCGTTGAGAGCGCAGATGAGGTTGACGAAGTAGTCGACGACTTCAAAAAATCCCGCGCCCCCTCGGGCAAGGTGAGAAGAATATAAAAAGAAAAGACCGTTGCAGTTGCAACGGCCTTTTTAAATTACTTTGCAATAACCTTCATATAGGTCTTCTTACCCTTGCGGATGAGCTTACCGTCCTTGAGGTCTTCCTTTGTGTAGTAGGTCTTGATGTCCGCGACCTTTTCGCCGTCAACCGATACGCCGCCCTGCTGAACAGCCTGACGTGCCTCGGACTTGGACTTGCAAAGTCCGCTTCTTACGAGCATTGTGAGAATGTCGGTCTTGCCTTCCATGTAGAAGTCCTCGTCGAGCATTTCCTCGGTGGGAGCGTCAGCCTCACCGCCCGCGCCAAAGAGTGCCTTTGCCTGAGCCTGAGCCTTATTTGCCTCCTCGTCACCGTGAACGAGCTTGGTAAGCTCGTATGCAAGGATCTCCTTGGCGGTGTTGAGCTGGCTGCCCTCCCAAGAATCCATTGCGTTGATCTCTTCGATGGGGAGGAAGGTGAGCATTCTGATGCACTTGAGCACGTCTGCGTCGCCGACGTTTCTCCAGTACTGGTAGAAGTCGTAGGGAGAGGTCTTGTTAGGATCGAGCCAAACCGCGCCCGAAGCGGTCTTACCCATCTTCTTACCCTCACTGTTGAGGAGAAGGGTAATGGTCATAGCGTGCGCGTCCTTGCCGAGTTTTCTTCTGATAAGCTCGGTGCCGCCAAGCATATTAGACCACTGGTCGTCGCCGCCGAACTGCATATTGCAGCCGTATTCCTTGAAGAGATGGTAGAAGTCGTAGGACTGCATTATCATGTAGTTGAATTCAAGGAAGGAAAGTCCCTTTTCCATTCTCTGCTTGTAGCACTCAGCCGAGAGCATTCTGTTTACAGAGAAGCAAGCTCCGACGTCGCGGAGGACGTCAACGTAGTTGAGTCCGAGGAGCCAATCCGCGTTGTTAACGAGAATCGCCTTGCCCTCGCCAAAGTCGATGAATCTTTCCATTTGCTTTCTGAAGCAGTCAACGTTATGCTGAATAGTTTCGGTAGTCATCATCTGACGCATGTCGGTTCTGCCCGAGGGGTCGCCGACCATTGCGGTACCGCCGCCGATAAGCACGACGGGCTTGTTACCTGCCATTTGCAATCTCTTCATGAGGCAGAGCGCCATAAAGTGACCTACGTGCAGAGAATCTGCCGTGGGGTCAAAGCCTATGTAGAAGGTCGCCTTGCCTTCGTTGATCATGTTCTTGATTTCTTCCTCGTTGGTTACCTGCGCTATCAGCCCTCTGGCAACCAATTCTTCGTAAATTTTCATTTTATTATCCTCCAAAATTGTTTTAAAAATAAAAAGCCCTTGGACATAAGTCCAAGGACGTTAGGTCAAACCTTAACGTGTTACCACCTTGATTTACCCTGCGATCACTCGCAAAGCCTTATAGACTTTCTGATATTGAAAGCCTGTCGATATAACGGTCGAACCCGTCGCAGCCTACGCATCCTCTTTTGAGGATTTCGGTGCAACACTCGCAAGTGTATTGGGAAACGGCTTATCCGCGCCTCTCATCAACCGGCAACTTTCTGTTGATACGTATCGTTTCTTACTTGTCTTGGTCATAGCGTTTAAATGATTATAACACGCTTTTTTTCTTTTGTCAACACCTTTTTCTTTTTGTTTTCAAATGGAGATCGGGTGGGGGGAGAAGGGAGAGCTTTTTTGCAAAAGTTTCCCTTCTCCATGCGTTTTCTCTTCCGATTCTCCTACGCCAACGCCAATGGGTGAACGCGACATCTGCGCCAACGCGCAAGCGTGAGAACGCGAGAGCTTTTTTTGGAGATATATTTCATTTTCATAATATAAACGTGGTTTATAGAAATTTAAAAGAGGTGATTTCTGCGATTGTAGCAGAGCTATCCTGAATGAAAATGTCTGTGAAATTCTCGATGGAAGAAGATAAAACTGAGCTGCTTGATAATATTTTGCGCATTTTCTTTCCTAATATAGCGCAGGTGACAAGGAAATGAAAAGAAATCAAGGAAAATAATAGGAGAAAAAGGGCGTGAAGCGAGAAAATTTGTTATATATTGGATTTCAACCCATATTTTGATCGTTGATAGGAGCTTGGATTTTATGTTAAAATAAAGCAACGCCAAAAGAAAGGAAAGTATCTTATGACAAAAAAGAACAAAATGATCGCGGCACTTCTGGCAACGGTCGTAACGATGGTGGTGTCTACAGTAGCGGCGGAGGCTTCCTTAATTAGCACGGAGCCGACTCTGGTCGCGGCGGCAGAGCCCCGTGCATCTATCCCACAGGGGGCGTACAGACTTAATCTTAACATGAACGGAAGGTCTGTGCTTCATGACAGCGTTTTCAATCTCGGAGGAATTACATACGTTCCCTTGTTCAGATTTGCCGCGTCAATCGGAAAATTCAATTATTCGTACAACGGAAGCACGAGAACGGCAAGGGTCAAGGGTGAGAATCTTGATATCAGCGCAACGGTAGGCAAGCTTTACATAGTTGCAAACGAAAGATATTTCTACACGGGAAGGGAAAATATGCTTCACAACGGTGAGATATACGTGCCGATAAGTCCGCTTTGTAAGGCACTCAGCGCGACCTTTACGTATAATCAATCAAACTCGACCTTCTACGTAAAATCGGGTGACACGAGAAGACTTCAGTGGGGCTCGCAGGTCTATCGTGACGATCACGTCTATTGGCTTGCGCGTATAATCTTCGCAGAGTCAAGAGGAGAGCCCATGAAGGGAAAGATCGCGGTCGGCAACGTAGTGCTTAACCGAGTTCGCTCGTCGGCATACCCGAATACGATATACGGAGTTATTTTTGACAAGCGCTTCGGCATTCAGTTTGCTCCCGTGGCAAACGGCACGATATACAACACTCCAAACGCAGATAGTATTATCGCGGCGAAGATCTGCCTTGAGGGATATACTCTTTCCGATGAAATAATATACTTCCTCAATCCAGCGGCATCTACGTCCTCGTGGATAACAAACAGCCGTCCGTTTGCGTTCACGATTGGAAAGCATTCGTTCTACAAATAACAAAAAAGAGGCTTAAAGCCTCTTTTTTACTGTGGCATATCCTGGCACGAAAGTGCTTGAAGCATTGTTCCGACAGTATACATGGTTCTGCCTGTTTTCTTGGCAAAACGGCGCATTTTTGCCTTCTTTGAGGTTAAAATAGCACCTGCCGCACCTGCTGTGGCAAGAACTGCCGCCGCGGCGCCCGTGATGATAAATATCTTCTTTCCCATATAAAGATCCCCCTCCGTTTCTTCTTGAGGTTAGTATTCCCCGAAGAGCGGAGGGGTATTCTGATTATTTGTTCAAATTGGGCTTAATTTGTTCGTTATACGCCTTTATCGCATCGTTAATGATTCCGATTGCCTCGTCACGGTCGAAAAGCTCCTTTACCGCGGTCTGCTTGTGTTCAAGCTGCTTGTAAACTGTAAAGAAGTGCTTGATTTCGTCGAAAATGTGCGATGGAAGCTCGTGGATCGACTTTACGTCGCGGTGAGTAGGGTCGGAAAAAGGGATAGCGAGTATCTTGTCGTCAAGCTTGCCGCCGTCGATCATTCGCATAGCGCCGATAGGATATACCTGAACGAGAGTCATGGGAACGATAGGCTCTGAGCAAAGCACGAGAACGTCAAGCGGGTCGCCGTCATCTGCATATGTTCTCGGGATAAAGCCGTAATTTTGGGGATAGTGAGTGGCGGTGTAGAGAATTCGGTCAAGACGGAGAAGACCTGTCTTCTTGTCAAGCTCGTACTTGCAGCTGCTGCCCTTGCTTATCTCAATGACTGCCGAAAAATCTGTGGCTGTTATCTCTTCTTCGGGAATGTCGTGCCAAATATTCATACTGATTATCCTCCTTATGCTTTACTTAACGTAATCAAACTCAAAATCGTATATCGAAACCACGTCGCCGTCGTGGCAGCCGTGCTGCTCGAGCATTTCAAACACTCCGCTCTTTTGAAGAACTCTCTGGAAGAAGTTGAGCGACTCGTAGTTGTCGAAGTTGATCTGTCCCATAAGATTGTAGAGCCATTCGCCCTCAACGATATATTTGCCGTCTTCATCAATCGTGATAGTGGTCTGCTTGCCGCCGTTCGTATATTTGTCCTCCTCCTCGTATTCGCGCTCGTAAACGAGCATGGGAGGAAGGTCTTTAAGCCTTTTAGCTACAAGCGCGATCATCTCGTCGAGATTTTCGCCCGTGTAAGCCGAGATATACATCAGCTCCCAGTCGTTTTCCTTGACGAAGGCTTCAAACGCGTCAACGTCAACGACATCGCGGTCAAGAGAGTCGACCTTGTTTGCGATGATTATCTGAGGTCTTGACGCAAGCTCGGGACTGTAACGCTCAAGCTCGCGGTTTATCGTGATGATATCCTCAACGGGATCTCTGCCCTCGAAGCAGGAGATATCAACGACGTGAAGGAGAAGTCGGCATCTGTCAACGTGACGCAAAAACGCGTGTCCAAGTCCCGCGCCGTCTGCCGCGCCCTCTATAAGTCCGGGAATGTCCGCCGCAACGAAGCCGCTTTCACCGCCCGTGGATACAACTCCAAGATTGGGAGAGAGGGTGGTGAAGTGGTAGTCGGCGATCTTGGGCTTTGCCGAAGAGATTACCGAGAGGATTGATGACTTTCCAACGCTGGGCATACCGATAAGTCCGACGTCGGCGAGCATCTTTAGCTCCAGAATGACCTCGCGCTCGTCGCCCTTTGTTCCGTTCTTTGCGAACATAGGTGTCTGACGGGTGGGAGTTGCGAAATGCTTGTTACCCCAGCCGCCTCGGCCACCCTTACAGCAGATATAATCTGCGCCGTCGTCCTGCGACATATCATGAATTATCTTGCCGGTTTCAACGTCTTTGATAAGAGTTCCGGGGGGAACGAGGACTATAATATCCTCGCCGTTAGCTCCGTGGAACTTATCTCCGCCGCCGTCGCCACCGTTCTGCGCGATGAATTTTCTCTTATATCTGAATGCAAGCAGGGTGTTGGAGCCGGGATCAACGCGGAAAACTACGTTGCCGCCGTGTCCTCCGTCGCCGCCTGCGGGGCCGCCCGCAGCGACGTATTTTTCTCTGCGGAATGCGATAGCTCCGTTTCCGCCGTTACCTGCTTTAAGGTATATTTTGATTTTATCTATAAACATCAGGTCACTTCCTTTCGGAATAAATTTTCTGTTTTACTATTTTCCGTTACCGTTCTGATCCTCGCCGCGCTCGCGGATAATGAGCTTTATGGGAGTGCCGGAGAAGCCGAAGGTCTCGCGCAGGCAATTTTCAATATATCTCTGATAGGAGTAGTGGAAAAGCTCTGCGTTGTTGCAGAAGATAACGAAGGTGGGGGGAGCGACGCTGATCTGTGTCATGTAGTAGATCTTGAGGCGTCTGCCCTTGTCGGACGGAGGCTGTGTTCTCATGGTTGCCTCGCCAAGCACGTCGTTGAGCATACCGGTCGAGATTCTCATGGTTGCCTGACCGTGAACGTAGTTGATGCGCTCGTAGAGATTGTCAACTCTCTGTCCGGTCTTAGCCGACACGAAGATGATGGGAGCATAGGGCATATAAGCTAAGTGCTTTCTGATGTCCTGAGTAAACTCGTTGACGGTGGAATTGTCCTTCTCGATTGCGTCCCACTTGTTGACTACGATAATAGCCGCCTTGCCCGAATCGTGAGCAATTCCCGCGATCTTTTCATCCTGCTCGGTAATGCCGACCGATGCGTCGATCATAATAAGGCAAACGTCAGCGCGCTCGACCGCCATATGTGCGCGGAGAACGCTGTATTTTTCAATATTGTCGTTGATCTTTGACTGACGGCGGATTCCCGCGGTGTCAATAAAGGTGAACTTGCCGTACTGATTTTCAAGCTTGGTATCTACCGCGTCACGAGTAGTACCCGCGATATTAGATACGATAAGTCTGTTTTCGCCGAGCATCTTGTTGATGATGGAGGACTTGCCCGCGTTAGGCTTTCCGATAACGGCTACCTTGATAGAGTCGTCGTCGTCCTCGCTATAGTCCCAATCACCTACCGCCTCAACGCAGGCATCAAGAAGATCGCCCGTGCCCGAGCCGTGAACCGAGGAAACCGCAACCGGCTCGCACTCAAATCCAAGCTCGTAGAATTCGTAGAATTCGTAGGGAAGATGACCCACGCTGTCACACTTGTTGATGCAGGGAACGATGGGCTTGCCGCTCTTTTTGAGCATGATCGCGATGTCCTTATCATCTGCAGTCAGACCCGTTCTTACGTCGCACATAAATACGATAACGTCGGCGTCCTCGATCGCGATCTGCGCCTGGAACTTCATCTGGGAGAGAATGATGTCGTCAGTCTTGGGTTCAATTCCTCCCGTGTCGATAACAATAAACTGGTGTCCTGTCCATTCGGTCTCGCCGTATATACGGTCGCGCGTAACGCCGGGCGTGTCCTCAACTATCGAGCGACGCTCGCCGATAAGCTTGTTGAAAAGAGTGCTCTTTCCAACGTTGGGGCGACCTACTATTGCTATAATTGGTTTTGACATTTATTTAAAACCGCCTTTCTGCAGAAATTGTAGAAGTTTAGTGGATTTGGTCCTTTAATAATCGGTGTGATGCTCAACTCCGAGGACTGAGCAGATAAATCCCTCGCCCGTGTCGCTTGACGGAGCAACGGGAACGCCGAGAAGCTTTGAAAGCTCGTCCGGTGTCATATCGTCAAGGAAGATATCCTCACCTGCGCGAAGCGAGTTTTCGGGGAAGAGGAGAATGTCACCGAGGTCTTGTCCTTTAAGCTGTTCCGAGATATCCTTGCCTGTGAGCAGACCCGAAACGGTTATGCTCTCACCGAAGAAATTGTTGATTATTTTATAAACCTTGACCTCAAGTCCTTTGACCTTTTCCTCAAGTGCGCGACAAAGCACGCTTACCATGTCGTATGCCGCAACACCGGTTGCTATGGACACGCATCTGGGAGCCTTGAAATCGGGGAGATATTCGCCGATGTAATCAAGCTCGGACTTGAACTCCTCAACGAGTGAGCGGATCATTCCTACGCCGTTTTCGATCTGGGGATAACCCTCGTAATAGTCCTCATCGGGAAGCGGAAGCTCTGCCTTGAGATAAAACTCGTCGGCACAGAAGAACATGCGGCTGCCGTTTTTCTTTTTGAATTCTTCCGCGAATTTGTCGACCTGTGCAATCACCTCAAGAGCATCCTCACGCGTAAAATGCTCAAGCGGATAGAGCTTTTCGCGGTGCTTGGTAAGTCCCGAGGGAACGATGGACACGCTTTGCATAGCGGGGAAGAGCTTGGAAAGGTCGCGCATCGAGCGGTCAAGCTCCTCGCCATCGTTGATACCCTTGCAAAGCACTATCTGACCGCAGAGCGATATGTTTGCCGCGGCGAGCTTGTCCATATATGAGAGAACCTCGCCCGCGCGCTTGTTGTGCATCATTTTAACGCGAAGCTCGGGATTTGTGGTATGCACCGACACGTTTACGGGGGAAATGTGCATCTCAATGATGCGGTCAATATCCTTATCGTGAAGATTTGTGAGAGTAATGTAGTTTCCGTGCAGAAATGAGAGGCGCGAGTCGTCGTCCTTGAAATAGAGCGTTTTTCTCATTCCCTTGGGGAGCTGATCTATAAAGCAGAAGATGCACTTGTTCTCGCACGAGTGCTTTTTGTCCATAAGAGGTGTTTCAAAATCAAGTCCTATGTCGTCATATTGCTGTTTTTTGATGCTTGCCTCAAATCTTTTTCCGTCGCGCTCAAGAGTGAGCGTGATGTTGGTATCGGTGAGAAAAAAACGGTAATCAAGCACGTCGTTTATCTCTCTGCCGTTGATAGCTATTAATACGTCGCCCTCGCGTATACCGCGTTTTGCGGCACGGCTTGATTTTTCGACCGATGTTATCTTAACCATATTTGCTCTCCCTTCTTCGCATTATAATCCAACCTACATTATAACATATATTTGGGCGTTTGGCAAGTGCTTTTTGCGATTTGTGGGCTTTATGTCGCACTCTTTTGCGCTTTGTACTAAAAAAGTTCAAGTGAGAGCGAGATTTTTTTGCTAAATCTCTTGTAAAAATAACCGCCGTATGATATAATGTAAGGTGAGTAATTTTGTTTAAATTTATAATTTATATATATCCTGTTCGCAAATAGTATTTAAGACGTGGGCCCGTATTGGCGTGCGTTCTGCTTTAGCGGACGGAAAACGGAGGTTTAATTTGGCAAACACCATGAAGCTTCGCTCGGGGGCGACGATACCGCAGGTGTCGCGCGAGGAAGCGAGCAAAAAGAATTATCTGACGCGCGGAGTGCTGACGCAGATGCACCTTATGCCCAGCGGCGATCCCGCCGCCTTTGACAAAAGCGAGGACGGAAGTCTTATCTACTATTTCGATCCCGCAAGAGTTATTGAAGCACCGCCTGAGCAGTGGTATTTCCCCAGAAGCAAAAAAGAGAGCCGCACGCTTGACAGCGGCACGGTTATTGAGAGAATGAGCATCAAGCGCGCCGCATCCTGCGGTTATTACACCCGCGAAAGACTTTCTCAGATGCATTACGACGTAATTGAGGAGCCTGTTGCGTTTACGATCAAGGGTGACGGAAATACTATCTATTTTTACGACAAAAAGACCGCGCTCAGACTCCCGCTTAACTGCGTTAAGTGCGGCAAGGAAGTAAGATACCGCCGCAAGCTCTGCAAGGCTTGCTATGAGGCTGACCTTGCCGAGAGAAGAGAAGAGGGTGATATGTATCGTAACGCATATTACGGAATGGATCGTAAAAGAGTGCTTTTCTTTGATCTCGAGCTTACTGGTGTTTACACGCACGATGAAATTATCTCTATTTCGATCGTTGACGGCGAGGGCGAGATAATTATGGACACGCTTGTAAAGCCCGTCCGCAAAAAGAAGTGGAAGCAGACCGAAAAGATCCACGGAATTACTCCCGATATGGTCGCAAACGCGCCTATGCTTGATGAGCTTATTCCCGAGATAAAGAGAATTTTCGATAATGCCGACAATCTTATCGCGTACGGAGTTTCAACCGATTACAGCCATATAAAGTACATATACGACACTGAGGATGAGCGCGAGGCGCTCCGCGATAAGACAAGGTGCTGCGCTAACGAGTTCGTCCGTTACGCGCACGAGCATCTGCCCGAGCTTACCCACGCATCGCTCACCGACGCCATGGCAGTTTACGGGATTGAGTGGGACGGCGTTGCGCATACGTCTATTGCCGACACTATCGGCTGCATGAAGGTCTGGGAAAAGATATTCCCGAATTACTACAAGACCGCCGCGGAGGTGTGAGATGAAGGAAATTTTACTTTGTAAATACGGCGAGATCGTGCTTAAGGGCGCAAATAAGCGCTATTTTGAGGATCAGCTTTGCCGCGAGCTTCGCCAGAGAGCGAAAAAGCACGGTAATTTTGAGATCACGCGCGGACAGAGCCTGATATACGTAAAGCCTCTTGATGATTTTGCCGATATCGACGGAATGTTTGAGAGCGCAATGAAGACCTTTGGTCTTGCGGCTATCGGTCGCGCGGCAGTGTGCGAAAAGGACGTTGACGACATTAAGAGAGTTACACGCGAATACATCCCTCAGTTCCTTGAGGGTAAAAAGACCTTTAAGGTAGAGGGAAAGAGATCGGACAAGACCTTTCCGCTCAATTCCATGCAGCTCTCCGAGATACTCGGCGGAGAGATACTTGAACAGATGCACGGCAGGATCAGGGTTGACGTAAGAAAGCCCGACGTTACCGTGAAGGTTGAGATAAGAGAGCAGAACGCGTACGTTCACGCGGGACAGTTCAGAGCGGCGGGCGGACTTCCCGTAGGCTCGAGCGGTCACGGAATGCTTCTTTTGTCGGGCGGCATCGACTCTCCCGTTGCGGGATACATGATGGCAAAGAGAGGACTTCGCATCGAGGCGGTGCATTTTGAGTCCTTCCCCTATACAAGCGAGATGGCAAGGGATAAGGTTATCCGCCTTGCACGTACGGTTGCGGCGTACACGGGTGATATTTACGTTCACGTCGTATCGCTTACGCATATCCAGGAGGAGCTTGTAAAGCATTGCGAGGAGGATTATTTCACGCTCCTGCTTCGCAGATATATGATGAATATAGCAAGTCGTATCGCGGGCGACCACGACAGCAAGTGTCTTATCACGGGCGAAAGTCTTGGTCAGGTAGCGTCGCAGACGCTGGAGGCTATCGGAGTGACCGATAACGCGGCAACTATCCCCGTGCTTCGTCCGTGTATTGGAATGGACAAGGAGGAGATCGTTGAGATCGCGAGAAAGATAGACACCTTTGATATTTCTATCGAGCCTTACGAGGACTGCTGTACTGTGTTCACTCCCAAGCACCCCAGAACCAAGCCTGTGCTTGAAAAGGTGCTTCGCGAGGAACAGAAGCTTGACTTCGAGGCACTCGTCGAGGAGGCTATTGCAACCAAGTATACCATAAGAGCGCAAGCCTACTGATCTTTCGGAGGGCTTTATTATGGGACAAAAATATTACAAAATGAACATTGCGGGGCTTGATCGTGAGTTGCCTATATGTCCGCTCAACGACAGCCTTATGATAGCAGGATTCGTTATTTTCGGCGATCCTGAAATAACCACGGCGTGCGCCGAGGCGTTGCTTGAAAAAGCGCCCGAATACGATTATCTTATCTCAGCCGAGGCAAAGGGAATACCGCTTGTTCACGAGATGTCAAGACTTGCAGGAAACCAAAAATATTTTCTTGCAAGAAAAGCGCCCAAGCTTTATATGACCGGCGTTTTCGAGGTGGTTGTAAAGTCTATCACCACCGAAAAAGTGCAGAAGCTTTATCTCGATAAGGCTGATGCCGAGCTTATGCGCGGAAAGAAAATACTTATTGTTGACGATGTTATCTCGACCGGTGAATCTCTCCGTGCGATAGAGGAGCTTGTGAAGCTTGCGGGCGGTGAAATCGTTGGCAAGATGGCGATACTCGCTGAGGGCGATGCAATAAACAGAGATGATATCATCTACCTTGAAAAGCTCCCGCTTTTCAACGCGAATGCAGAGCCGATAATGTAAGAAAAAATACCGAAAGGAAGAAATAAAATGGCAGAATTTTTAACTAACGAAGACAAAAGAAGCTGTTATTGCGGTGAAGTTTCCGAGGAAATGATCGGCAAGCAGATTTGCGTTATGGGTTGGGTACAAAGACAGAGAGACCTTGGCGCGCTTATATTTATAGACCTGCGCGACAGAACCGGAATAGTTCAGCTCGCGTTTGACGACAAGACCGACAGAGAGGTGTTTGATAAGGCATTCTCTTGCCGTGCAGAGTACGTTCTCTGCGTTCACGGTACCGTAAGACCTCGTGGCGAGGGCGCGGTAAACCTCAATATCCCCACGGGTAAGCTTGAGATCTACGCCCATAGCATGAAGGTGCTTTCAGCTGCACAGACTCCTCCCTTTGAGGTAAGTGACTCAAAGAAGGTTAAGGACGAAACTGCGCTCAAGTTCAGATACGTTGACCTCCGCCGTCCCGAGCTTCAGAAGAACATCAAGATGCGTCACGACATCGCTCGCGTTGCGCGTCAGTATTATTACGAGAACGGCTTCTATGAGATCGAAACTCCTATGATGATCAAGGCAACTCCCGAGGGTGCGCGTGACTACCTCGTTCCCTCGAGAATTCACAAGGGAAGCTTCTACGCGCTTCCTCAGTCGCCTCAGATCTATAAGCAGCTCCTTATGCTCTCAGGCTTTGACCGTTACATTCAGCTTGCCCGTTGCTTCCGTGACGAAGACCTCAGAGCTGACCGTCAGCCCGAATTTACTCAGATCGACCTTGAAATGTCTTTCGCTACCATGGAGGACGTAATGTCGATGAACGAGGGCTTTATCAAGAGAGTATTCAAGGAAGTTATGAATATTGATATTGAAACGCCTATGCAGAGATTGACCTTCGCCGAGGCAATGGAAAGATACGGCTCCGATAAGCCCGATACTCGCTTCGGCATGGAAATTCAGAACATTTCCGACGTTGTAAAGAACAGCGAATTCGTTGTGTTCAAGTCTGCAATCGAGAACGGCGGCAGCGTTCGTTGCATTGTTGCAAAGAACGCCGCGGCAACTCTTACAAGAAAAGAAATTGACAAGCTTACAGAGCACGCAAAGGGAATAGGCGCTAAGGGACTTGCATACGTCCGTTGGGCTGACGAGGCTCCCAACTGCTCGTTTGCAAAGTTTATGACACCCGATGAGCTTGAGGCTATCTATGCCGCAGTAGGTTTTGAAAAAGGCGACGTTATGCTTATCTGCGCAGATAAGGATAAGGTGGTTCTTCCCACTCTCGGCGCACTCAGAAATATCCTTGGCAAGAAGCTTGACCTCATTCCCGAGGGCAAGTTCAACTTCCTTTGGATCACCGAGTTCCCCTTCTTCGAGTGGAACGAGGAAACACAGCACTGGGATGCTATGCATCACCCCTTCACCATGCCCCTTGAGGAATGCTTGCCTCAGCTTGAGAGCGATCCCGGCAGCGTGAGAGCAAAGTGCTACGATATGGTACTTAACGGAACCGAGCTTCTCTCAGGTTCAATCAGAATTACCGACTGGCAGCTCCAGGAAAAGATGTTCAAGGCGCTCGGTCTTACTCCCGAGGAGATAGAGGCAAAATTTGGCTTCCTTGTTGAAGCTTACAAGTACGGCGCACCTCCTCACGGCGGCTCGGGTATGGGTCTTGACAGACTTGCAATGGTCATGTCGGGCGCAGATTCGCTCCGTGACGTCCTTGCGTTCCCCAAGGTTCAGAATGCAAGCGAGCTTATGTCGGGCTGTCCCGCACCTGCTGATGCAAAGGCACTCGCTGACCTTTCTATCGCAGTTGTTGAGGAAGAATAATCTTTTCAAGGCTTCAATAATCCATTTTTAAAGGTTTCGCTCAAGCCTTTTCAAAGGCTTGTCGGAGCCGCCGCGATCGGCGGTCGCCTCCGCAGAGGCGAAATACCCTTCTATCCTTAACACCTTAACAGGCGCCACGAAGGGGTGAATTTCGGCGAAGCCGAAAGAGGGGAAACACACAAGTGGGGGTTTCCCCTCTTGTCATACACTCTAATCACAAAGAGGAAAAATCTATGTACCGCGAAATATCTAAACTGATTTTATACAGAGATTGTCTTAACGGCACTATTTTGTCGGAGCTTGGCAAGGTTTTCAAGGATTTTGACGAAAAAAGCGCGAGCGAGGACGATCTCCGCACGAGAATATACGCACAGGTGCGCCGTTTACTCGAATTGGCGACCAAATACGGCTTTGACGAAAATCTCTGGCACAATTATCTCACCTTTTTGATGATAACCGACGAAAATCCCTTTAGCTTAACTTATGAAAAAGCGGGTATTCAGGAGGGAACGGTCAACGGCTTTGCCATCAATGATTTTTCGGTATTTAAGTCGCTTTTTGACTTTGATTTTTCAGACATAGAAAGCGCGCTTGGTATAAACTGTTTTTCGACGCTTTCAAACTACCAAGCGATTGCAAAGAGAGAGCAGATCTTTAACAAGAACGTCAGCGAAAAGGTAAAAGCGCTCTCGTCAGCTATCGAAAAAGCGGCTGACGGCGAGGCGGTCTTTTTCCTCGTCGCCGATTTCTACAAGAAATACGGCGTTGGAATGTTTGGTCTTAACAAGGCTTTCAGAGTTGAGAACAGCGCGGATTTCACGTCTGTTAAATTCCGCGCTATTACGAATATGCAGGCGGTACAGCTTGATGATCTTATAGGTTATGAGCCTCAGAAAAAGGCGCTTATTGATAACACCGAGGCTTTTGTCAACGGCAAGGGAGCGAATAATCTGCTTCTTTACGGAGATAGCGGCACGGGTAAGAGCACAAGCATCAAGGCTATCGTCAATCAGTACTACGACCGCGGACTTCGCATGATAGAGATATACAAGCATCAGTTCGGTTGCCTTTCAAAGATAATTTCCGAGATCAAGAACCGCAACTACCGCTTTATCATCTATATGGACGACCTCTCGTTTGAGGAAAGTGAGATTGAGTATAAGTACTTAAAAGCGATAATTGAGGGCGGAGTTGAAAATAAGCCCGATAACGTACTAATTTACGCGACCTCAAACCGCCGCCATCTTATCAAGGAAACTTGGAACGATAGAAACGACTCGACTATGCGCGGCGATATCCACCGCAGCGAAACTATCGAGGAAAAGCTTTCACTTGTCAACCGTTTCGGTGTTTCAATAGGATATTTCAAGCCATCGCGCGCAGAGTTTGACAATATTGTTTTGTCACTTGCCGCACGACACCCCGAGATCACTATGCCGCCCGATCAGATCATTGCCGAGGCGCATAAGTGGGAAATGCTCGGCGGAGGAATTTCGGGCAGAACCGCGCAGCAGTTTATAAATCATTTGTGCGGGTTGAATTGAATATAATAGATAGACGCAGGGGGAGAGGGAAACTTTTTTAAAAAGTTTCCCTCTCCCCCTGCACCCCCTTACCCTTCAAAAACTCCCCCAAAATAAGGGGATTGTATTGTCGAGGGATAAATTTGGGCGTGGATAACGACACACGAGCTAATGCCGCACCGCAGGTGCTTTTGAAAAAAGTTTCCCTCTCCCCCCCCCGCACCCCCTCAACCTTCAAAAACTCCCCAAAAATAAGATGGAGATATGTACTATTATTCGATTGAGAAGATATTAAATAATATTAAATTATTCCAATAATGGACTTGAAAAAAACGATGTTTTGTGATATAATATACTCTGTATAATTATATTATGGGGTAGTCTGCCCCGAAAAAGAGAAGAGAGCTTATTTTATGAGAATAATTCTTGCATCCAAATCGCCGAGAAGAAAAGAAATACTTGAAAATCTCGGGATCGATTTTGAAATAATAGTCGCGGACGTCGACGAAAATTGTGATATAAATGACCCTAAAACACTCGTTATGACGATAGCGGAGAGAAAGGGCAGAGCCGTGCTTGAAAGCCTTGCTAATAGCGCGAAGGCAGACACGTTGATTATCGCTTGCGATACGTTGGTTTATGCTGAAGGGGAATTCCTCGGAAAGCCTCGTGATAATGCTGACGCGCATAGAATGCTCAAGCTATTGTCGGATAACGCGCACGAGGTCATAAGCGGAATTTACCTTTATTACAACGGCAAGGAAGCAAGTCGCGCTGAATCGACCAAGGTCTGCTTTGACAAAATGACCGATAGCGACATACAAAAATATATAGAGAGCGGCGAGCCTCGTGATAAGGCAGGCGCGTACGCTATACAGGGCAAGGCAAGTGCTTATATAAAAGGAATTGAGGGCGATTATTTCAACGTCGTGGGCCTTCCCGCACATCTCTTGTTCAAAACTCTGAAGGAAGAGTTTAAAATAGAATTTTAAGTTGAAAATTAATTAAAAACGGGAAAGGAGGGAGTTTTATGCCAAAGCACATCGGACTTGACATCGGAACGTCAAACACGAGAATGTATATGCGTGGTCAGGGAATAATAATGCGTTCACCTACCGTCGTTGCGATTGACAAGCGTGATGAAGCGGTTGTCGCTGTAGGAAAAGAAGCAAAGCTTATGATAGGCAAAACCCCCTCCCATATTGAAGCCTTCAGACCTATCAGAGACGGAGTTGTAACCGATATTGAGGTTACCGCGATGATGCTTCACGAGCATTTCAAGCTGACAGGCGCGCTTTCACTTTTCAACCGCCCCGTAGTGCTTGTAGGCGCGCCGCATAACTGTACCGAGGTCGAGCGCCGCGCTCTTGAGGACGCTATATTTGAGGCGGGTGCAAAGGCGGTTGGAATAATATCCTCGCCAATTGCGTCTGCGGTCGGCGCGGGACTTAATATCAACAGCCCCAAGGGATGTATGATAGTTGACGTGGGCGGCGGAATGACGCAGGTATCTGTAATCAGCTCGGGCGGTATCGTCAGATCAAAGGCGGTAAAGCTTGGCGGTGACAGAATTGACAACGCGATAATTGCGAGTCTTAAGAGCCGTAAGGATCTATACATAGGTGAATTCAGCGCGGAGATGCTTAAGGTGCGTATCGGCTCTGCCTTGCCAAATTCCAAGAGAGGAAGCGTTGAGGTCAGCGGTCGTAACGAAAGGCTTAAGTGCGCTCAGGCTATTATGGTTGGATGTGATGACATACACCTTGCTATGAGCAGAGCTGTCGAGGCTATCTGCCGCACGATCACCGGATTGCTTGAGATAACTCCCCCCGAGATAGCGGGAGATATTTCGAGTTATGGTATCATGCTCGTCGGCGGCGGCGCGAATATGCACGGAATAGCAGAGCTTATCAGCGCGAAGACGCGCTTACGCGTCACCGTTGCGAAGAGCCCTATGGATTGTGAGTGCATAGGACTTGGACGCCTTATCGAAAAGCCGAGCATAGTACCCGGCGGTATTCTTTACAAGAACAGATAATTTGAATTTTGGAGGTGTACAAATGAATAATGAAATGAACGAATTTGACCTCCGTGTCGAGCAAAAAAACGATCTTGGGAAAGCGAAAAGAGAGTTTTCAAGGATCGGATTTGGATATCTTATTTTCTCTGGGCTCAGCATCGTCGTGTCGCTTGTTATACAGATAGCCGTTCTGAGCGCAAATGAGGAATTTTATTATAGTCATTTGTTTTTAAATCTCGTAACCCCTGTGTCGATGTACCTTTTCGCGCTCCCTGTGCTTATTGCGTTTTTGAGGGGCGTGAAGCCGATGCCGCCCGAGAAAAGACGAATAGGCTTTGGCGAGATCGCATCTTACTTTGCGGTTGGATTTGGTCTTATGTATATCGGCGCGTATATGGGTAACGGATTGATGGCGGCTTTGTCGGGAGTTACCGGCAACGATTATACGAACGGACTTGACGCAGTCGTTAACGGCAATATGTGGGTAACCGCGCTTTTCGTGGTGATTGTTGCTCCGATCGGCGAGGAGTTCGTTTTCCGAAAGCTTCTTATTGACCGTACAGGAAAATACGGTTGCTTTATTTCTGCGCTTTTGTCTGGCGTGATCTTCGGACTTATGCACGGCAATTTCTATCAGTTTTTCTATGCGGCGATGCTCGGATTTTTGCTTGGCTACGTGTATATGAACACGGGCAGGATATGGCTTTGCGTAGCTATCCATTCGGTCATCAACTTCTTTGGCAGCGTGTTTACGACCTTGATGAGCGACGCGCTTGCGGAGCTTCTTGAGATGAACTATCCGACAGTCGAGCAGATGATTGATATTTTTGCTGAAAAGTGGCTCTGGATCGTCTTTATGTTGCTTTTCAACGTTATGGTGTATTCGTCTATCGCGTGCGCGATAGTGCTACCCCTCGTCTTCCGCAACAAGCTGCGTTTTGGTAAGGGCGAGATCGATATCCCGCGCAGCGAGCGTTTTTCTACAGTGTTCGTAAACGTGGGTATGATCTGCATGATCGTTTTTTACGTTATTGAGATCACTCTTTCCCTGATTCCGTGATTATGAGAGACAACAGAAAGACGCTTATCCGTATTTTTGCGGTAGCCATCATATTTGCCGTTATTTGTCTTGTCTATTTTGTGAAAATGATCAACGTTACGCTTAATGCGGGCCCGAAGATCATAGTTACCGATACGTACGAGAGAAGAGAGCCGATAGCGGCTCTGCGCGGACAGATATACGACAGAAACGGAAAGGTGCTTGTATATAACGAGTACAGCTACGACCTCGTATTTGACTACGACGCAATGGCGGCTACGAATATTGATCGCAATTACGCGATATTACAGGTAATATACGCTCTCAGAAGCACGGGAAATGCCGACAGGGCGGCTGAGAGCAGCTTCCCGTTTGAAGGGAAGTATCCAAATTACAGATACACCGCCGAGGCTCTCGACGGCGAATCCGATATTTATTACAGGTTGCTCAAAAGAATAGCGCAGGACGAGCTTGAGGATGAGTGCGAGATCGCGAAAAATCAGCTCACCGTGGCATATCTTGACGAGTTTTATAAGAGCAATCCCGACGCGTTCCCAAGCGAGAGCGAAATAGTGGATTGGTTGCTTCAAAGATATAAAATAAACGCTACCGACACGGACGGCACTCCAACCTTCAGCGACGAGCAGATAGATGAAATTATCAGAATGCGCTACGACATGGAGGTCAAGGATTTCTCGATATATAACCGCTTTGTCGTGGCTTCGGGACTTGACGTCGGGTTTATATCATATATAAAGGAGCTTTCGGTAGTCGGTGCCGATTTTGAGATAGTTACCGAAAGAAAATATGCTTATCCGGGCTATGCCTCGCACATTCTCGGCAGAGTCGGCAATATTCCCTCAGAGCAATGGGATTATTACAAGTCGCAGGGTTACGGTATGAACGATGTAGTCGGACTGGACGGCTGTGAAAAGGCATTTGAGGAGTATTTGCGCGGAGTTGACGGCGTTATGCTCGTCACCGAGGACGGTGACGGAAACGTTATAGACAGACGCGTTGAGGTTGAGCCGATAGCGGGACTTGACGTGTATCTTACAATTGATATTGACCTTCAAATAGCCGCGGAGGACGGACTTAAATATAACGTCGAAGTTATGCAGAACTCTGAGGCGGGGGCGCTGACTGCAATCGATCCGAATAACGGAGAGGTTTTGGCTATCGCGTCGTATCCGACCTACGATCTTTCACTTTTCAGTGAGAAATATAATGAATACCTTGCCGATTCGGCAAGACCGCTTTACAACAGAGCGCTTGACGGACTTTACGCGCCCGGCTCGACCTTCAAGCTTGGAATGGTCGCGGCGGGAGTGTCAAGCGGCACGGTAAAGGCTACCGATTGTATTAATTGCAGCGGAAGGTATATGTATTACGCTCCGTCATACTCGCCGAAATGCTGGATATATCCCGGCTCGCACGGAGATATAGACGCGGTGGGCGCGCTTAAGGTCTCCTGTAACTGCTATTTCTTTGAGCTTGGCAGAATTATGGGCATCGACCTTATGAACGAGTACTGCACGGGCTACGGACTCGGTCAGTACACCGGAATTGAGCTTGGCGAAAAGCGGGGAATACTCGCGGGGCCTCTTTATAGAGAATTGAATGGACTTGAGGTATGGAAGCCGGGAAACACGATCGCGGCGGCGATAGGTCAGTCTGACAACAACTTCACGCCGATACAGATGGCGTCCTATCTTGCAACCTTGCTCAACGGCGGAACGAGATATGCCGCGCACCTTTTCCTTGAGGCGAGAGAATACGGCAGTGATGTGGCGACGGTTAAGACGGAGCCCGAAATACTCGGCGCGGTCGCATTGACCAAGGAGGCTACCGACGCAGTCAAGGAGGGTATGCGACAGATGGTTGAGTCATCCTCGTCGGTATCGAGATATATGCGCGCGGTTCCCGTTATTGTAGGCGGAAAGACCGGTACGGCAGAGCTTGGCGGTACGGCTGAGGAAAACGGACTTTTTGTTTGCGCCGCGCCCTACGATCGCCCCGAGATAGTCATTTGCTCTGTTATTGAGCACGCGGGCGGAGGCTCTTATGCGGCAATAGCTGCAAGTGAGGTGCTTGAGGCATATTATAAGGTTGATTGACAGGGAGGAGATGCTATGGAAAGATATCCCATAACCGATCCTGACCGCGAGCTTATAAGGCTCGCGCTTGAGGTGCTTGAAAAGAACTTTGATGACGGAGTCTATAACCACACCGTCGGTTGCGCGCTTCGTTGTAAGAACGGCAAGGTGTATAAGGGTGTAAACTGCGACGGAATACACGGTTCTTGTGCCGAGTATATAACCGTGGGTATCGCGATCTCGGCAGGTGAGCGTGATTTTGATACAATTGTGGCTGTACACGAAAAGGCGACTAATTGTGTCCTTTCTCCTTGCGGAAATTGCAGACAGATGCTGTTTGAGTATTGTCCTGATACTCTTGTTATCGTTAACGATGAGAGCGGTCAGCTTGTTAAGGTAAAAGCCTGCGACCTGTTGCCTTTCGCGTGGCAGCCGGTGATGTGTTAATGAAAGACCCCGACGCGTGTCGGGGTTTTCTTTGTTGAAGCAATACGAAAAGCCGACTTTTCAGCCGGCTTTTCGTGTTTTTAAAATCAGATTTCGGGTATTTCGATCTCGATTTCGCGTCCAAGCTCTGCCGAACGAGCGATACCGTCGAGAATTGCCTGATTGTATATGATCTGAGAAGAAGGAACGGGAGCGGGATCACCGTTCTTGATCGCATCGAGGAAGGATCGGATCTTCTTAAAGAAGAGGTCACCTCCGGGGAGAGTGGGGATCACAGTCTCGGTTTGAAGACCGGCAACCTCGTGGTATATCTTCATAGGTCCGCCGACCGAGCCGTTCCAGCACTCTGTTGAGGGAATGCGAAGGCCGCCCTTTGTACCGAGAATGATAGTATCGCCGGGAGTGTTGAGGTTCATTGCCCACGCAATACGGAAGTCGAGGATTATGCCGCCTTCAAGACGGATGAATGCCGCAGCGAAGTCATCAACCGAGAAGAGAGAAGCGTATTCTGCTTTCTTGTCCTCGCGATAGCCCGAGTAGTTGGGATCTTTACCGAAGAACGCACTCTTATATCCGGTAACAGTAAGAGGCTTGGGATAGCCGATTGCGTTGAGCACCATATCTAGTGAGTAGCAGCCGATATCGCCAAGTGCGCCGAGTCCGGCGGTTTTATCTTCAATAAATGTCGTGCCGAAGGGGGTAGGAATACCTCTGCGGCGTCCGCCACCGGTCTGGATGTAATAAATATCGCCAAGCTCGCCCGATTCGACGATCTTTTTGATCATTTGCATATTGGCGTCAAGTCTGGGCTGGAAACCGATCGAGAGGATCTTTCCGCTTGCCTTTTCTGCTCTCATAACCTCAGCTGCCTCGTCAAGAGTTACGGTGAAGGGCTTTTCAAGGAGAACGTTCACTCCCTTGTTGAGGGCGTAGATCGCAGGCTCTGCGTGCTGTCGGTTGTAGGTGCATATTGAAACGGCGTCAAGCTGCAGACTTTCGTCGTCAAGCATTTCCTTGTGAGATGCATAATCTGTTTTAGCATCGGGAATACCGTGCTTTGCCATAAACGCTGCCGCCTTGCCGGGAACGAGATCTGCTCCGGCAACTATCTCAACGTCAGCCATTTTCTTGTAACAATCCATGTGAGCATCTGCGATCCATCCGCATCCGATTATACCCACTCTGAGCTTTTTGGATGTGTCAACTTTGTTTTCTTCCTGAACAATATTGAAGTCCAGTCTTGCGTCCTTGGTTTCAGCCATTTTGAAATCCTCCGTTTTTTATTGTTTTACCATTTAAGTGATTTGATGTAATCTATGCTCTTCTTCGCACATTCCATGGGGGTGAGGTTCATTGAGGGATTGTCCTGTTCAATCACTACCCATTCACTGCCTGCCGAAATTGCCGCTTCAAGTATTGCGGGAATGTCCTGAATACCAGATCCGACGGGGCGCAGCTCGAATTTTGAGGGACGCTGCTTCCTCGTGCCGTCAATTCCTATAAGCTCGTACATATTCTCGTCTTTTTCACCGTAATAGTCTTTGAGATGCACTATCGGAGAACGACCGGTGTATTTTTTGATGTATTCGGCGGGATCAACGCCGCCAACGCTTGCCCAACAGG
>JAFVQU010000015.1 GCA_017504625.1 Clostridia bacterium | reverse complement strand
TATGATGTTAACGAGGGTAAAATATTAAATAAGCAAATTTACCCTCGTTAACTTGACATTATCTGAAAAATGTGCTATAAGCTCATCGACAAGAACCAATCAAAGCCTACCCCTAAGATGTGACGATTTTTGATGTTCACTACACTGAACGTATACTCTCACGCCACCGACGAAGGTATGAGAACGGCAGCCAAGACCATTGACAGAACGATGGGAACGCTTGCAGGCGCGTACGCCGAGTTTGAGAGCGGTGAGAGCGAGGACGAGCAAGTACCGACCGAAGCACCAAAACCCACACCAAGGACGAAATTTGAGCCTTATAAAGGCAAGTACAGACGGCAGGGAACAGGCTCGATCCATCAGGTCAGCAAAAACGTGTGGGAAGGACGGTATTCGCCGATCATCAACGGCAAACGCATCACCCGAAACATCTATGCTGGCAACATCGAAGAATGCGAAGAAAAACTCGCACAGATGATAGCGGAGATGAAAGAGGAATATGGAATAGTATGAAAGGAGAGAAAAATGAAGTGTCCAAAATGTAATGGCGAACTCAAGGTTATGTGTAAAACGGCAGTCGGCGATAACACTTTCGAGGTTATTGGTATATGCGAAAACTGTTTCTATGATGGAACATGGTTTATTGAAAAAGATGAAGAAGGAAAAGTATTAAAAGAGTATGGCTTAAAGAAATATTGGCACGGTTAACAACTCAAAAATTGATACGCAGTAAACAAAGAAAAGGAGGTAATCGTGATGAATACGATTGCCTCCTCTAACAATATATGATCATACAATATACGACAATACTTTACAAAACACTATAGTTGTGCTATAATAAAAGAAAAACGCTAGGAGTGTTTTGAAATGGATATTAAAGATAGGTACTACTCAATGCCAGAGATATGCAAATATCTCGGAATTAGCCGTGATACAGCCTTGCGGTGGATCGTCACAAAGAATATGCCTGCTCATAAAATCGGGAAGAACTGGAAATTTAAGATTTCGGAAATTGACGAGTGGGTAAATAAAGGCCAAGCTGAGGAATAATAAGGAGCTTAAAATATGCTTAATTATGCGAATTTAAATGATATTGAATTTGAATATCTTTGTATGGATGTTTTGTCTCAAATGCTTGGTGTTAAGTTGCAGAGATTTGGTCCCGGATGTGATGGAGGTATAGACCTTACTGATGATTCCTATCGCAAAAATATTGTAGTCCAGGTAAAACACTATATAAGAACTGATAATTCAGGATTGCTTAGAAGCCTTAGAGCTGAAATCGAGAAGGTAAATGAATTGAAGCCTAAGAAATATTATGTATGTTGCTCAAAGGAACTTACTCCTCCAGTCAAAGAACAAATTTATGCAATGTTTTCGGCGTACATGGAGTCTACTGCAAACATTATTTCACTTACTGAAATAGATGACTTTTTGTGTAGAGAAGAAAACGCAGAAATTCTGAGAAAGCACTTTAAATTATGGCTTGAATCTACTAATGTACTCACAAATATGCTTAATAATGATATTTTTTTGGATTGTGAATCGTTGCTTTGCAACATAGTAGATGAACAAAAGTTGTTTGTAAAAACTATAGCTTTTGATAAGGCCATTAAAAGTTTAAGCAAAAACAATGTCTTGGTAATCGTAGGGGATCCTGGAGTTGGGAAAACAATTACCTCAAAAATGTTAGTTTTGCATTATGCCGCTCAAGGATACAGAGTGCGGTACACAACAGATGTATCCGATTTGGCATCATTGAAAAGAGCTCTTTCGGCATCTCGTGATACCAAAGAGGTAATCTTGTTAGATGATTGTTTCGGACAAGCATATTTTAGCATGAAGTCTACTCAAGAAACTGAGTTATTGTCGCTTGTAAGGCATGTGCATATGAATCCTAATAAGATTCTAATTTTAAACTCACGGGTTACGATTTACCGTGAAGCACAAGAGAGAACGCCCGATCTTGTGAGGAGTTTTAACAGTAAGGAATATAAGGTTTTTGTTCTAGATATGTCAAAGCTTTCGAAAGTAGAAAAAGCAAAAATATTCTATAACCATTTATATTTCAATAATTTGCCGGAATCGTTTCGTAATGCGATTAAAAGCAAAGGAAACTATCACAAGATAATCGAACATGCGAACTATAATCCTCGAATTATAGAATATATTTGCAACGAGCAACGTTTGCAAAGTGTTTCAACAAGGGATTATATGAAGTTTGTGTTAGCCGCACTTGATAATCCACAGGAGGTATGGAAAAATGAATATGAAAGGAGACTTTTGCCGAGTGACAGGTTATTGATAACAACTATCTATTCGCTTACCAATACTACTATCTCATTGGACTTTGTCAAGAAATGCTATAATCATAGAATAATGAGTCTATCAGGTATTGATAGGAGTATTAATCAATTCGAGTCTTCATTAGGGAGATTAAATGGATCATTCATCAAAATTCTTGATGACAAAGGCAAGAAAATGCTATCTATAGCGAATCCCTCTATAAACGACTTTATTCGTGCTCATTTAGCAAGTAATGAACCTGAATATGCGGAATTACTCTCATCATGTATAAGCGTTGGGCAATTTAGAAAACTTTTGGATGATGCTTCATTTGCAGCGAAAATTGCAAGTGCATTTGCGGATAAAAGTATTTTAACCTACTATTTTGAAGATGATTTTCAAAAAGCCGCGTATATAACTGAATATGTTTCAATGAAATGTATCTTAGACGAAGATTATTCTTTGTTTGTCAACACATATGTGAAAAAGCTTGAGACCGTAAATGTTTTTGATAAACACTCTGTTTGGGCAAGCATAATGATAGAAAGAGTCCTTGAAAAGGATTTTTGTCTGTTTTATAAAATCGATAAGATTGTTAAAGATTTCAAATCAATGGAAAATATTCTTGAAAGGTTTGAATTGCCTGATTTAGTTACTTACATTGAGTCGGTTGATTGGATAATGGTTGGAGAGATTCGTTCGGAATTCGTTTTAAGCATGACAAAATTGCTCAAAGAAGCTATTTCATTTTTCTTTGATACAGCTTCTATCGATAACTATGAGATTAAAGTTGGTGATATAGTTGAAGCTAGAAAATACCTGGACGAAGATGGGGGCCATATAGATGTTGATGGTGTTATAGAGGATATCGAAGATATTGTCAAAGGTAGTGTACGCGACGAAGTGGATGACTTGCTTTTTAGACTACCAAAAGATATCGTTATAGATAAAGACTTCTTGACGGATTCAACCATTAGTGTTTGTGGAGTGGATAATCTTGTGAAGAACTATTTGCAAGATGATTATGATGATGAATATAGATACGATCGGTATTTTGAAAATGAAGAAATCGACTATATCTTTAAGAGGTAGGAATGAATATGAAAACAGAATTGTTGTTTATTTGGATTAATCAAGATGATCATGAGTGTTTTCATCCGATGGAATTCAATTTTTCTTCGGAATATGATATCCATTTTGACTTAGATAATCGTACGTTGATAGCAATAAAAAAAGATGGTATAAATGTTTTTAAGTCAAATAATTTGCTTAATCTATCTGCTATCATAGGTGAAAATGGAACAGGAAAAACGACTTTGCTACAATATTTAACATCGCTTTCAAGTTCCCCAATTCAAGAACCCACAAGAGATAAATACTATGATCATCGCATTCAACAAAATGAGAAGAAGAAATTCATAGCAGTATATCTTGAAAACAATAATACCTTAAAGGTCTTAAACATTACAGACACTGCTGTTATTTTTGAAGGCTCTGAAGTAGCACCGTATACTCGTGACGATTTTATAGATGAAAATTATACGAGTAAAATTTCCCATATTTATTTGTCTAACAGCGAATATACGGAAAACAGAAATTTACGTTCTGAGGCAATCGATTACATAACTCTAACTAATGATACGATACAATCTGTTTTCGATACTTTCTATCGAAGGTTATTCCATTTGCCTGATAAGGGATTCATTAGAAATAATGAGTTTAATGCTCTTCAGTCTATTCATTTGAAAAAAATGTCTCGACAGCAGACGCAAATGATTTTGGATATAATATATCAAAACTATATTGCAAATAAACATAAAGACTTTTGCGGCAAGAGGATTAAAAATATTAGTTTTTCAGTCGCAAGCGTATATAAGCTAATCCCTAATGGGGCTCAAGCATTGAATTATCAAACAGCATTTGCCAGTAAAGAATACCTGAATGAAGTATATACCAAGGCGGATCAAGAAATAGCGAAAATGCAAAGAGAAAAGCCGGTGGTATCTACTTGTCTTATAAATTTGGTTTTTGAATTGATATATTCATTTAATCAGTTTAGTCTCTCCGGTGAATCATTACCATGCAATGAAGTTTATTCACAATGCAAACGGTTTGTTGAAGCAATTCCCGATGCAGTAACTAAATCTTATTATGCAGATATTCTCGAAGAATTGGATTTTTTCTTTAACCTCTGTGATTCCGCAAATGTAAAAGACAACGGTTTGCCCGAAGATGATTTGGCAAGGAAAGTTTATATCGAAACTGATATTACATCTATTCATAAGCTCTTTGAAGTAATGCTTCGAAAGGGAAGCTCCTTTTTGATCAAGTATTTAAAGGTATATGACCTTGAGATGTCTTCCGGCGAGCGCGCCTTAATGAATTTTATGTCTCGAGTTTTATTTGCGTCGTTAATAGATAAGTTTATGCCTGAAAGTCAATTTAAGTTGCAGGATAATGTTTTGTTGTTAATTGATGAAATAGACCTATATCTTCATCCTGAATGGCAAAGAAGAATAATTTTTGAATTGATTGATGCAGTTAACAACCAGTTCCCGAATAAAACCTTCCAAATAATCATTTCAAGCCACTCTCCGATAGTTTTATCTGATATTCCCAGTGACAATACAACATATTTGATGCGAGAAAACGGATTGATTGCCCAACAAAAAGACAAAACGCAGACATTTGGGGCAAACATTCACACGTTATATAAAGATGCATTTTTTATCAAAAACGGCTTGGCAATGGGAGAATATGCTCAAATTTATGTGAATAAGATTATTTATGATATTCGCAGCAACGAATTTGATAAAGAGGATATTGAGAAGCGGATTATGATAATTGGCGAACCGGTTATACGCAAAAAATTATCTCAACTAATTAATGAACCTAAAACAATTACAAAGGTTGATGCTTCGGAGCGTAAACAAATTGTTGACTTTTTGAAAAGACAAAAAGCCGAAATCGAACGGCAAATAGCGATATTGGAAAGTGAGGGAGCAGGATGATTATAATCCCTAAAATTACGGATTCGCTAAAACAGGACTATAAGGAAGATACATTTAAGAGGGTTAAAACGTTTTTGAGCTCGATCGTTTTGGATACGCACTATGGCAAAATAATAACATATTTATCTACTAACGGCACACTTGATGATACCAAAATAGAAAATCTGTTGTTGGGAGAAATAGAATGTTTAAGATCTGCGATTCAAGAAATAGGTCAAATTACTGATGACAATGTAAAAAATGCATTTGGTCAGTTATATGATAATTTCACAAAGCGAAAGTTTGGTAAATCATGGGCAGAAAGAATTGGAGTGAAGATTTGTCCATACTGTAATAGAAATTATATCTTTACTTTGAGAGATTCGGGCGTTCGACCTCAATATGATCATTTCTTTCCCAAGTCTTTATATCCATATTTGGCACTATCTATGTATAATTTAATCCCATGTTGCGCTATTTGTAATATTGCAAAACATGATTTGGATACTTATGATAGTAGTATTTCGGAAGAAAACTTTATTTATCCATATAGAGATTCATATGGAGAACGGTTTAATTTTAAGATTACCAATGGAGATAATATTAATTCTTGGCTTGGAATTGCTGAAGAGTATAGTTTGACAATAGTTGCTGATTCGAGTGCTTCTTTACAGCTAAAACAGAAGCAGTTAATCACTGCGGGGAAATTAAATCTAATTGCATTATATAACAAGCACGGGGATTTTGTAAGGGATATTGTCAGGACTTCGTATGTATATGATGATGAATATTTTCAAAGTTTAGTACAAAGCTATCCGAAACTTTTTTCGTCAATTTCTGAAGCAAAAAACTTTGTATATTTTAATTATTTAGAAGAAGTTGACTGGGACAAGCGTGTTTTATCTAAACTGTCACATGACATAATTGAAGAATGCAAAATTGAGTAAAAGAAAAATAGAGAGTATTATGGATACAAATTTATATAGCATCATATTGCCGGCTACGCTTATCAATAAAAATTTTGTAGAGGGTGAACCAGAATGTAACTACGAACTGTATTTATTGGAATTAGTCAATGAGTCCATGTGGTTTAGAAAAAATGTGGATTTTAAGGAATACATAAAACCGCCAAAAGAAGATGAGGGAGAATGCGATTGTTACGCAGGCGAGTATGGACTCGATTTCAAATTGATACTGGGACAAACTGGAATGCAAGCAAGGAGAGAATTATCTCATCAGGTTACTGTATATACGCAGGGCATGTATGGCTCATCTCTACCAAGGAAAGAAAATGCTTCTATGAAGGTGACTCGATTGCACATAGCACTAAGAAGTTATAATATGGATCAATTAGAAAATTTGAGGAAAGAAAAGCATTCATATGGCAGTGTGGAATATGATGTTATTTCTTTTTTGCAAACATTGGAAACCGACAAAAACATATTGATGTTTTATCCGCTTGATTTATACTTTAAAAACGACTATAGCTTCAATTATGCAGTCGCAGAAATAAAAAGAGCTATGTTTAACGATTTTGAAGAAGCAATGAAGTATAGAAATAAGCGAGTGCCTGCTAAGGATACTTTTTTGTCATTCATATATGATGATCATCTGGTGGTTCTAAAGCTGGATGGTGAACGATTTATATTGGTTGATACAATTAACACAGGCAAAAGTCGCATATATCAAAAATTAAAAGACTATAGTTGGGCGTAATAAAAGGTGGTAATCGCAGCTTGCGATTACCGCCTTAAACTATCAAAAAATCAGGCGAAAATGACCCAAAAATCTCCGTAAGTGGTCAAACATGTGGTCAAAGGCGAAAAATGGGCTTGTTCAACCCTCGAAGCAGGGAAGAACAAGCCCATTTTGTATATCACGAAAACACGAGATTTTGCGAGGATTTGCAAGAAAACAAAAGAAAATCGGAGGTTCGGTTGAACCTCCGATTTTGGTCTGAGTGACAAGACTTGAACTTGCGGCCTCTACCACCCCAAGACAGACAAACGCGCTCAGAACGCAAAAAAACGCCTTTCTCAACCGAGAAAAGATATATATAATTCCGTTCAAACGGAAAAAACGTAGTGCTACACGTCAGACGACGGCGGACGACACAAAGAGAGAGGGTGTGTTCGTCAAGAGGGCGCTACTGCGCGGTGGAGATTTTTTCCGGATATCCGGAAAAAATACGACCGTCCCTCGACCGACGTGTTTAGCGGCGGTTGAGGGAATGACCCTCTTTACGAACGCGAGCTCACGACCACGCTTGACCCGAAGGGGCGGCACAAAAGGTTTGTGCCCCCCTCGAGTTCGCGGCGGCGACGCATCCCCCGCATCCCCCGCGTTCCCTCATGTGCTTGAAGGTGTAGAAGATACGGCGGTGTGCTCGTCATCGGAGAGCCCAGCGAGGTAATCTAACGTCACTCCATAGAAGCCCGCAAGGGCGATGAAGTAATTCAGAGGCATCTGACGCTCGCCTTTTTCATACCTCGCATATTGCTGATAGAGGATATCCAGAGCGCGTGCAACGTCGGTCTGTGATAGTCCTCGCGCCTTACGTATCTCTCGCAACCTTTGGCAAACTTGCACAATAAACACCTCCCGATCGAGCTCGCAGCGAGCTCGTTTTTTTGTATAAACCTCACAAAATTACAGAAATTCGCAAATTTCTATTGCAAATCCTACCGAACGGTAGTATAATTTAAGAGAACCAAACCGTACGGTTGGGTTCACCACTTGCCAAGGTGGATTCCTTTCTGCTGAAGAAAACGGCGCTTGACTTCGTTTTCTTCGCGGGCGCTCCTTTATGATGTCCCAAGGGTACGGACGAAGACCGTGCCCGCGGGGGCAAGTGAAACAACGGTATAAGCGGCGGTTTCCGCTATTCCCGCCGATTATATAGAAACACACTTACAGAGTATTTATGGGCACGTAGTACCGCACGTGCTACAACAGAAAGAAAGGAGTACAACTTGGCTTAATGGTTTCTCGGCGTTAGTCTAGCCAGCTCACGTCGAGAAACGCTTTAGAATCTATGCAGAACAAACTCGAAAAAGTGGACGTCAGATGTCCAAAATGTAACAAGCTTATTTGCAAAATAAGCAAGGAAAAGCAAAACGTAACACTTGAAATCAAATGCCCCAAATGTAAGGAAATATTTAACGTAATTTATTAAATTAAGGAATTTTTATGAGAATAGTAGAATTTAACAGATTAGTAAGCAAAAAGGAAGGGAAGCTCCATAGGGAGCTGACCGACGTTCAGAAGACTATCGAGGCGACGCTCGGCGACCTCGATATCAATCCCGTAATCACGATAGACGAGGTATGCGAGAAGCTTACCGAGCTCTGTCAGAAGTACAACGGTATAATTTACGCTGAAGCGGCGGAGCTGTTCGACAGTATTTTCAACGTCCTGGAGAACGGTGTTGAAGGAGTAGAAGACGTGAGACTTGATATATACGGAATACTTCTTGAAGTATTCTTCAAAATAGAAGATATCAAGGTCGCGACAAGTGCGCCCGAAGTCAAGCTGACGAAGGACGCGCTCGAGAACGTAAAGCACCTTATGACACACCCCGAAGCTAAAAAGCTGAATATAACGGTATTCAGATGACAGAACAGCAAGACACCCGCGAAAAGTGGGGAAAATTCAACATTACCGACGAACAAGCCGAGCGAATCAACAACGGAGATGTTGAAGAGTTCGACTTGTTTTTTTTACGTAACTACGAATATATCAAAAAACGATGTACAAAAGAGCTTCATAGAAGCGGTTGCGATCTGCTTCCAACTCCAGAAGATGCTATCAACGCAACGTATATTGACCTTCGAAATACAAAGTTTTCCTCTTGGTATGCTCTTGAGAGCACGATAAGAAGAGCGTCAGTGCATAGTTATCACAGTTCTTCTGACATAGCTGTTAAGCTCAGCCCTGCAGTTTACAACTCCCTCAAGTTTGGCTTTAGATGCGAGAGCCCATATATTGTCAATGAAAAGGGACATATAACTCATAAACTAGACTTATATAATTCTGCACCATCTCCCCAAGAAGAGATCGACGAGGAGACTCGTTTTTCTCTGCTAAACAACGTAGAGAAATTGACGGAGGCAGTTTCCCCGTTTTTAACTCCTTCATTATTGAGAATTTTTCCTCTTTGGCTTTGTAAGATTCCATATGAAAAAGCCGCAGAACGTCTCGGAATGAATTCTAAAAGTTTAAATCGTCGTTATACTGATATAAGATACCGTCTTATTCTTAATTATGATGGAGTGATCAAACGGCTCTCTGATTTTGGCTACAATGTCAGAGAGTACGTTGGAGTCATTCCTTCAGACTACTCTTATTTACAGAAACGCGCAGAAGAGATAAAAGCTTATAAAGCTGATTATATTCGAAAGTGGAGAGCTAACAAGCTCAACACAAGTTAGGAGCAACCAAAATGAAAAATACACGACACATCAGACACGTGCTGCCGAACGTGTCCGCGCCCTCGATTCTCCAAAAATTCGGGCGGGAAGTTGCCGAAAAGGAGCGCACGTGCGCCCGTCGGCAACGACGCCGAATTGACGAGAATTGAGAATTTGGCAAAAAGTTTCCTACATCTTATACTAGATTTATAGGACAGTATAATCTCAAATGCCAGTTTTCCGCACTCCCTTTCGCGCCTCAAATGAGGTCATTACTCATCCAGTCAGAGCCAAGTACTACATAGACCCCGAAGGGTCTCTAAAGCTCGCTTGTATCCAGAATTTTAATCAGCCGCGCTTCAGAGAAGCTGGCTGGGAAGACACGGAAACGGAGTTCACTCAAAATTCGTCTTCAGAGATAATATCGGCAGAAGAAGAAAAAGAGCTTAACGAAAATCAAAATGGCACGTTAGAGAATCTTGGGCGAGCAACGCGCAGAGCGAGGAAGAACGCCCTTGATATGATAATGTGCAATAAAGACCTTGATATGTTCGCAACGTTCACCTACAGCCCCGAAAAAGTCGAGGACAAGTCCTCCTATGAGGAATGCTACAAGTATCTCGGCATCTGGCTCCGAAACAGAGTTCAGAGGAACGGCTTAAAATACGTATGTGTCCCCGAACGTACCAAGAAGGGAGACATACACTTCCACGGTATAATGAACAGTTCTGCGCTGAAACTGTCCAGAGCCATCAGCCCCTATAATAACAGACCCCTAACCCACAACGGCAAGCCACTCTATAACATCACCGACTGGACTAAAGGCTTTACGTCAGTAGAGCCGATTACCAAGCTGAACAGCGGAGATGATGAGCGTACCGCAGTATCGAAGTATATCTTCAAGTACATGGGCAAACAATCAGGTCAGAAGATAGGCGGTAGGTACTGCCTTATAGGCGGAGCGCTAAAGCGTCCCGTCTACGTATATGGCGAGTCGCCCGACGAGTTCCTCTCTGCAGAGGAAAGGGCGACGGCGGCATATACAAACCACGTAGAGTTATCGAGTGGGCTTGTATATGACGAATGGAGTTTTATATGACTTGCACAGACTTCTTTACCCTATGGCTTGAAATTCAAGCGCCGAGCTTGAAGCGCTCCACCTATGAGGCGTACACGATATATTTTCAAAAGCACCTCGAGCCATATTTCAGACCCTACGAGCTTAACGAACTAAAGCCGATAGACGTACAACGGTACGTTACGGATAAGTTGAAAGGCGGACGGAAAGACGGCAAGGACGGCGGTCTCTCGCTCGTTTCGGTCAAGAAGCATTTGAGCGTCCTTCGCCAAGCTCTCGACCTTGCGGTGATATACGGATATATCCCGCAAAATCCTTGTGACCCTGTACGTCTTCCAAAGCTCAAAAGCGGATTGACAGACCGTACGGTATTACTGACGGCGCAAGAGGCGCAGGAAGTAATAAACGCCTTCGAGGGTCACCCTCTGCGAGTGGCGGTCGTTCTTGCGCTTTACTACGGCTTGCGACGTTCCGAAGTTCTCGGGCTCAAATGGTCGGCGGTCGATTTCAACCGTAACGTTATCCGCATAGAGCACACGATAGTCAAGAATTTGACTATCGAGGCGTCAGACACTACAAAGACGGAATCGAGCGCGCGAGCGTTTGAGCTCATTCCCGAAGTCAGAGCCTTGCTTCTGACCGAGATTGAACGTAGACCCTTGACTACCCCTTATATCAATTCTTGGGACGATGGGCGGGTTTTCAGACCCGACTACGTCACAAGGGGCTTTCAGAGGAATCTGAAAGCTCACAGCTTACCGCAAATGCGCTTCCACGATTTAAGGCACAGCACGGCGAGTATTCTCTTTGATATGGGGTGGGAGCTGGAGGACGTGAAGAGCTGGCTCGGGCACTCTGACATCGAAACAACGTCCAACATTTACCTCCATTACAGTAGGGAGCGCAACGTGCTCCTTGCAAAACGTCTCGAAGGGACGTTTGTCCTATAAGAAGGCAAAGAGCGTCAATCGGGATTTTCTCGATTGACGCTCTCGGCGTTCTAAAATTTTGGTCTGAGTGACAAGACTTGAACTTGCGGCCTCTACCACCCCAAGGTAGCGCGCTACCAGCTGCGCCACACCCAGATCTTTTATTTGATTTGTCGTTTTCTCGCGACGACTTCGATATTATAGCATAGAAAAAGCGGTTTGTCAATACCTATTTTCAAATTTTTTTAGAAGTTTTTTGAAAAAGTGCGAAATTTTTAAAAATATTTGGCATTTGGTGTTGACAACATATTTTTTTTGTGATATAATTACAAATTGGTACGGCTCGAGATGCCATCGGCCGTCTCTCTACCGCGCAAAAAGCATAGCGCGGTCGATATAAAGTCCATAGGGAGGTAATAAAAATGGAAAACATCATCAATTCTTATGAAACTCTGTTCATCACCGATCTTTCTAACGGTGAGGAGGCTACCAAGGCTACTGTTAACAAGTTCACAGGTTTGATCGGTTCCAACGGTGAGATCGTTGAGGTCAGTGAGTGGGGCAAGCGCCGTCTTGCATACCCCATCAACGACATGAACGAGGGTTACTACACTGTTGTTACTCACAAGTCTCCTGCGTCTTTCCTTGCAGAGCTTGACCGTCTTTTCAACATTGACGAGTCTATCATGCGCTCCATGACAGTTAAGCTTGAGTTCGAGCCTGTTGCAAAGGCAGCAGTTGAGACTGAGGAAGTTGTTGAAGCAGAGACCGAAGCTACCGAAACAGTTGACGCTGAATAATCCTGACTAAATAGACCTTAGGAGGAATATTATGGCAAATTTTAACTTTAACAAAGTAATTCTCGGCGGAAGACTTACTGCTGATCCCGAGCTTAAGACTACACAGAGTGGCATCGCTGTAGTATCCTTTAGCGTAGCGGTCAATCGCAGATACACCAAGAACTCCGCACAGCAGAATGAAACCGACTTTTTCAACGTAACCGCTTGGAGACAGACCGCTGAGTTCGTTTCTCGTTACTTCAGAAAAGGTTCATCCATTTGTGTTGTTGGAACTATTCAGAACAGCACATGGACAGATCAGCAGAACGTTAAGCATTACAGAACCGACATCGTTGCGGACGAAGTAATGTTCGTTGACAGCAGATCTGAGTCCTCGGCATCCTTTATTGGTGACGAGGGAGACGTGTTCGGTAACTCGACACCTTCGTTCTCCACACCTGCGGGCAACACCCCCAAGTTTGAGGAGATCAAGACTGACGACGATCTTCCTTTCTGAGAAGAGAGTCAAACAAAAATTTGAATTGGAGGATTTCATAAGATGGATAGAAACGAGAACACTCGTCCTGCACGTCCTGCAGTACGTGCAAAGAGAAGAAAAGTATGTATCTTCTGCGCAGATAAGGTTTCCTTTATCGATTACAAGGATTCTGCAAAGCTCCGCAAGTTCATCAGCGAGCGCGGTAAGATTCTTCCCAGAAGAATTTCCGGCACCTGTGCAGTTCACCAGAGAGAGCTCAACACCGCTATCAAGCGTGCTCGTCAGGTAGCTCTTCTTCCTTACATCACTGACTAATTAAAAGTGATAAAATCCCCGCCGAAATCGGCGGGGATTTTTGTTTTATTTATAACCGTGAGTTCTTATATATTCAAGCATCTTGCGGTAGCCCGCTTCGTTAAGGGTTACACCGTTACCGCTATCGTAATCGGAATTGAGATTTCCTTTTGAGTCCTTGAGAACGGACGCGGTGTGAAGATATCTCACCGAGTTGTCGTTGGCAAGCTCCTCTATCCAGAGGTTTGCGCGGTCGATCTTTTCGTTGGTTATCCCCGAATCATCCTTTTGCTTTTTGTCTGAAACCGGGAATATTGATTGGAGAATAATTTTTGTGTCGGGAGAGCTTTCCTTGATAACCGAGATAATACTGCCGTAATATTCCTTGAATTTTTCCTCCGTACAATAAGCGACTCCGTTTTCAAAACCGAGAGTTATTACTACGTGGTCGGGACGCTTTAATGAAATTGCCTCGGCAAGCGTTATGCTTTGGGCGCTTTCGGGATAGACAATCGTTGACGTTGATAGGCTATAATCAAGAGAGAGTGATCCTTTTTCGCCCGTCCAGATCTGCTTTGTGTCGGCACCGTTACGCAAAATCGCGGAGGAACGGATAGGCGCTATCGTTTGGTCGCCAATGAATATCATATTATCAACGTAAAACTGACCGTAGTCCGGTGTTTTCTGCAATCGCGAGGGAAGAGAAAAGTCTTCCTCGGCGGTTGCTTTTTTGCTGAATACACCGTCCTTGAAGCCATTTGTCGAAAGCAGTATCAGCATAACGGCGCAGGTGATAAGCGCTATCAGTCCGGCTATTATCAACGACCTTAAGATTTTGTTCTGGTGAGGTATCATCTGCGTTTATCCTTTTCTGAGCTAGGTGTTGAGAATATCGAGGTGTATTCGGGCTTTGACTTCTTTCGAGGCTCTTGCTCAGCATTTTTCGGGGCACGAGCGCGTCTGATTTCAGACACGGTGGCAACTATTCCATAGATAACCGCGAAAATGGCGGTGGCTATTGACAGCGGCTTGACATTCACCTTGCATAAAGCAAGAAAAAGGACAAATCCACCTACAAAGCATATTGCATGGTAGCAACGTGATGCGGCGCGGGAAATGTCTTCAAGTCTGCAAAGCATACTGCCGAGCGCCAGAATATACGAGAAAAGCAGCATTGAGAGAAAATGCTTTGGTTCAAGCGGTTTTGTATTTTGCGCGATAAGGGAAATTATAAAGTAAGCCCCCGAAAAGCAGGTGTAGTATATTGCGCCTCGGGAAATAAGAAAATTCAGATTTTTTTTCATTATTCGTCTTAATTCGGCTAAATAGCCCATCCTTTTTATTTTCACCCATTATTTTAACATAAAAAAGCTACTTGTGCAATAAGCTGAGAAAAAATATTTTGGTTAATATTTAAATGAATATTTTTTCATTTTATTGCATAAAAGACGTTATCAAATCTTGACAATATAATAAAAATATAGTATAATATATATAATTGGCTAATTATGCGCAAAATCAGTATAAACTTACGTCGCTATGTGCGGCAGGGAGGCAATATTATGGCAAAAATTTCAAGAGTTGAGGCGAGAGATATCCTTTTCAAGCTCCTTTTCGAAACCGAGTTCAGAAGCGGTGACGAGCCTCAGAATATTTACGCTCTTGCGTGCGAGAACAGAGAGATACCGCACAACAACTATATCAAGGACACCTTCTTTGGCGTAGTGTCGAAGTCGGAGGTGCTTGATGCGATAATCACTAAGTACTCAAAGGGATGGAAGGCGGACAGACTTTCCAAGGTTTCAAGAACAGTTATCAGAATTGCGGTTTACGAGATGCTTTACGCAGACGACATTCCCTCGAACGTTTCTATAAGTCAGGCGGTTGAGCTTACGCTCAAATACGGTGAGGATGGAGCTAAGCGCTTTGTTAACGGCGTGCTTTCGGGCTTCTTTAAGGATAGCAATGAGAAGGGCTTTGAGGCGGTAGTTGCCGAAGCACTTGCAGAGAAGGCTACCAAGGGCGCAAGCACGGACGAGAGCGCAGAGGTTGAGGCAGAGGAGCCTGCATCTGCAGAAGAAAATGCTTAAAAACAAGCTTTTTGTCGGAATAGATTCGAGCAATTATACTACTTCTGTCGCACTGTGTGACAGTGATGGCAAGGTCGTATTGAATTTAAAAAGACTTTTGCCCGTTGCAGAGGGAGAGCGAGGACTCAGACAGAGTGACGCGCTATTTGCTCACTCGAAAAATCTTCCGCTTATTATGGACGAGCTTAAAGACTTTCTCAATGCGGATTATCCGAACAGGGAAATAGTTGCGGTCGGTTATTCGGCAACTCCGCGTGACGTTGAGGGCTCGTATATGCCATGCTTTTTGGCGGGTGTTGCAAGCGCGTCAAGCATTGGCGCGGTGACGGGTTGTCATTCGTATAAATTCTCTCATCAGGCGGGACATATAACGGCGGCGCTTTATTCCGCTCAAAGACTTGACCTTCTTGACGGTGACAAGCCCTTTGCGGCATTTCACGTGTCGGGAGGTACGACCGACATCTTGCTTGTAAAGCCCGATGGCGACGGTTTTACCGTTGAGCAGATAGGCGGTAGCGCAGACATAAACGCGGGACAGGCAATCGACCGCACTGGCGTGCTTATGGAGCTTAAATTCCCCTGCGGACGTGAGATGGAGAGGCTTTCACTTTCAAGTGCTTATGAAAAGAGCAAGACGAGAATTTCTGTCAATGGACTTGAATGTAATCTTTCGGGACTTGAAAACCTTGCCGCAAAGCTTTACCGTGAGTGTGGTGACAAGGGAAGAGTAAGCGCGTATTGCTTTGATTTTATCGGTGACACGCTTGCAAGGCTCACGGAAAATCTGAGAGCAGAATATGAAAATATCCCGATAATTTACGCGGGCGGCGTTATGAGCAACGGCAGGATAAAGGAGCAATTGTCGGTATTTGACAACGTGTATTTCTCCGCGCCCGAATTTTCGTCTGATAACGCGGCAGGTATCGCACTGCTCGGACGAAGAAAATACTTATCTGAAAAATAACTTTTAAAGGGTAGAAAAATGCAAAAGGACTTGATTTTCAGCGTATCGCAAATAAATGAATATATCAAGATGGTGCTTGAGTCAAGTCCGCAGCTTCGTGACGTTTGGCTCCGCGGTGAGATTTCAAATTTCAAGAGCAACTTCTCGTCGGGCCATCTTTACTTTTCAATTAAGGATTCTAATGCCTCAATAAAGGCTGTAATGTTCAGAGGATATTCGCAAAAGCTCAAATTTCGCCCTGAGAGCGGGATGAAGGTGGTCGTTCACGGCAAAATATCGACCTATACGGTAAGCGGCGATTATCAGATAATCATCGACGATATGCAGCCCGACGGCATCGGTGCGCTTGCTATCGCATTTGAGCAGTTGAAGGCGAAGCTTGAAGGCGAGGGACTTTTCGCTCCCGAGAGAAAGAAGCCGATACCTAAATTCGTGCGAAGCGTAGGAGTTATCACCTCGGCGTCGGGCGCGGCGCTTCACGATATAATCAACGTGTCGGGCAGACGCTGTCCGTCAGCCGAGATAATCGTTTATCCCGCATACGTGCAAGGGGAGCTTGCGCCGAAAAGCCTTGCAAGCGGAATACTCTTTTTTAATAACAAGCACAGCGTTGACCTTATAATAATCGGGCGCGGCGGCGGCTCGATGGAAGACCTTTGGGGATTTAACGATGAAAATCTCGCAAGAGTAATAGCCGATTCGCGTATACCCGTAATTTCGGCAGTCGGACACGAAACCGATTTTACTATATGCGACTTTGTAGCAGATAAACGCGCGCCTACTCCAAGTGCCGCGGCAGAGCTTGCATTTCCCGATACGCGTGAGCTGCTTTTGCATATAGATCATCTGGCTCACAGATGCAGATCGGTTGTTGAAAGAAATATCGGTGCGCTTGACGGCAGACTTGAGGTTGCCAAGAGCAATATCGAGCGTTTTTCCCCGATCAATAGACTAAGCGAGCGTTGCGCACGGCTTGAGCTGTTGGTGGAAAGACTCAACACCTCGATAAATGCGAAATATAGCGCGACTGAGAGCGCGTTCAAGCTTGCTTTGGCTAAGCTTGAGGGAGTGAGTCCGTTGGCGGTGCTTGCCCGCGGATATAGCGCGCTTGAAAATGAGAGCGGAGAGATAGTCTCGTCGGTAGGCGAGCTTAATGCCGGAGATAAGGTAAAAATAAGACTTATGGACGGTGTCGCACAGGCGACTATCGATGAGATAGATGAAAAGAGAGGTCATAAATAATGGCAGAGAAAAAGAAATTTAGTCTTGAGGAATCAATGGCAAGGCTTGAGGAGATAGCAGGCGAGCTTGAAAGTGAAAAGCTCCCGCTTGACAAGTCGGTAAAGCTATATGAGGAGGGCGTTAAGCTTGCGACAAAATGCGCCGCAGAGCTTGAGGATGCCAAGAGAAAAATAAAGATACTTCAGCAGGGTAAGGACGGCGAGATCGAGCTTGTTGATATGCCTGTTGGTGACTCGAACAATTGATTTGAGGACTTTTTATGATTAACTACGAAAAGAATATGGCAAAGGCGATAGTAAGTGAAAATAAAGCGCTTATTGAAGCCGAGCTTGAGAAATTATATGCGGTTGACGCCTCCCCCGCATCAAAGCTGTACGAGGCGCAGAGATACAGTTTGCTTTCGGGCGGTAAGAGAATAAGACCTTCTCTCGTTATCGAGAGCTGCCGTATGCTCGGCGGCAACGTAGAGGCGGCGATCCCCTTTGCAGAGGCGGTTGAGATGATACACACCTATTCGCTTATCCACGATGATCTTCCTTGTATGGACGACGACGATATGCGACGCGGAAATCCCACCTGCCACAAGGTTTACGGCGAGGCTATGGCTACCTTGGCGGGCGACGGATTGCTTACCGACGCGTTTTCGGTATGCGTTATGAATCCTCACGTTACGGGTGATTGCGCCGCTACTGCGGTTGCGCTCTTGTCGGGCGCGGCGGGAAGCTTTGGTATGGTGAGAGGTCAGGTCACCGACCTTTACGGTGAAAGCAATAAGCTGACCGAGGAGCAGCTTGTTGAGCTTCATCTTGGTAAGACGGGCGCGATGATATGCGTGTCCGTTCAGCTGGGCGCACTCGCGGCGGGAATTGCCCCCAACGACGAGAGAGTTGAAAAGCTCACTGCTTTTGCGCAGAGAATAGGACTTGCGTTCCAGATAATCGACGATATTCTTGATGCTACGGCAAGCGAGGAGGTCTTAGGTAAGAGCGTAGGCTCTGATAAGGACAAGAACAAGACCACCTTCCTTTCGTTCTTTACCGTTGAGCAGGCGCGCGCACAGGCAGAAGAGATGACTGTGTCCGCAATAAAGCAGATAGCCGATATCGAGGGAAGCGAGCGACTTATTGCTCTTGCGCTCTACCTCTGCGACAGAGAAAATTAAAAGGAATTTTGGAATGAAATATATAGTAGATATTTTTACGAATTATATACTTATGAGCGCAGTATGCTCCTGGCTCATGGCTCAGATATTAAAGGGCTTTACGGGAGTATTCAAGCTTAAAAAGTTCACCTTTACCGAGTTTTTCTTCGGCACGGGCGGAATGCCCTCGTCGCATACTGCGGCGGTGTGCGGCGTAGCGACTGCGGCGGCAGTGAGATGCGGATTTGCATCTGCCGAGTTTGCGATAAGCGCGGTGCTTGCAATGATAGTTATGCGTGACGCTATGGGAATGCGCCGTGAGGTCGGCAAGCACGCAAAGGCGCTCAATCAGATATTTGAGGAGCTTGCAAAGGCTAAAAACGACCCCGAAATGACCCAAAAGGCTCTTGGTGAGCTTGTAGGACATACTCCGCTTCAGGTGTTTGCGGGAGTGTTCGTGGGTATCGGCTCGTCGCTCCTTTTAAGTCTTGTATTATGAGAGCAGACCTTTATCTTTGCGATTACGGATTCGTTGAGAGCCGTACCAAAGCAAACCGACTTATATCCGAGGGAAAGGTCATGCTTGACGGCAGGCTAATAAAAAAAGCATCTGAGGATATTGACGACGGAGAGCATGCCGTTGAAATACTTGAGGCCGATAAATACGTCGGACGAGGCGGTCTTAAGCTTGAGGGCGCTCTTGAAGCGTTCAAAGTAGATGTCAAAGGCAAGCGTTGTATTGACGTCGGGGCATCTACGGGCGGATTTACCGATTGCCTTTTGCAAAACGGAGCAAAGAGCGTCTGCGCTGTGGATACGGGCAGAGGACAGCTCCACGACAAGTTACTTTGTGATGATAGAGTGACCTCGATAGAGGGCTTCAACGCAAGAGGGCTTAATCCCGATGAATTCGGATTTTTTGATATTGCGGTCACCGATGTGTCCTTTATTTCTCAAACACTTCTTCATGCACCAATTTCCTCGGTCTTGTGTGACGGAGCGCTGTTTATCAGCCTGGTAAAGCCCCAGTTTGAGGCGGGCAAGAGCGCGATTGGCAAAAACGGAATTGTGAAGAAGCCACGTGACAGAGAAATGGCGGTGTGGCGTGTAGTTGAGTCAGCATCGCTTTGCGGACTTGCACTTTGCGGGCTTATTCGTTCGCTTATTGAGGGCGGTGACGGAAACCGCGAATACCTTGCGCTTTTCCGGAAGAGCGGAGAAACAAGATTCACCGATGAATCATTAAAAAGGCTCACAAAGCTTTTGTGTGCCGATTAAATAGAGGTTATTATGGAAAAACAGATAAAAAAGATACTTCTTATAACCAATTTCAATATTTGCGATAAGGCAAGTGCCGCTTTTAAGGTTGCTGAATATCTAGATACACTCGGCTGTGAGATATGCCTTTTGAGCTTTAACAAGGATAAGATTTGCCGCTTTGGAAAGCCAAAGGTCTGGTTTACATTTGTTTATCCCGAGGAGGCTTACGGTACGGTTGATGCGGTCATCGTGCTTGGCGGAGACGGCACGATACTGGAGTCTGCTCGACGCGCGGCGGCCACCAACACTCTCGTGCTTGGACTTAATCTCGGCAGACTCGGCTATATGGCGGAGCTTGAGCTTAGCGAGATGGAAGAGCTTAAGAGAATAGTTTTGGGCGAGTACGAAATTGAAACGCGCTCAATGATAAATATTGAGCTTGTCAATAAGGACGGCACGGTCAAGAAGACTGAATACGCGCTCAATGACGCGGTGCTTTCAAACGGATCTATTTCAAGAGTAGTTGACATCGAGCTCTACGAGGGCGGTCAGTATATCACCTCATATCGCTCCGACGGACTTATAATCTCAACTCCTACGGGCTCTACGGCATATTCGCTGGCGGCAGGCGGAGCGATAGTTGATCCGCGCCTTAACTGCCTTTGCGTAACGCCTATTTGTCCGCACTCACTTTATGCGCGTCCTCTCGTTTTCAGGGATAGTTCAAATCTTGAGATAAAAAATATCTGCCAGAGAGAAAAAACACTCTTCTTAACGGTTGACGGACGAATTAATTACGAGCTTTGCATCGGTGAATCGGTCAAGATTACTCGCTCACCCTTGCAGACCAGCTTTATCAAGCTCAAGAGCGACAGCTTCTACGAGCGCTTAAGACAGAAAATGAACGATAAATAATTTGGAGATACAAAATGAAAAAGGGAAGACAGGAAAAAATACTTGAGCTTATAACCAGGTATGAAATAGAAACACAGGACGAGCTTATTGAATTTCTTGGTGAGGAGGGTTACAACGTAACTCAGGCAACTATCTCGCGCGATATCCGTGACCTTGATCTTGTTAAGGTTGCTATGCCCGACGGCGCGTATAAGTACGTAGTGTCGCACGTGTCAAGAAAGAATCCCCGCAATACGGGACTTCTCGGTCATTCGATAGTCGATACAGTCGTGAGTATTACTTGCGCTCAGAACATAATCGTGCTTAAGACTACGCCCGGTATGGCGCAGGCGGTCGCGATCTCTATTGACCGAATTAATGATAGCGACATTCTCGGCTGCGTTGCGGGTGACGATACCATTTTCGTTGCAACACACGATAGCGAAACGGCACAGAGCGTATCAAACAAAATAAAAAGACTGCTTGCTTTTAACTGATAAGCGTAAAAATTCTTAAAGGAGGGAAGATACGTGTTAAAAAACCTGCATATTGAAAATATCGCGGTCGTTAAATGCGCGGATATTGATTTTGAGCGCGGATTTTCGGTGCTGACGGGTGAAACGGGTGCGGGCAAGTCGGTTATAATCGACGGGCTCTCAATGCTTCTCGGTGCGCGCGTATCGACCGACGTAATAAGAAACGGCGAGAGCTATGCTTACTCCGAGGCAACGTTTGAAGCACTTTCTGACAACGTTGCGGAAAGGTTGTCGGCGCTTGGCGTTGAGCTTGAGGACGGAGAGCTTATTATCTCGTGTAAATTGACATCTGACGGCAAATCAACCGTCAGGATAAACGGCAGAGCGGTCACGAAAACGGCGCTCCGTGAGATTGGTAAGCTGCTTATTTCAATTCACGGACAAAACGACAGCCGCGTTCTGTTTGAAAAGAATGCGTATGTGCTTATGACCGATTCCTTCGGTGACCTTGATGAAGACAGAGCAAAATACGCCGAGATTTTCCGCGAGCTTACCTCGTATAAGAAAAAGCTTGCCGAGATAAACACCGACGAGGCGGAAAAAGAGCGCTTGCGCGATATGCTTGAATATCAGATTAAGGATATCGACGCAAAGAAGCTCCGCGACGGCGAGGAGGAGGCTCTTGAAGCCGAAAAAATACGCCTTGGAAGCATCGAGAAGATCAACAAGCACGTTGATTTTGCCTACCGTGCGCTTCGCGGCGGTGAAAAGGGCGCGTCAGCGTCATATTTGCTCACTCGCGCATCAGATGCGCTGGGTAAAATATCTGACGTATTGCCCGAGGTGGTTGAGATCGCCGAAAAGCTGACCGATATGAGCTATGAGGTGAGTGACCTTGCGGACAGAGTCGGCGCGCTTGGCGACGACGAGGTCGGAAACATTGATGACCGACTTGATAAGATAGAAACAAGACTTGAGGCGATTTCAAGCCTTAAGAGAAAATACGGCAAGGATATAAAGACTATCCTTGAATTCAGAGAAAAAGCCGCAGAGCGACTTGATGCGATTGAAGAGGCGGACGAACGCGCCGCTGAATACGAAAAGAAGATTGTCGAGCTTGAAAAGAGCGCGGCGGCAAGCGCGAAAGCACTTTCAGAAAAGAGAGGGGCGGCGGCAGAGGTTGCATCGGAGAAAATAATGGAGGTGCTGGCTTATCTTGATATGCCAAAGGTAACCTTCAAGATAAACGTTGAACATACTGGTGAGCTTACGGCACTTGGCGGTGACGAGATAGATTTTCTCGTTGCGACCAACCCCGGCGAGCCTATGCAATCAATGCGAGAGATAGCATCGGGCGGCGAGATGGCAAGAATAATGCTTGCCGTCAAGTGCGTTCTGAACGAAAAGGACGGCGTCGGTTGTGCGGTCTACGACGAGATCGACACGGGAATTTCGGGCAAGACCTCGCGCAAGATAGGCGTTAAGCTCCACGATATCGCAAAGCAGGTGCAGGTAATATGCGTTACGCACTCGGCTCAGATAGCGACGCTTGCCGACAATCATTATCTCATTTCCAAAAAAGAGGTTGACGGCAGAGCGCAGACAAGTATCACCCTGCTTGACGGTGAGGCGAGAGTTGAGGAAGCGGCGAGAATTCTCGGCGGCATCAACATCACCGACGCGCAAAGACAGGCGGCGAGGGATATGCTTGCAGATCGCAACCAATAAATTTGCGAAAAAATTAAAATCAATATTGAAATATATATAGGTTTATGATATAATCTAAAGTTGTGAAAAAAAGAGAGGACGATAGAAATGCTTAAGATCAAATTACAGATAGCCGAGAAGATTCTTTGCGGCGTTCACGCGATCAATCCCGAGGCAACTCTTACCGCGGCAGAGATCGCAGATATGCTCGAATATCCGCCCGATACTACGATGGGCGACCTTGCTTTCCCTTGCTTTAAGCTCTCAAAGGCGCTCCGTCGCTCCCCCGTGCAGATAGCGGCGACTATTGCGGAGGGACTTTCGGGAAGCCCCATAGCACAGGCTGAAGCGGTAAACGGATACCTTAACATAAAGATCGATAACGAATATCTCGGAGAGGTCATTCTTCCCGAAATTCTTAATAAAAAAGAAAATTACGGTGCGCCCACGCTTGGTGAGGGCAAGACGGTAGTTCTTGACTATTCCTCGCCTAACGTGGCAAAGCCCTTCCATATAGGACACCTCGGCACGACTGTAATCGGTCACGCGCTCAAGCGTTTGCACGAGTTTGCAGGCTATAAGTGCGTGGGCATCAACTACCTTGGCGACTGGGGAACACAGTTCGGTAAGCTTATCGTTGCCTACAAGCTCTGGGGTAACAAGGAGCAGATCGAGGAGGGTGGAATTGACAAGCTCGTTGAGCTTTACGTTCGCATCAACAACACTATCAAGGGTGACGAAGAACAGGGAATTCCCGCGCGCCCCGACCTTGCTGACGAGGCAAGAGCAGAGTTCCGCAAGATGGAGATCGGCGATGAGGAAAATATCGCGCTTTGGAAGTGGTTCGTCGAGATCAGCCTTGCTGAATACGAAAAGACCTACAAGCAGCTCGGAATTGAGTTTGACAGCTACAAGGGTGAGAGCTTCTATACCGATAAGATGCCCGCACAGGTTGAAAAGCTGCGCGAGTTGGGACTTATGAAGATCGACGACGGTGCGTCTATCGTTGACCTTGAAGAGTACGGAATGCCTCCTTGCTTGATCCTCAAGCGCGACGGCTCAACTCTTTATCCTACCCGTGACATCGCGGCAGCGGTTTACAGAAAGAACGAATATAACTTCGACAAGGCAATTTACGTAACCAGTAACCAGCAGATACTCCACTTCAAGCAGTGGTTCAAGGTCGTTGAGCTTATGGGCTACGAGTGGCACGATCAGCTTGTTCATATCCCTTACGGTACGGTTTCGCTCAACGGCGCAAAGCTTGCGACGAGAACGGGTAACGTAGTGCTTCTCAAGGATCTCTTTGCGCTTGCTATCGAGAAGGTAAAGGGAATTATGGAAGAGAAGAACCCCGACCTCAAGGGACGCGACGACGTAGCCGAGGCGGTTGGCGTTGGCGCGATAGTATTCTACTATCTTACCAACAACAGAATCAAGGACATCAACTTCAATCTTGAGGACGCGCTTTCCTTCGACGGAAACACCGGTCCATACGTTCAGTACACCTACGCGCGTACCTGCTCCGTGCTTGAAAAGGTAGAAAAGAGCTTTGGAGGCAAGATCGTTATCACTGCCGATGAGGAAGCGGCGCTTCTTAAAACTCTTTGTCAGTATGAAGAAAAGGTACTCACCGCGATCCGCGATTACGAGCCCTCGGTCATCACGAGATTTATTCTCGACGTTGCCGTAGCGTTCAACAAATTCTACCACGAGTGCTCGATCCTCAATGCCGAGGACAAAAACGTGCGCGGTACGAGAATTCTGCTCACCGAGGCGACCAAGCACGTGCTTGGATCTGCTTTCTCGCTCATCTGCTTGAAGAAGACCGAGCGTATATAAGAAAACAAATAAGTTAATAATTGAAAGGAAATATATATCATGTCAGGACATAGCAAATGGGCGAACATTAAGCACAAAAAGGAAAAGACCGACGCGCAGAGAGCGAAGGTGTTTACAAAGATCGGTAAAGAGATCACGATCGCGGTAAAAGAGGGCGGCGGAGATCCCAACTCTAACGCAAAGCTCCGCGACCTTATCGCAAAGGCAAAGTCGAACAACGTTCCTAACGATAATATCGAAAGAACTATTAAGAAGGCAATGGGCGGCACGGGCGAAAACTACGAGGAGGTAGTTTACGAGGGCTACGGCCCCGCAGGTGTTGCGGTTATTGTTGAGGCAACCACCGACAACAGAAACAGAACTGCAGGTAACGTTCGCTCCTATTTCTCCAAGTACCACGGCAATATGGGTCAGACCGGTTGCGTAAGCTTCCTCTTTGAAGACAAGGGCGTTATCGTCATCACTGACGAGGACGGCAAGATCGAGGAGGATAAGCTTATGGAAACCGCGCTTGAGGCAGGTGCTGAGGACTTCTCGGGTGAGGACGGAGTATTTGAGATCTACACCGTTCCCGAGGACGTCTACGACATCGCAGAGGCTCTCAAGGCTGCAGGCTACGAGCTTGCATCGGCAGAAAAGACCAAGGTGCCCTCTACCACCGTTGAGCTTACAAGCGAGGATGACATCAAGTTTATGGGACTTCTTATCGAGAAGCTTGAGGAAGACGACGACGTTATGGAAGTATACCATAACTGCGATAACGAATTCTAATCAAAGATAAAACACGGGCGACCAACGGTCGCCCGAATATTTCAAATGAAAGGAGCAACAAAATGAAGCAAAGCAGAGGTATAAAGCTTTTGTCAAATACGTTGATATTTACCGTAGGTAAATTCGTGTCAAAGCTGATCGTCATTTTTATGCTCCCTTTTTATACATCGTATCTTTCAAGCGCAGAATACAGTACGTCAGACCTTATCACGAATTTGTGTAATCTGATAATACCGCTTGCCTGCCTTGGTGTCAGCGAGGGAATATTCAGAAACGCGGCTGACAAGAGCGTTGACAAGGAATCCTTCTTTACCAACGGCGCGATGCTGATGATATTCGGAAGCGCGGGCTTTCTTGCCTTGTCACCGCTTCTTAATTTCTTTGATTATTTTGATGCGTATATCTGGCTTATTATTTTGTACGTAATTGCGTCGAATATGCATTCGGTATGCTCTCAGTACGTTTGCGCGATTGGAAGAACAAAGCTGTTTGCGGGGCAGGGAGTGCTTAATACGGCTCTTACCGTTGTACTCAATATTATTTTCCTTGTAGGCTTTAATATGGGTATCATCGGTTACGTTTTGTCGATAGTTCTTGCCGATTTCCTTACGACTGTTTTCGTGTTCCTGGTGGCAAAGCTTTATAGAGCGTTTATTCCGTCAAAAATAAGCCGCGCGGTGATGAAGGATCTGCTCAGATTTTGTCTGCCACTCGTTCCGTCAACAATATTCTGGTGGATAACGGGCGTTTCAGACAGATATCTCGTTGCCGCAATGGTTTCTGACGAAGAAAACGGACTTTACGCCGCAGCGTATAAGATACCGACGCTCCTTACCTACGTGGTCACGATATTTAACGATGCGTGGAAGCTTTCGGCAGTATCTGAGTCTGAGGATAGAAGCAAATGCGCCGAATTTTATACCCAGGTATATAAATATTATATTGCTATAATGTTTGTTGGTGGCGGCGCGTTGGCGGTATGCTCACAGCTGTTTGCAAAAATACTCTTTGCTGATAGCTATTTTGCCGCGTGGGTATTTATACCCGTGCTTTCCGCGGCTACGGTCTTCACCGCGCTTGATACCTTCCTTGGAAGTGTTTATTTCACAGTAAAGAGAACACAGGTGTCGCTCTGGACGTCACTCTTGGGAGCAATAGTTAACGTAGCACTAAATCTCGTTATGATACCAGAGTGGGGAGCTATGGGCGCTTCAATTGCAACCTTTATAAGCTATTTTGCCGTCTATATCGTTCGCGCCGCTACGATGGGAAGATTTATGCGTTTCAATCTGTATCATGTGAGACTTGCGATAAATACGGTCCTCATAGGCGTAATAGCGACAGTTATGAGCCTTTACGGTGATACTCTTTACGGATTGCTTATCTCGGGCGGTGTCCTGCTTGTCAGCCTCATTTTCAACGGCAGAGATATCGTGATAACGTTAAAGCAGATATTGTCCGGAGTGAAGAGAAGAAAGAGCTGAAAATGTGTGGATTCCAATGAATTTCAATAATTTACAAAAAGTTCATATTTATTTTCGTCTAATACTTGCAAAAATATATCAAATATGATATAATATAATCCGCGTGTGAAAAACACGAATATTACAGGGGTGGTCCGCTGCTTTGCTCGCATGAACATCCTGAGATTTTAAGGAGGGCTTTTAAGATGGATCTTATCAAGGCTTTTACAAATGAGCAACTCAAAACAGAGGTACCCCAGTTCAACATCGGTGACACCGTTCGTGTTCACAACAAGATCGTAGAGGGTACAAGAGAAAGAATTCAGATGTACGAGGGTACTGTTATCGCAAAGCACGAGGGTGGCATTTCTTCTACCTTCACCGTAAGAAGACTTACTTACGGATGCGGCGTTGAAAAGACGTTCCCCCTTCACTCTCCCAACGTAGTAGCTGTCGACGTTATCCGTAAGGGTAAGGTTCGCCGTGCTAAGCTCTACTACCTCAGAGGCAGAGTTGGTAAGGCTTCCAAGGTTAAGGAAGACATCGTTTCCAAGGCTTAATTCTTTTGAACAAATAAAATATCGGAGATGGACAAGTCCATCTCCGATATTTTTTGTTTTTTATTTTAAAAGCTGTACAGAATCGATCTCGTGTACCTGAGTACCCGATATCGCGTCGATTCTGATATGAGTTATATCTCCCGTCCAGCTTGCGCACGAGGGAAGGATAAATGTCGCGTATACCGTATCTCCAACCTTTACGTTGTTGGGAATTTCATAAGTGGCGGATACGTGCTTTGCCTCATTCCAAGTGCTGCTACTTGTCGTAAGGAAGTAGAAATGAGGATTGAATTTTTCAAGTCCGTCGAAATATTTAACACCTATGATAAGCTGGCTGTATTTGTTAGCGTTAAACTTTACTTCTTTGTAGATTGCGGGGTCAGAATTTGTCGGAGTCAAGACGAGAACGCCGCTTCCGTCAACGGTCATTGACGCATTTTGTGATTTCCAACCGTCTGTAAATCCTGCAAAATCAAAATCCCACAGTCCTTCAACTCGCTTGCCAAGCATTTCATATTCGATATCGGTGCAAGACTGAATAAGAATTCTGTTGTCCTCAACCGTATACTTATATCCGAGAAGCTCGCAAAGCCCCTTTATTCTGAATATGGGCAATCCGTCACGAAGAGAGAATATGTATCCGAGCGACTGTTCAACACCGTTGACTGTTATCATATCGCTGCCAACTGTGAATACGATCGTGTCTTCATCGCGCGTCTTGATTGTAAGTGTTTCGTCAAAGCGATTCCACTCGTGATAGAGCATCATCATGGAATAGAAACCTCTTCTTGCTTCTCCGACTATCTCATAATCACCGTTTTCGGTTTCGATGGGGTTAAAGCGCAAAGAGTAATCGTTATGATTGATGACTATACGTGTGATATCAGGATCTATCTCAGGATAATTCATAAATTCGATCAGCTCGATTGTGAAGCTGGTGGAAACGCTACCGCTACCGGGGTCTATTCTGATTTTTGATATTACGTCCTTCCATTCACTGTGATTGTCCATTCGAATATAATAGTCGACCATTTGGTTAACGGTATTTATTCCTGTGACAATTCTTCTTTCAGCGGCAAAATTCTGACCGGCGGCTGCGAAGAATATTTCCAAGTCGCCCGTTTTTGAGCTTTCCATGCGAATATGAAGTATAGGAGCATCTGCCGCAATAAGCTCTGTGCTGAGGGTTGTTTTTATGCCGAAGTCTGTTGATGACGATACACCTTTGATCGTTCCGTCAGAAGTGGAGAATTTACTCAAGCCGTGGCTCGTAGACCAATTACCTACATTGCTTGCAGAGCTTGAAACCGCCACGTATCCGTTGACGTCGTTCAATCTCTTTTGTTCATCCGATTCCTCAAACTGATACCAACGTATGTTCGAGTATCCGTCGGGGAACATGTGAGTTACTCTGTCTATCTGATACTGTGTGGGCTTTACATCGACCTCGGAGTGATCGCTCGTGTCATTTGTAAAGGCTGTTCTGATATTTTCAAGGTAAGAATATCCGTTTTGCTCGCATGGGAAAATATATGTTCCCTCGGAGTATTCGTTCCACGTAGAGATCATTACCGTGTTATCTCTCCATGTGCCGGTGTTATACTGTGCGAGAATATCCTTTACGTCCTCACATACTCTCAGGTGATCCTCGGCGGTAATGAGAGGGTCTCTCGAATCGTTTCTCGCAATATCGTTGAATCCCGTCGATATCGTGGGAATATGGTGCGATATTCCAAGAGAGTTTTCGTAGTTGGTTCGGTTGCAATTGATCTGATGGTCCGCAAAGCGTCCGTTGGCACCGTAATGATAAGCGTACGTACCCGTGATACCCTTACTGTTGTAATTGCTGTAATTTCCTGTACTTTCAATTCCTTGAGTTGCAAGAAGGAGAATAAGACCGTCATATCCAAGCTCTTTAAGGTCTTGGTTCATAAATTCAACAGCGGCATTGAAATTCTCCGTGCCTCCAAGAGCATTTACCATGTTGCTAAGATTCCATACGGTAAGAACTGCCTTGTTATCAAGTCGGGCGTATCTGGGATCGGAGAAATAATACTCCTTCCAGTATTTCCATATATATTCCTTGAAATTTTCAAAGCTTGTAACGTTTACACTACTGTTTTCCCACATTATACAGAAATCAACAAGATTGCTGTATTTTGCGTACATATATCCCTCGTGAAGAGCAGAGTAGGAAACCGTCATTTTCTTTATAGGCTCGGTCTGATCCGAATTAGGACCGTACCAGCACGCGTGCAAGAAGTCGATGCCGTGCTCAGCCATGATTTTAAGCTCCCAGTCGGCTGTTTCGCGCAAGCCCTCGTCGTAGAAGCCGAGATATGTATCAAGCTCGGAGAAGGCACTCGTCGCCTGCCAGCCCTCGCCCGAATTCTGGTCTCTCCAAAGCCAGCATACGTTCACGCCGACGTTATAATCGTCTGACGAGGCAACCTGAGGGTAGGAGGGATAATCCGCGTAATCAAAGAGGTTGTGGATCAATACGTCGTCAAACCACATGACAGCGTTTTCCTCGGGAGCAAATTCGACCTTCACCCCGTCAAAATAATCCGCAGAGAAGGGGATATCCGCGCGGTATTTACCGTTGATATATATTTCCGCTATACCGGTATCGGTATTGGCGTCAATATGAAGCGTCTGCCATACGTTGGGAGTGTAATCGTGGAGAACGGTATCGCCCATTACGATCTTACCGTCAACTGTTTCAAATTTAAGTATCTCGCTATCTCCCGAGGTCAGAGAGACCGATGCACCGTCAGTCTTTTCAGGGAGCAAAACAAAGGTTTCAAACGAGATCTTGCCCGATATGGGATCGATCTGTCTTGTCGCGGATGAGTATGATCCGGCAGTGCTTTCTGCTTTAACGCTATAATTATCGTATCCACGCTCGCCGGCGGTTGATGCAAGCTGGAAATCGCCGTTGAAGTTCCACAATGCAGGAGTCCTTTGCGCGGCAGAGCCCGCCACCAAAAATCTTTCCGAAAGCAAATAGTTTTTGCTAAGGTCTGCGTGATAGAGTGAAATTGCACCCGTACCGGTCTTTTTAGTGCCGCAGGCGAATTTTGAAAGGACTGCACTTGAGGATATATCGATCTGACCGACGCTCTCGTTGTTGACAACTGCCTGAGCGGTATTCTTATCAAGATCAATATCAAGCACTATCGCATATTGGCTGGGATAATCAATATTAGAGGGAATTGATATGTCCGTGATAATCTCGTCAATCTTGCTGACAAATGTAAGATAACCGTTTTTCTCGGTAATTGCTATCTCACTCTCACCGTTGGGGTTATCGAATGACAGATAGGTTCCTCCGTTGCTTGACGCAAAGCTTAAAATAAGCTCGAGTCGTAAAATACCGTCTTTTTCAGCGTCAAATTCTCTTGATAAGGAATAAAATTCTTCATCTGATTTGTCGCTGATGGTAAGAATATTTGCACCCGTAGTGTTGTAGAGGTCAAAGCGGTTATCTACCTTCCAGCCGTTCGGTGTTCCGTAGAATGAGAAGACCTCGAATATGTAATATGCCTCACCGTGAGAATTGTTATTAAGTATTGTAAAGTCAAGAGGATAAAGATCGGGACGGTATATGTTTTTAAAGATTTTAAGAACGTCCGCGCTTGTTATTTCCTCATCTCTGTTTGCATCACCCAAACGCTCGTCCTCAATAGGATAGAGGTTGGAGTTGTAGATATATTTAAAGAGAATAAGAAGGTCAACACTTGTTACTGAACCGTCTTTGTTAACGTCTCCAAGCTGATACATATCAGTATCGGTTTCCGTTTGTGAGGGCTTCGTATCATTTGATAATAACTCAAATTTACCCTTTGCCGAATCGTATGAGCGCAATTTTGTTACATATTCGTTTGACACAGTATTTGTCACCGATCTCATACCGCAGGCAACGAGCGGCAGTGCACAAAGTATTGCGATGAAAAGGCACAATAATTTTTTCATTGTTCAATCTCCTGAAAGCAAGTAGAGTTAATTAATTATAACATTTTAAGTAGAATCTGTCAAATATTAATTTAAATAATAGTGCAATAATAGTGCAATAATAGTGCAATAATAGTGCAATAATAGTGCATTCCAACACAAAACGGAGATGGACGCGTCCATCTCCGTTTTTATTATTTTTTGTTTGATAAGTAAAAATATATTATTTTACAAGCTTGATAACATCTATCTCATGGACGGAAGTGCTTGCAACTGTATCAAGTCTTATGAAGTCGATAATACCTGTCCATGAGGGGTGAGCTGCTACGTCGAAGGTTGCATATACAATATCACCAACCTTCGTTCCTTCGGGAACGATATACGAGGAACGAATTGTCTTAGTGCCTGTAAACTGACAGTTATCACTCGGATTTGTGAAGAAGAAGTCGATAATTTCGTTTTCAATACCTTCATAGTATTTTACACCAATAATTACCTGACTATATCTTCCTGCATCAGTGTAGAGCTGTCTGTAGATGGCGGGGTCGGAATTTTGGGGTGAAGCAGAAAGGAATCCGTTGCCGCGTGCCTCAAGCGTAATGTTTTGAGAGAGCCAGCCACCGATATCGCCTTCATTTTCAAATTCCCAAACACCTGCTTCCGCCTTCTGTTCATCACCGTGGTCAAGGTTCAACAGCTTAATATAATCGATCTCGTGAACATTCTCGCTCATATTGATCGCGTCAACTCTGAGATATGTTATGATGCCGTTCCAATATCCGCATGTAAAGAGGTCAAATACTACCTCTACCGTATCGCCAACACGGACACCCTCGGGTATATTGTATTTTGCGCTTACCGATTTAAGTCCGTCAAAGGTGTAATCGGTGTTTGTAAGGAAGAATAAGTTGGGTGCCTGCATATCTTCAAGCCCCTCAAAATACCTGATGCCGACCTTGATGGTATTGTATTCCGAAGCGTTAAAGCTAACCGTCTTAAGTATTGCGGGATCTGAATTTGTGGGAGTCACTACAAGCGTACCGTTGTCGCTTAAGCCGATTGTGCTATTCTGACCTGTCCATCCATCAATTGAGTTGGGGAGATTGAAGTTCCAAGTGCCTGCGCTTTGTTCTGTTGACAAAGCAGCATACTCTTTGTCGCTACAAGACTGGATCATGAGTGCGTTTCCTTCATGAGTGACCTTGTATCCAAAGAGGCTGCAAAGACTCTTGATTCTGAATACGGGAAGTCCATCTCTGAGTGTAAACGTGTATCCAAGACGCTTTTCTCGTCCGTCTATAACGACCTTGTCGCTTCCAACCGTAAATACGTAGGTTTTTTCATCCTGTGTACGAATGGTGAGGGTCTGGTCATTAAGATTCCATTCGTGATAGAAGAGCATCAAAGCGTAGAAGCCCGATGTTCTGCTTGCAACGACTTCGTAGTCTCCACTCTCAAGAAGAACGGGATTGAATCCTGTTAAGTATTCGGTGTGGTTAATATAAATGTGAAGCTTGGGGGTGGTAGATTCCGGTTTTTTCAAGAATTCTATGAGTTCAATTTTGAATGAAGTTTTTCCGACCGTACCGGGATCCAATCTGATGGAGGTTATTTCTCCTGCCCATTCGCTGTTGGCACTTACGACGAAATAATAGTCCTCCATTTTGCCGACACTCTTTATTGTGTTGGAGGAGCTACGCGACGAGTCAAACGAAGCGTTGTCGGACGTGGTAAAGAAAAGCTCAATATCACCCTTTTTATCGCTTTGCATACGTATGTGAATCAATGAAACGTCGTCAGCATTGATAGGAGTAGTAGGTCTGAAAATAATTCCGAAGTCGTGATTGTTTGATACACCCTCAATGATACCGTTTGTATTTGAGTATCTTGTAACGTTGTGATTCTGCGCCCACTCGGTAGAGTTGAATTCTCTCACTACTTCATAGGAGGAGTAATCAGTAAGCGCTTTGTCATCATCATTAGGCTCATAATTGTACCAAGAAACAGAAGAACGGTCATCGGGGAACATATGGGTAACTCTGTCAACCTGAGCTTCAGTAGGCTTGACATCGATCTCGGAGTGATCGCTTGTGTCGTTTGTAAATGCCTTTCTTATATTTTCAAGATAGCTGAATCCAATACCCTCGGTCGGGAATATGTAGGTTCCCTCGGTATACTCGTTCCATGTGGAGATCATAACTGTGTTATCTTTCCAAGTGCCCGTATTGAGACCTGAAAGAATGTCCTTAACATCTTCGCAAACCGCAAGGTGATCGGCGGGGCTTATAAGAGGATATCTTGTGCCGTGTCTGGGGAGTGAGTTGAATCCCACAGAAATTGTAGGAACGTGATGCGACGATACGCTGATGGCATTTTCAACGTTTTCTTTGTTCAGATCCATCTGAAGCTGTGGATCGTATCCACCAGAGCCGTAGTGATAAGCGTAAGATCCGTCATAACCTATGCCGGATGTGTTACCGTAGGTACCTCTTTCTACTCGTCCCTGAGTGGTGAAGAGAAGAATGAGTCCGTCATATCCCATCTCAATGAGCTCCTGCTCCATAAACTCGATTGCAGAAGACAATTCATCTTCGCCACCGAACATCGTAGTGAGAAGATCCTTGCTCCATACGGTGATAATAGCCTTGTTGTCAAGACGCATGTATCTGTCGTCACAAAGGTAGTATTCCTTCCAGTATGCCCACGTAATGTCTCTGAACTGCTCGAAGTTTGTGAATCCGCGGGTGTCGTTTTCCCAAAGGATGCAGAACTTTACGAGATCACTGTATTTTGCATACATGTAACCGTCGTGGAGAGCGGAATAAGAACGGTACATTTTCTTAATTGGAACCTGGACATCATGTCCGGGAGAATACCAGCAGACGTTCATAAAGTCTATACCGTGCTCTGCCATGTATTTTATTTCCCAGTCAGCAGTCTCGCGAAGACCTTCGTCGTAGAATCCAAGATAAGGTCTGAGCTCAGGGAAGCCTGATGCAACGTCCCAGCCCTCGCCGGAGTTACTGTCTCTCCAAAGCCAGCAGACGTTTATACCTACGTTGTAGTCGGTGGATTCAGCAACCTGAGGATATGTGGGATAATCAGCGTAGTCAAAGAGATTGTAAAGAACTACGTCGTCGAACCACATAACCGCATCGGTTTCAGGGGCAAACTCAATGCTTACACCGTCAAAGGACTCAGCGTTGAACGTAACGTTGGCTCTCTTTTTGCCGTTGATATATACCGTTGCAATGCCTGTTTCGGTATCTGCGTCAATATGCAGACACTGCCATACGTTGGCAGCGTAATCGTGAAGAACGGTATCGCCTATAACGATCTTGCCGTCCTTTGTTTCAAACTTAAGTATTTCGTTGCCGCCCGAGGTAAGTGCAACCGATGCTCCGTCTACCTTTTCGGGGAGAAGAATGTAGGTCTCAAACGAGATCTTTCCGTAAATAGAGCCAAAGCTCTTGCTTGCGGTTGATTTTGAACCCGCCTTAGAGTCCGCCTTTACACTGTATAAGTCGTGATAGTCAACTATTTCGCTGGGAATGTAATCATACTTGAAGTTGCCTGTGATATTCCAATGCGAGGGCTTTTGTCCAACGGCGTTTGATGGTATCATGAATCCGTCGGAAAGAGGATAGTTTTTATTAAGCTCTGCAAAGAGAAGCGTAATGTTACCTCCGCCAATCTTCTTGGTTCCCAATGCAACTTGAGAGAGAACTGCCTTGTCGTCGATCTCGACTTCGCCTGCAACTTTGTTGTTAATAATTACAGATGCCGTGTTGCTGTCAAGATCAACGTCAATCGTGAAGGCGTGCTGAGTTTCTCCCGAGGTGGGTACAGGTATGTCGGTTGTAACGGTAGTTTTACCGATTATAGCAAAGTATCCGTTCTGCTCGGTTACCTCAATTACGGTGTTGCCATCCTTGGATACAAACGAAATGTACGCGCCTCCATTTTGAGAAGCGAAGCCAATAAGTAATTCAAGTCTCAGAATACCGTCGCTCTCGGGGGCAAAATCTCTGGTGAGGGCAAAAAACTGCTCATCAGAGCTGTCGGAAAGCTTATATGATTCTGCGCCTGACGTGTTTGTAAGATCAAAGCGGTTGTCATAGCTCCATCCGTTAGGGAGGTTACCCTCACGTACGTTGGTATAGCTCTCAAAGATGTAGTAAGCCTCGCCGTACGCATTGTTGTTATAAACCTCTTGTACGGGCGGCTCAGTCTGTTCAGTCGTAATCTCCTCGCTGTCCGTTGGAGCTTCCGTGGGGATCTCCGTAGGAACTTCCGTGGGGATCTCCGTAGGAGTATCAGACGGTGCTTCGGTTGGTTCGCTGACCGATGGAGCGGTTGTCTGATTGGGGAGATTGGATGGGGTACATCCTGCTATTGCGGGCAATAAAAGCGCAAGTAACAGTAATGTTGACAGGTACTTTTTCATATTGGTCTCCGTTCTGCCGTCTCGCGGCATTGAATTTTTGATAAATTTATTGAAGAATGTAATCAATGGTGTTGACCACATAGAGTCAATGTTATTTCTCGTTTAATATCAGTGATTTAATAAATTGCGCTTCTGTTCGTCTTGCGGCGGACAAGATCGTCACGCCCGCATTTTCTCCACATAAAGAAACCGAGTGAATCATTGGAAGCGTAAGCCTGGATCTTGCAAAGCTTCGTGATAGAGATCTGATTGATTCCGCGGTTATCTCAAACGAGTCCGATTCTACTATTACCGTTTCCGAGCCGAAAGCCGCGTCAATGAAATTGATTGCTTTTTCAAGCAAGATATCAAACTGATCATTCGTAAGGCAATGCTTTATAAATTCATCCGCGGTAATGTTGTCCTTGATAAACAAATTATGTATTCTGCAAGGAGTCACGATGCCGCGTCCCGACACCGAAAACGCCGAAAGCTCATCTCCAAGAGAGAGAAACGACACTCCGCCAAATCCGCTTGACTGCTTGATCACACCAAATTCGACCGCATCGGATATAGCTTGGCTTTTTGGAATATATAAGTCGGGGAATCGTCTGCAAATATCGTATAGCGCTCCGTTAATGATATCCTTATCTGTTTCATTCGGCAAATATGATTGACGGAACCTGCTCGGATCGGAAATATCGGCATATATGACACAAATATTCATGGCAACACCCTCTCTCAGCCGTATCCGAGAAAATCCTCTTGAAAGAAAATCGTACAGATTATCTCTGAAATCAAGCGTTGCGTCATATTTGTGAGTATACCGAACGTGTAGCCTTTCCTTGCTTATGAGGTTAACGGAATAAACCGACGAGGACATGTCGATGACGGCAGTGCATATTCTGTTGCTTAAAGAAAGGCGCAACGGTGCCATGCCCTTTGCGGATATGTTATTGGAAGCCTCGCCTCCGCGCCTTTCTACGACCGCGCCCGAATCAAGAAGAGCGTTGACTATCTTTGATACGGTGTTAAGGCTTGCGCCGATAGAATCCGCTAACTCCTTTCGTGTAACTGAGTCTGCGGAGCAGAGAGCGTCAATTGTCGACTCAATTGATGATTGCTTTAATCTTAATGTTTGTTTTTTAAATATAGTTTTCTTCATGGTGATATCTTACAAAAAGTGCATGCATTTAATTATATCATATATATATAAATATGTCAATGCGGCATTCTGAAAATTATTTGAGAAAAAATGAAAAAAACACTTGACAAAAGAAAAATATGGTGTTATAATAATGTGCCGCATAAAAATGGCTTTTTTAAGTGTGCCCAAAAAGCACCGCCATCATAGCGAGACTTATATGAAAGAGAGGTGCTTTTCGTGTTTGCTATCATCGAAACCGGCGGAAAGCAGTATAAAGTAACTGAGCAGGATATTATCTTTGTTGAAAAGCTTGACTGCAACGAAGGTGATGAGATCACTTTCGACAAGGTTGTCGCTGTATCTACAGAGGCAGGCTTCGTAGCAGGTACCCCCACAGTTGCAGGTGCTACTGTTAAGGCTACTGTTGTGAAGAACGGTAAGGGTAAGAAGATCCACATTCTTAAGTACAAGTCCAAGAAGGACTCCAAGAAGAAGATTGGTCACAGACAGCCCTACACCAAGGTTCAGATCACTTCTATCGTAGGTTGATTGAACCATGACAAAAATAGTTTTTTTCCGTAGCGGAGGAGTCTTTTACGGCTTTGAGGAGCAGGGACATACGGGATTTGGCGAAGCAGGGGATGATATTCTTTGCGCGGCACTTTCCGCAATGACTATGCTTATCATCAATACCGTTGAGGTGGCGTACGCCTCAAGCGTTGATTTTAATATCGACGAGAAGACTACCAATATTCGCGTCATGTCCAAGGCGGCGCTTCCCGAGTTTGAGGAGGACGAGCTTAAGAGATACGCTGTATCAGGAATTTTCCTTGCGTATTACAAGCAGCTTGAGGATATGCTTGAAGAATATTACGACTATTTGGACGTGTCCGTAGAGGACAGACCTTACGAAGAGTAAGGTACACACATCACGCAAAAAGCGTACAAAGAATAATATGGAGGTAAAGATAATGGTAAGACTCAGTTTACAGTTCTTTGCTCATAAGAAGGGTGTTGGTTCTACTAAGAACGGCCGTGATAGCGAATCCAAGCGTCTTGGCGTTAAGAGAGCTGACGGCCAGGCAGTAGTTGCCGGCAACATTATCGTAAGACAGAGAGGAACAGCTATTCATCCCGGTAACAACGTTGGTATCGGTAAGGATGACACTCTCTTCGCTCTTATCGATGGCAGAGTTAAGTTCGAGCATAGAGCAGGAGGCAAGAAGCAGGTAAGCGTATACGCTGACTGATTTTCTTGTGAACATAGATAAGGGGTGCGAAAATCGCACCCCTTATCTATTTACTTGCGACCTTTGAATTTCGTCGTATACCGCGTTGCTCCTCGAGTGTGGCTAGACTTACGCAGGTAAGCCTTCGTCTTGCCCTCTCCGGTGTGCCTTGTCTACGGCAAAATTCAAAGGTCTTGTTTATTTCAAATTTAATGATTTATAGCGCTTGTTTTTCTTGCTGAAATATGGTATAATTCAAGTACAAAGATAAATTGAGGTATTTATCATGAAAATACTCTACGAAGATAAATATTTGATTGTATGCGAGAAGCCTATTGGCGTAGAGTCGCAATTAAGCAGTGCGGGAAAGCCTGATATGATAACGCTTTTGTCGGAGTACCGTAAAGAGAAGGGCGAGGACGCATATATCGGGCTCGTTCATCGACTTGATACTGCGACGGGCGGAGCGATGATATACTCAAAGCAAGAAAACGTCACGGGCAAAATATCGGGGATTCTGAATTCACCCGAATACGAAAAGGAATATCTTGCAATAGTTCACGGCGCGCCCGAGCATAGTGAGGGAGAGCTCAGAGATCTTCTGTATCACGACAAAAACAAAAACAAGTCGTACGTGGTTGACAGAGATCGCAAGGGAGTGAAGGAGGCTATTGCTCAGTACAAGCTTATAGACAGTCTTGAGGATAACGACAATGGCAAAATCTCGCTCGTAAAGGTAAGGCTTATCACGGGCAGAACTCATCAGATAAGAGTGCAATTCGCCTCTCGCGGAATGTCGTTGCTCGGTGACGGAAAATACGGTAGCCGCGATAATAAGGCAAGCCTTGCGCTTTGGTCGCACCGCATTTCGTTTGTTCATCCGATAACCAAGAAGAAAATCGAGATCACAAGCAATCCACCGCGTGACTATCCGTGGAGCTTATTTGAATTATGATGTTGTATCAGTAGTCTTCAAAAACTCCGAAATAGAATAAGCAATATTTTGCGCCACCTTCCCGCGATATTCCGCACCTTCAAATAGTGCAGCTTCATTGGGATTTGATAAAAATCCGCATTCGATAAGCACCGCGGGACAGGTTGCGTTTTCAAGAAGATGAATAGCGCTCGTCGCCGCCTTTACCACGCGTTTATTTGTGATGTCAAGGCGCAGACGGGCGTTATTTTGTATTAATTTTGCAAGCTCGTAGGAATCGGGAATGTTTTTTGAGTACCATACCTGAAGTCCCGAGCATGATCTGTCGGTAAAGGCGTTCATGTGTATGCTTATAAAAATTGCATCCTCAGTATTTTTCATTATTTCAAGCCGTGCGGCAAGATCAAGCTTCTTTTTTCTGCCTTGATAGTCGGAATTCGGATCGTAGAGAAGTCTGTCGTCACTACGTGTCAAAATGACGTTAATTCCTTGTTTCTCAAGCTCTTTTGCAATCAATTTGGCAATTTCAAGATTGACGTCCTTTTCGACAAGTCCCGATGCCGACGACGTGCCTCCGTCCTCACCGCCGTGTCCTGCGTCAATGATAACAGTCGTGTATTTAACAGCATTTGCCGATGCCGTCACGTCACGCCAAGTCGTCCATGGCAGAGCTATCTCTCCCAAAAAGAAGGATAAGGTACCAACTCCGAGCGCAACAGCAATAAAAAAGAGAATTAGCTTAGTAACAAAACCGTTTTTCATACGTACCCCGTATCTTTTTATTTTAATTGTATTTTAAAGCGCCCAATAATATGCCCGATGATTTATCTTGAACAAAATTACGAAAGCAGGTTGCCTTGTCGGGATAAAATTGACATATAAGCCAAATTTTCGATTTTGGAAGATAACTCCTTGACAAAAAGGAGATAATATTGTATAATAAGGAGTAATTAATAATCTGTCAGTTAAAATTTCATGAACCCGAAAAGTGAGGAGAACAAAATGAATTTTTTTGATGAGCTTGTAAATTACGACAAAGAGGTGCATGACGCCTGCAACCTTGAGCTTGAGCGTCAGCAGCATAATATTGAACTTATCGCCTCGGAGAACATCGTTTCAAAGGCTGTTCTTTTGGCGGCAGGTACTGTTCTTACCAATAAGTATGCCGAGGGATTTCCCGGTAAGCGTTACTACGGCGGCTGTCAGTGTGTAGACGTCGTTGAGAATATTGCGCGCGAGCGTGCTAAGAAGCTCTTTGGAGCAGAGCATGCAAACGTTCAGCCTCACAGTGGCGCTTCTGCGAATCTCGCGGTATTTTTTGCGCTTTTGCAGCCCGGCGACACGGTAATGGGACTTAATCTCGCTCACGGCGGTCACCTTTCTCACGGCTCTCCCGTAAATATTTCGGGTAAATATTTCAACATCGTTCCTTACAGCGTTGACGACGACAGCGCAATGCTTGACTACGATAAGATCAGAGAAACCGCGCTTGAATGCAAGCCTAAGCTCATCATCGCAGGTGCAAGCGCATACTCAAGAACCATCGACTTCGAGGCGATCGGTAAGATCGCAAAGGAAGTCGGCGCGTACTTTATGGTCGATATGGCTCACATCGCGGGTCTTGTTGCGGCAGGACTTCATCCAAGCCCCGTTCCTTATGCGGACGTTGTTACCACAACTACCCATAAGACTCTCCGCGGTCCCCGTGGTGGTATGATCCTTTGCCGAGAGGAGCTTGCAAAGCAGATCGACAAGGCAGTATTCCCCGGAACTCAGGGCGGCCCTCTTATGCACATCATTGCCGCTAAGGCAGTTGCGTTCGGCGAGGCACTTACTCCCGAATTCAAGGAATACCAGAAGAACATAGTTGAGAACGCAAAGGTGCTTTGCGACGCTCTCAAGGTCGAGGGCTTTAACGTTGTTTCGGGTGACACCGACAACCACCTTATGCTTATTGACCTACGCCCCTTCGGCGTAACGGGTAAGGAGATGGAGCACCGTCTTGATGAGGTAAATATAACCGTTAATAAGAACGCAATTCCCAACGACCCCGAAACTCCCTTCGTAACAAGCGGTATCAGAGTCGGTACTCCCGCAGTCACCTCGCGTGGCTTTGGTAAGGAAGAAATGCTCCTTATCGCAAAGTGGATGAAGCTTGTTGCAACCGATTTTGAAGCTAATAAGACTGCCATTAAGGCAGAGGTCGAGGCACTTTGCAAGAAGTTCCCGATATACGAGTAAGATAACAAAATAAAAGAAACGGAGATCTGACATGGCAAAGTTTATCAATGAACCCTCTCATACCTTTAACGAGTATCTTCTTATTCCCGGTTATTCTTCCAGCGAGTGCGTTCCCGCAAACGTAAGCCTCAAGACCCCCCTTGTAAAGTTCAAGAAGGGCGAGAAGAGCGCTATTGAAATGAATATTCCCATGATCTCTGCGATCATGCAGGCAGTTTCGGGTGACAGACTTGCAGTTGCTCTCGCAACCGAGGGTGGCGTTTCCTTTATCTACGGCTCGCAGTCCATCGAGGATCAGGCGGCAATGGTAAAGAGAGTAAAGGAACACAAGGCGGGATTTGTTAAGAGTGATTCTAACCTCTCTCCCGATGCGACATTGGCAGACGTTATCGCGCTTAAGGAAAAGACGGGACACAGCACGGTTGCCGTAACAGAGGACGGAACTGCTGAGGGTAAGCTCGTAGGTATCATTACGGGCAGAGATTACAGAGTCAGCCGTATGGATCCCTCGACAAAGGTAGCTACCTTTATGACTCCCTTTGAAAAGCTTGTTACCGCTCCCGAGGGCACTACCCTTAAGGAAGCAAACGATATTATCTGGGATCACAAGCTTAACAGCCTTCCCATTATAGATGCAAACCAGCGCCTTTGCTCCTTCGTATTCCGTAAGGACTACGACAAGCACAAGAAGAACCCCAACGAGCTTCTTGACGAGCATAAGAGATACGTTGTAGGCGCAGGTATCAATACCCGTGACTATGCCGAGAGAATTCCCGCGCTTGTTGAGGCAGGCGTTGACGTAGTATGTATTGACTCGTCCGAGGGCTTTTCCGAGTGGCAGGCAAGAACTATCAAGTGGGTTCGCGACACTTACGGCGACACCGTAAAGATCGGTGCGGGTAACGTAGTTGACGCTGCAGGATTCAGATTCCTTGCGGATTGCGGTGCGGACTTTATCAAGGTTGGTATCGGCGGCGGTTCTATCTGTATTACCCGTGAAACAAAGGGTATCGGTAGAGGTCAGGCAACAGCGCTTATCGAGGTTTGCGCTGAAAGAGACAGATACTTTGAGGAAACAGGTGTCTACGTTCCCGTAGCAAGTGACGGCGGTATCGTTTACGACCATCATATCACTCTCGCTCTTGCAATGGGTGCGGATTTCGTAATGCTCGGCAGATACTTCGCGCGTTTTGACGAGTCGCCCTCCAACAAGGTAAGCATTGGCGGTACTTATTATAAGGAGTACTGGGGCGAGGGCTCGGCACGCGCAAGAAACTGGCAGAGATACGACCTTGGTGGTGACAAGAAGCTTTCCTTCGAGGAAGGCGTTGACTCCTACGTTCCTTACGCAGGAAGCCTCAAGGACAACGTCGCTATGACTCTTGCAAAGGTAAAGTCTACTATGTGTAACTGCGGAGCGCTCACTATTCCCGAGCTTCAGGAAAAGGCAACTCTAACTCTTGTTTCCGCAACAAGCATAGTTGAGGGCGGTGCGCACGACGTAATCCAGAAGGATAAAACTACCGTAAAGTAATAAAATAGTGAAAAGGTGTGAGCTTGCTCACACCTTTTTTCTTGACATTTCAGGTAAAATTTAGTATAATATTGTCATATTCAATTACGCGAGGTCTATGATGGACAGAAATTCAAAAGTCTATAATGCATACGTTGAAATATTGCGCCGCGAGCTTGTGCCCGCTATGGGCTGTACCGAGCCTATTGCGGTGGCATATTGCGCCGCAGTTGCAAGAAAAACTCTCGGACAGATACCCGAAAAGATCGAAATATATGCAAGCGGAAATATAATAAAGAACGTCAAGAGCGTTATCGTGCCCCATGCGGGAGGACTGCGCGGACTTGAAGCCGCGGCGGCACTCGGCGCGCTTTTTGGCAGGGCAGAGAGCTGTCTTGAGGTTGTTTCCTGCGTTACCGCAGACGAGGAAAGATCACTCGCCGAGCGAATGAAGGATATAAATATCACTGTTGAGCCTCTTGAGAGCGACAACGTGCTTGATATAGTAATCAAAGTAAGCGCGGGTGAAGATTGCGCATCTGTCAGAATAGTTGACGAGCATACCAACATCGTTGAGATAACTAAAAACGGCAGATCTGAGCAAATAGAGAAGCACACCGCAGACAAGAGTGTAGAATTAAAAGGAGATATGCCCGATTATTCGCTTTTGAATATTGCGGATATATTCGATTTTGCAAGCACAGCCGAGCTTTTTGACGTGATCGCAATCCTCGAGCGACAGATAAATTACAACAAAGCGATCTCTCAAGAGGGCCTTGAAAACGACTACGGCGCAAAGATCGGTCAGCTATTGCTAAAGCGTGACAGTCACGTGCGAACGAAAGCAAAGGCGTGGGCGGCTGCGGGATCGGATGCTCGAATGAGCGGTTGCGATATGCCCGTAATTATCAATTCGGGAAGCGGAAATCAGGGAATGACGGCAAGTCTGCCTGTAATCGCATATGCCGAGCATTACGAAAAGAGCCATGACGAGCTGCTTCGCGCGCTCTTGATTTCTAATCTCGTAACCTTACACTTAAAGCATGGAATAGGAAGATTGTCTGCATACTGCGGCGCGGTAAGCGCTGGAGCAGGCGCGGGTGCGGGAGTTGCGTATCTTTTGACAAACGATCTCCGTACAGTTAACCACACGATAGTCAACGCGCTTGCGATTTCAAGCGGAATTGTTTGCGACGGAGCGAAGGCATCTTGTGCGGCAAAGATAGCTATGGCGGTTGACGCGGGTATTATGGGATATGAGATGCACACGCAGAATTGCCAATTCTACGGTGGCGACGGACTTGTCAGCAAGGGCGTAGAGAATACGATCCGCAATATCTCCGCGCTTGGTAGCGAGGGTATGAAGGAAACAGATCGTAAGATCATCGAAATAATGACGCATTGTTGAAAGTTAAATAAGCTTAACTGTATGCTAATTTAATATGATATGCGTGATATGCGTTGCGATGCATTTGAAATGGTTAAATAAACTTAATTCTACAAATTTTATAATATTTAAAAACATTAAGTAAACTTAACTATATATAAAAAATTAAGGGCGACTATCAGTCGCCCTTGTTTTATTTCCTTTTGTGCTTTACAAACACACCAAAGATAACGATAGCAATAAGCGGAAATAGCATACCGACAAGCATACCGAGCTTCATTCCAAGCTGCTCAGGTGTGATTGCAAGACCTTGTGCAAGTGAGATAAGTCTTTGGTTTTTAAGTGCTATATCGGTCACTGAGCCGACAAGCTGAGGGCCGACCGATGCTCCAAGATCTCCGCCTGCCGCCATCAAGGCGTAAATAAACACTCCCGCCGTTGGGTATTTATCGGAGGCTATAAGTATGCTTCCGGGCCACATCATTGAAACACAAAAACCCGTGAACGCGCAAGCAATAAGACCGATAACTGCAATATTTGAGATCGCGGCTACAAGATAACATACCGTAGCGCCTATTGCGCCGACAAAGAGTACCCTTGCTATATTTTTTCCCATCTTAGCGTAAAGTGTTCTGCCAAGTCCGAGCATCACGGCAAAGAGCGCAACGCCGAACACGTCGCCCCATACCTTATCTATACCAAGTGCAGCCTCAAGATATCCCGATGCCCATTGTGACATCGTGCATTCTGCCGCGCCGCCGAGAAAAATTGCGACGACACAGAGCCAAACGCCTTTATTTTTGAGCATTTTAATCGCTCCGGACACCCTTTCGGGAGTTTGCATCGGAGGAATTGTCGATGTAGCAAATAGGATTGTCGCAAATATCGGGAATGCGCAGAAAATAAGTGCGAGAATATACCAATTTTCCTTGCCGAATAAGAGAAGAAAGATCGTGCTGAAGATAACGGTGAATACAACGCCCCACGCATACGCCGCGTGAAGCTTACTCATCTCGCCTTCGGGATCGTCGGTAGGTATTGCCGCGACGATCGGGCTCATCAGCACCTCGGCAAGTCCGCTTGACACCGCGAAAAGCGCCGTGCCGACGGCAAGTCCGAGATATGCATAATTGGGCATATACGTTGGCACAAGTGCATAAATTACAAGTCCTGCAACCGTCAAAAAGGGTAGTATACGCACGGTTGCCTGAATATTGAATTTATGCGAAAAGAAAGAGAATATAAGGTCGATCCCAAGCTGAGTGCAAAAGAAAATCAGCACAAGCGTGCCAAGAAGCGAGTAGGATATACCGTAAATCGACCTGAACGTCAGAAAGAGAAGCGGCGAAAAGTTTGCGACGATAGCCATTATCACGTTGACCGTGTGGCATGCTACCTTTACGCGTGAATAGTTTTTCATTGTGAACTCCCGGTTGATTAAATCACTTGATTATATCACGAAACAGACGAAAGGTCAATATACCAAAACACATCTGCATAAATTATTGTATACGCAGCTGCATTAATTCGGATTGGTAATTATAACAACAAATTTCGTGTGATAATAAAAAAATTATTGATTTTTCACAAAAAACTATTGACAATTTGAAAATATATGGTATAATATACCTGTTATATGTGTTGCAACTTTCCGTGTTTCTGTATCAAACACGAAGGGTTGCATTTTTTTGTGTGATACGCAAATACAATGAAAATACAACACCGTTTATAAGAAAGAGAGAATTAAATATGAATAGAAAATACAGACTGTCAACCGCGTTGGACGTTGACGATATCCTGATGGAATGCACAAGCTACGCAATAAAGCTTGCAAATGAAAAATATAAATTTGATCCCCCTATGACTATCTACGAAAAAGACCGTTGGGGAATCGTTGGAACTCGAATAGACAGCATATATCCGTACTTCAGCGATGCCGAATTTTACCGCACGCAGCCTGTTTATGAGGGCGCAAAGGAGTTTGTCCGCAAATTAAGTCAGATGACCGAGGTCTTTGTCTGTACCGCCGTGCCGCCTCAGTTTATGGGCATACGCGCGCAGAGAATAATGGAGGAATTTCCCGAAATACCCGCGGATCATATCTATATGGGCGCAAGAAAGGACAATATTCACACCGACATCTTGTTTGATGATGCGATGCACAACATATTGAGTTCAAACGCAAAATATCCCGTATTAATGCGCCGCCCGTGGAATCAGGAGGCGACGGGTATGCTTGCGGTGAATCATTATGATGAGTTTTTGAAAATAGTTGAGATCATTGCCGAGAGCTATTCCGCCAAGCCGAGCGGATCACGTCCGAAAAAATCTGACGTCGTTGTGCTTGTCGGCCCGTCCAGCACGGGAAAATCTAAGATTGCCGCACGATTTCTTGCAGATAATGACAACTTTGAAAAATTACCCAGTTATACCACTAAAGACCCAACCGCATTGGAGGAAAACGAGTGGTACAATTACGTATCGCTTGACGATTTCCGAAATATGTGCGACAGCGGCGAGATATTCCAATCCACAATGTATGCAGGACACGGCTATGGCTCCAAAAAAGCGGATATTGACAAAATTCTTGCCGAGGGTAAGCGAGTTCTGACTACTATGGACATCTGCGGCGCAATGTCGCTTAAAACGCAGTTTAAGAACGTCACTACCATTTATATTAAACGTGAAAAAAGAGCGCTTATGGCTAATATCATCAGAAAGAACTCCTCGGTCGAGGACAAGGTCAATCGCTTGGCGGCGCTTGAATACGTGGATAAAAATGCCGCGCTTTGCGACTACGTTATCAGCTTTGACGATTACGGCGACGCACTTGAGCAGTTGAATGAGATATTGAAGTGAATAAGGAACGAAAGGAAAATATTGTGTAAGGCAATTAAACGTATATTATGAGCACAAGAGTATTATTACGCGTCAAGGATAGCCTAAGCGCTTGCAATATGATGTCAGGAGCAGACGCACGAGAGCTAATCATCAATTTTGAAAAAGGCACCGCGATAACCTTGGATTTTTCCGGAATTGAAGAAATAGGCGATGAGTTTGCCCGAGAGCTTTTTATCACGTGGCGAGAAGAGAATCCAGAATCAACTATAGCAGTTGTAAACGCGCGCGAGAGCGTGGCAACCGTCATAGAGCAGATAATGAAATCAAGGTAAGAGCAAAACAAGGCAAGAAAACAGTAAGACAAAGGTAAGATAAGAAGGGAGTCAGAACTATTAATTCGTGCTGCGCCCGAATCGTAGGATTTCTCACTACGCCTCGTCTACGCCAAAAAATAAAGAACGCGTAAAGTGGCAAGGAACATTTAAATGGTGAGGACGGGGAGTCAGAACCTTTAATTCGAGCTGCGCTCGAATCGTTGGACTTCTCACGACACCTCGTCTACGCCAAAAAGTAAAGGCACCCAGTTGGGTGCCTTTACTTTTTGGTGGAGGTGAGGGGAGTCGAACCCCTGTCCGAAAACCTCTTGATACAACTTTCTCCGGGTGCAGTACATCTTTTAGTCTTTCGACACGCCGCGCCGATGGACAGGCTCGGTTTGTCGGCAACCGTTTTGTGCATGACCGGCTCAACGATAAACCACCGATGCATGTTCACCACTAAAATGACGCTCAGTCTTGGTTCGTGGTCCTACCAAGAGGAACGGGTGACCCGCAGGTCACAGCACTGCCATCATTGAGCCCCGAAGGGTTCAACGATTAGGCAGCCATAAGAACAGTATTTCTGTCGTTTATTTTTTAAGTTTGAGCAGTTTAAGAGATTACTCGGCTCTACCCGCTTATCATACCTCAAAATCCCCGTCGAAACCGGTACCCAAATCTTTGGCAGAACTCAGCGGTAAGGAAATTCGCATGGAGATATCCATGAAGGATGCGGATCTCTATTCGTTCAAATTCGATACCAATGTGCGCTGGAGCGGAAAATGACAACGGTGCCGCAGGAGCATTGATTAAAAAGATCCTCACAAAGCAGAACATGGAAATATCCAATCTGCTTTGGGGGGATCTTTTTGTGTCTAAGCCAAAATTTACAGGAGAAAAGAAGATAGAAATACCAACGCCTGCTCTTTACCATCAAAACCGTTCTATTAATAGATAACCATATGTACCGTCGACTTGCTCACGCCGAATTTCTTTGCCGCCGTACGGACGGTTGCTTTCTGCTCAACGATGTATTCAGCCAGCTGTACCGCCCGCTCCTCGATGTTCCCCTTCAAGCAGCAACACTCCC
>JAFVQU010000014.1 GCA_017504625.1 Clostridia bacterium | reverse complement strand
GAGTGCACCGGCTTCTACACCTCTAAGGAGAAGTCCATGGCTCACATTCAGGCAGGCGCTAAGAAGGTTGTTATCTCTGCTCCCGCAGGCAACGACCTCAAGACCATCGTTTACAACGTAAACAATGAAACTCTTACCGTAGACGATCAGATCATCTCTGCTGCATCCTGCACCACTAACTGTCTCGCTCCTATGGCTAAGGCTCTTAACGATGCATTCCCCATTCAGTCCGGTATCATGACCACCGTTCACGCATACACCGGTGACCAGATGGTTCTCGACGGTCCTCACAGAAAGGGCGACCTCAGACGTGCTCGTGCAGCTGCACAGAACATCGTTCCTAACTCCACCGGCGCTGCAAAGGCTATCGGTCTTGTTATCCCCGAGCTCAACGGCAAGCTCATCGGCTCTGCTCAGAGAGTTCCTACCTGCACCGGTTCTACTACTATTCTCGTAGCAGTAGTTAAGGGCGAGAACGTAACCAAGGACGCTATTAACGCTGCTATGAAGGCTGCTGCTAACGAGTCCTACGGCTACAACGAGGATCAGATCGTTTCTTCCGACGTTATCGGAATGAGATACGGTTCCCTCTTCGATGCTACTCAGACTATGGTAGCAAAGATCGACGACAACACCTATCAGGTACAGGTTGTTTCTTGGTACGACAACGAGAACTCCTACACCAGCCAGATGGTTCGTACGATCAAGTACTTCGCAGAGCTCGCTTAATTTTAAGCACATATATAAAAGGGTGTTGCCTCGGCAACACCTTTTTTGTTTTGTTATACTTATCAGACGTATAGCGTTTTTATTTTCCAAGCAACCTTGTTTTTTCATATGAAGCGATTACCGCATTGGCGCAAGCACCGCGAAACGCGCTCTCATCAAGCGTCCTAACACCCTCAATAGTGCTTCCGCCGGGACTGCATACCTCGTCCTTAAGCGTACCCGGATGCTTACCGCTTACAAGCAGCATTTCTGCAGCGCCGGACATCATTTGGGCGGCGTAAGCCATAGCCTTATCCCGAGGGAGACCGCAGGCTACCGCACCGTCGGAAAGCGCTTCGCAAAACATATAGACGAACGCAGGACCGCAGCCGGAAAGAGCCGATGCAGCGTCAATGTATTTCTCAGACAGCTCATCAAGCCTGCCGCTATTGTTCATTATATTTACAAATGCCGCCTTATCCTCTTCTCCGATCATATTATTTCCGCACCAAAGCGTCATTCCTTTACCGACCGAAACCGGTGTATTGGGCATAATCCTTATCATCTTACGCTGTCCCACAAGAGACGTCAGGGCTTCGAGAGATATTCCCGCAGCCATACTCACGAGTACGCATGAGGGATTGTCATCAAGGGCTTCTGCAAGTGAAGTAACCACCTCAGAATAAAGATTCGGTTTTATCGCAAGAAAGACGAAATCACATGTACGGCATACCGTGATGTTATCAGAAATTTCTGCATCTATTTCATTGGAAACTGTAATCGCCTTTTCGATATTTGGATCAGAAATATAAAGCTTTGTATTGCTGTTTGAAGAAATCGCTCTAGCAATGGCACCGCCCATATTGCCACATCCGACGAAGCCTATTTTTATTTTTTTTGAACTCATCGTATTTGTCCACTTCCTTTTACAATATATTTATAAGTGGTAAGCTCCCTTATACCCAGCGGGCCGCGAGCGTGCATTTTCTGCGTAGAAATACCCATCTCACATCCAAAACCAAATTCACCGCCATCTGTAAAACGTGTAGAAGCATTTACATAAACTGCCGCGCTGTCGACAGATTCGATAAAGTATCTGCAAGCCTCCTCTGAATTACTGATGATCGCTTCACTGTGGTGAGTGGAATGCACAGAAATATGCTCCACCGCATCCTCAACAGAGTCTACCACCCTTATAGCCAGCTTGTAATCGAGAAATTCCGTGTCAAAATCCTCATCGGATGCAGGTGTGCCGTTGATTATTGAAAGAGCTGTACTGTCGAGTCGTAACTCTACCGGTACAAGTCCGTTTAAAGCTCGCGTATTGCACAGTCTTGATTGCACCATGGGCAAAAATTGTTGCGCCACGTCCCTGTGTACTATGCAGACCTCTGCAGCATTGCATACCGAAGGACGACTTGTTTTAGCATTTTCGAGTATATCAAGCGCCATATCGAGATTGGCATCGCGGTCAACGTATATGTGGCAAATACCCGTACCCGTTTCTAAACACGGTACCGTTGCGTTTTCTACACATGAACGGATAAGCCCCGCCCCGCCTCGAGGTATAAGCAAGTCAACGTATCCCGATGCCCGCATCAGCGTATTTGCACCCTCGCGCGTCACGTCATCGACCAGACTTATCGCATCGGACGGAAGTCCCGCACGGTCAAGGCCAAGCTTCAAAGCATCGACAATCGCTCTCGCGGAGCAATACGCCTCCTTGCCGCTTTTAAGTATGCAAGCATTTCCGCTTTTTATTGCAAGTGCTGCCGCATCTGAGGTAACGTTAGGACGGCTCTCATATATTATGGCAATAACCCCCATCGGTACGCTTATCTTCTCAATTATAAGCCCGTTGGGGCGATGGACGCAATCAAGCATTCTTCCAAGAGGAGATGGCAGAGCTGCGATCTCCCTGATACCGTTTGCCATTCCGACAATGCGCTCCTCGGTAAGACGAAGACGGTCGATCATAACCGCAGGCATCTCCTCTACGCATTCGATATCCTTTCTGTTGGCATTGAGTATTTTTTCACTTGCTTCAATTAACGCATCTGCCATATATTGAAGTCCGAGATTGATTTTCTCATCTGTTATTCCGACAAGCTTTCGGGCTGTTTCTTTGGCTGTTTTGCATAGTTGCAGGGTTTCATTGGCTTTTTTCATAATTATTACCGTTTTTTTGCAAAAAATCTTGTTCCTACACTTTTTCCTTCAACTATATCGTACAGGATTTCCGGTGACGCTCCGTTTGAGATCACCATATCGCATCCCGCTTCAGTTGATATTTTTGCGGCGCGCAGCTTGGTCTCCATTCCACCGGTTCCAAGACTTGATCCCGCATCACCTGCAAGAGCAAGGATCTCAGGCGTTATTTCATAGACCTCTGAGATAAGCTCTGCGCTCTGATACTTTCTGGGATCTGCGGTATATAGTCCATCTATATCCGAAAGCAATACGAGCAGATCCGCATTTACACACACCGCTATCCTCGCCGCCAGGGTGTCGTTATCTCCAAACTCTATTTCCTCGGTTGCAACGGTGTCGTTTTCATTTATAATCGGCAAAACATCCATGGAAAGCAACCTTTCGGTCGTCGCAATGAATTTTGTCCGTCTATCATCACAGGAAAGATCGGGAGCTGTTAAAAGCATTTGGGCAACCGTATGGCTGTATTCGGCGAATAGCTTGTCATACGTATACATAAGCTCACACTGACCTACTGCTGCACATGCTTGCTTTCCGGCAATATCATGAGGTCGCTCGGAAAGCCTGAGCTTTCCAACACCCATTCCAATAGCACCGGATGAAACGAGAATGACCTCTTCACCGGCATTCATCAATTCGCTGACCGTTCTGCAAAGGCTCTCGATTCGGCGTAAATTGACTCTGCCTTTGGCGTGTGTAAGTGTAGATGTACCGATTTTTATTACAATTCTCATGTCAAGTGGCTCCTTCCTGTAGATTTTAGCGTTTTAATATGTTAAAGTATATCACATTTCTTTTAATTTTACAATACCCTATATAAAATAATTTTTGAATTTACATATCTATACACATAAAATCGGGATTAAAGAATATCACTGCTTATAAGTGAAGTAAAAATCATTTTTGTCTAAACTTTTGGGTTCACTTCACACGGGCAACGCCTTTTTTGTTATATTCAGTTTTGAGCCTTATTCTTTTTGAAATCACCGTAGCGCACCATAGCAATTCCGATAGACACCATAGACAGTATATCGCCGATACAGGAGGAATATGCAGTGCTCAAGAAATTGTATGCAAGCCAGAAGGGTGAACCAATGAAGGATACTCTGCGGATTTTCTTCTCGTCATCTATCCAGAATGCGCTTGTATGAAGCAGCACTCCGACGAGTGAAAGAAGCCCGTACTTATCGCCGAGAATTGTCAGGACGACACCTATCACAACTATTATCGCGTCAATAATTATTACAAAGAGCTTAGTATGCTTCTTAATAAAAGGGATACTGTTCTTTCTCTCCGCAATTATGGATGAAATTGCTCCCGCAATGTCCAGTGCCGCGCCGGCAAACGCGCCAAGAAGAATGTACTGCGTTATATATAGTATTTTTGATGAAACATTCAAAATAATTATGCTTCTTCTCTTTCTTTGAAGATATCCAAGGGCATATAAAATTACCGCAAATATGCCGATCACCATGGCAATCCTCTCTCTGATCTCCATATTTCAATCAACACCTCTCTGACTGTTTTATAAAAACAACAATACATAAATCTTATCACATACCCACCTCAATGTCAAGTGCCAAAAGAATTTAAATTTATAATTATATAATTAAAAACCGATGCCGTTATTTACTCCGGCATCGGTTTTAACTTTTTGACGGGCTTGGAAGAATATACTTTCTTCACCCTTGCTTATATGATCAATTTTATCTTCTGTACTTGTTAAGTACGTCCATGTTAAGCTCAACGCCGATACCGGGAAGGTCGGGAATGGTTACGTAGCCGTCCTTATCGAGCTGGAAGTGATGCTTAACAAGATTCTTTGAAAGAACAGTTTCCTGTGCGCAATACTCAAGAATATCTGCGTTAGGAATTGCCGCGATAAGCTGAAGAGTTGCACCGATAAGAATACCTGTCTTGAACGCGTGAGGAATAAGCTTCTTGCCGCGGAGCTGAGCCATATCTGCAATCTTCTTTGCCATGGTGATACCTCCGCAACGGCTCATATCAGGCTGAACAATGTCAACCTTACCGTTCTCGAGCATATCGTGGAACTCATACATAGTACCGAACTCCTCGCCCGATGCAAGAGAAATGTTGATATTCTCGGAAAGACGTCCGAAGTCGGGAGTTCTATCGGGTGCGAACGGCTCTTCAAGCCAGTAGATCTTCTGCTTCTCGTATTCCTTGGAAACGCGGAGTGCGTACTTGTAGTCGGTCCATCTCATACCGATGTCTATCATAAGGCGGTTGTCGCCAACAGCCTCACGGCACCATTCAACAAGCTTGATATCCTTTTCCTCGCTCTCACCGAGCGCACCCCAACCGAACTTGTAGCCGTGGTAGTTGCAGTCTGCCTTGTGGTGAGCAACGAGCTCATCGATCTCTTCCTTAGTGCCGGGCATAAGAACCGAACAGTACGCAGGAATCTTATCTCTGAACTTACCGCCGATGAGCTTGGAAACAGGAAGACCGTACTTCTTACCGGTAATATCCCAAAGCGCGATGTCGATACCACTCATTGCGTGGATACCAACGGAACGGCGGGTGTAGTAGTAGCTGTAGTGGTACATCTTATGCCAGAGGTATTCAACGTTAGTGGGGTCCTCACCGATGAGAATCTCACGAAGGCCTCTGCACTGATCGTGCGAGGCAGGAGTCTCAACGATAGCCTTTACGACCTCAGGGGAGCTATCAACCTCACCGATACCGGTGATGCCCTCGTCGGTATGCACAAGAATAACTGCGGTATCCTGGCTTCCGTCGCCGATCATTTTAACCTCGTCCTGACGGACGACGATTACTTCAACGTCTGTAATCTTCATAATATATCTCCTTAAAAAGTTTTACTTATTAGAATTTGATTATTGCCTTGATAAGAGTGGGGTCCTTTTTTCTGAAAAGGTCAAACGCCTCATTGATATTGTCTATCGAAAATTCGTGTGTAACGAGCGATTCAAGGTCGAGCTTTCCGCTTTCTATCACCTTTGCAAGCGGATACCAAGCCTTTGTATTGCCAACTGCACCGTGCACCGAGATCTCCTCAACGATCATCTTTGTGACCGGGAAACAGATTTGGTCGTTGTCACCGGGAATACCGTAAAGAATAATGTTTCCGCCCTTCTTTACGTAGTCGGGCATGCTTTCGATCATTGGCTTAGCGCCTGTCGCCTCGATAACAACGTCAGCCTTTTTGCCGTCGGTAATCATAGAAACCTCTGCTACGGGATCTACCGAGGTCTTTACGTTAACGACGTGAGTTGCACCGTAAGCAAACGCTCGCTTCGTTGATTTTTCGTCGCGAACGAGAACTATGAGCTTATCCGCACCCATAAGCCTTGCAACCATAAGAAATGCAAGTCCCGCAGGGCCTGTACCTGCTATTACAACACTTCCCGCAAAAGGAACTCCCAGTCTCATAAGAGATTCCGTTGGACAGACCGTGCTCTCAAGAATTGCACCTGCCTTGTCGCTTACGGAATCTGAGATGGGAACTATCGCCGACACGGGAACCTTTACGTATTCTGCATATCCGCCGTTGTGGGGGTAGTATCCAATCTCAGAACTATCGTTGCAGAGATATGCCTTTCCCTCGCGGCATGCATCGCAGTATCCGCAGCCAAGTGAGGTCGCAACTACGCAACGCTGACCAACCGGAATGTCGGTGCGGCGCGAGTTGATCTGAACCACCTCGCCACAGATCTCATGCCCCTGAATATTGGGAGCCTTACCAATCTTCAGCTTACCCGAAATAATGTGGTAGTCGGTTGCGCAAACACCCGCCGCGCGAACACGGAGCAATGCCTCCTCATCGCCGATCTGAGGCATTGGAACCTCTTTTATCTCAAGCTTGTCTTCTCCAAACCAAACTGCTGCTTTCATTATTCACCAACCTCCTTGTCCTTAAAGGGATAGCAGGTTGCCTCCGCCATAAGCTTTTTGTATCCGCGGGGGAAGGTCATAGAGTCAGCCTCGCGAAGCTTGGGCATAAGCGAATACTGGATCTCTCTTGCCAAATAGAAATTGCCCTTGTTGACCGCCGCGTAGAGATCGGAAATCTCACGGGGGTAAATAGCGGCAAACGCCGTTAAGCTTCCCGCACATCCGCCAACGAGTGCAGAAACGAGAATGTCATCAGTACCCGTCATAATGGAAATATCCATTCCCTCGGTGTACTGAGCCATATGCATAAGGCGCTTCATATTTGCGCTACTGTCCTTAATGCCTATAATATTATCGTGCTCAAAAAGACGAAAAGCAACGTCAAGCTCGATTTCCTGTGTAAAGAAGGGCACGCTGTAAAGCACAACGGGAACAGGAGAAAGATCAGCCACCTGCTTAAAGTACTTCTCTCTTTCGCAGGATGGATATTTGAAGTAATATGGGGGGCAGACCAAAACTGCATCTGCTCCAATTTCACCTGCATGATTGCAAAGGCGAAGCGTGTCGGCAAGGTTACCCGTGCACGCACTTACGATAAGCTTTTTATCGGGAGCCTTGTTCCTTGCGGCAAGATCAGATATATACATCTGCTGTTCAAGCGATAACTGTATATATTCTGCCGTGCTTCCGTTTGTAACGTATCCCGAAATGTTTGTATCATTCGCCATAGCAATCTGCGCGACGAATGCCTCCTCGTCGATTCCCTCACCCATAAACGGTGTCATAAGTACGGCAAAGGGTCCTTCTAACAATCTGCTCATTTTAATATGTACTCCTTTATTTCATCAAGCGGAAGGATGTCTTCAAACAGATCCTCCGCACCTTCTTCACTGATTAAATAATCATTTTCAAGTCGGATTCCAAAATCCTCGTAAATACCCGATTCAACCGTATACGTGTTGCCAACAACAAGCTTGTCGTTGTTTTCGGTTATGAACTGGGGCTGAAGAAGCGGCGCTTCTCCAATGCGGTGTCCCGCGTGGTGAACAAGACTCTTTCCAACACTCTCGTAAACAGTGTTGACTGCTGCGTAAACGTCTCGTGCCTCTACTCCGTCACGCAAAGCCCTGTGCCCTGCCCTGACCGATGCGAGAACTGTTTTATAAGCCTTTATTTGCTCGTCCGACGGTTCACCTACAAAAAATGTTCGGCACACATCACACCACACTCCATCAACACCAACGCTAATGTCCATTATAAGAGTGTCATGTGCCTTTGGCACATATCCGATTGTAACTCCGTCAATTCCAAGTGAGTCGGCGCCCCAGATGTAGTCGTATACAATTTCGTAGCTTCCAAGGCTGTTATCCAAGGACTGCTTGAACGCACCAAAAAGCTCATCGCTTGTTTTTCCGTACTCAAAGGCAGAAGCGAAATCTCTATACGCTCTTCCAACGGAATAAAGAATCTCTCTTGTATCCATGCACACTCCCCCTTATAAATCCTATTCACATTATATCAAAAAATAAAAATATATAATAGACTTTTTTGTTTTTAAAAATAGCACAATCTTCCCAACAACAAAACTATTGACATTTTTTGATAACTGTATTATAATGAGAGTATGAACTACTTCTTTGATACAGATAAAATCAACAAGCTATTAGACGATTTCTATCTCACAACAGGAATTGCCGTTGTTTTCTACGACTCGGAAATGAATTTAAAAGTAAAGACAAAGCACTCGCAGTATTGCCTTTGCATCCGTCAGGATAGCACTCGAAAAAGGAATTGCAACCGTTCCAATCTTGCCCACATGAAGGAGGCGGCACAGAGCAAAAAAACGGTCTGCTATACCTGCCACGCGGGAATAATGGAAACTATTATTCCGGTTATTTACGAGGAAACCATAATCGGATTTATGCAAATTGGTCAATTCCGTGATGAAAACGGAGAATATTCGTCAAGCGAGAAGGTTGCCCTCGCGCTTGAAGCATATAAGCTCCCTTCTGATCAAATGCTTAGACTGTATGAGGAGCTTCCCGTTGTGTCAGATGAAAAATTTGAAGCACTTAAAAAAATAATGCGCATACTAATAAAAAGTCTTTGGAATGACAGCTTGATTCGTCATAATCGTAGTATGCTATCTGTTAAAATTGAGCAATACATCAGTGAGCATTTGAAGGATAAGATCGGAGTTGAAGATATCTGCCAAAGATTTTTCCTATCAAAAAACGCGCTTTATAGACTGTTTGAAGCCGAGTTTGATATGCCAATCGGCAGATATATACTAAACAGACGAATTCAGCTTTCAGTCGATGCACTTCGCAACACCGGCATGCCTATCGCAACAATTGCCGCCGAATGCGGATTTTCAGACTATAATTACTTTATCCGTGCTTTCAAAAAGCAGATGGGCATCACACCTCTTCAATACCGAAAATCAAATTAACAAAACACCAAGGGATGCAATGCATCCCTTGGTGTTTTGTAGCAAATAACGACAGATCCAAAATTTAACCAGACTAAAAATTAAAGGGTAGGCAAATGCCTACCCTTTAATTTTTGGTGCGGGTAACAGGACTTGAACCTGCACGAAGTCGCCCCCACTAGAACCTGAATCTAGCGCGTCTGCCAATTCCGCCATACCCGCGAATGTTATGAGCGTGGTGTGGCGGAATTAGTCCGCACATACCCGCGAAGTTATGAGCGTGGTGTGGCGGAATTAGTCCGCACATACCCGCGAATATTTGTTTTAAACAACACTTGGTATTATATCACAGTTGTTTATATTTGTCAAGAGATTTTGGGGCAATTTATTTTCGACACAAATCAAAAAAGAAGCGCGATACCTCCTTTTTGCTGGTGCGGGTAACAGGGGTCTGAACCCTTACACTCGCTTCGCTCGGCATCAGATCCGTCCTATACGGTTACCCGCAACAACAAAAAAAGAGGCACAAGGCCTCTTCTTTGTTGGTGCGGGTAACAGGGGTCTGAACCCTTACACTCGCTTCGCTCGGCATCAGATCCGTCCTATACGGTTACCCGCAACAACAAAAAAAGAGGCGCAATGCCTCTTTTTTGTTGGTGCGGGTAACAGGGGTCGAACCTGCACGAATTAACATAAGATCCTAAATCTTACGCGTCTGCCAATTCCGCCATACCCGCGAACGAAGTGAGTGGGTGTGGCGGAATAAGTCCGCACATACCCGCATATTTTTATTGCAGACCTAAATCTTACGCGTCTGCTCACGCAAAGCACAGCTTTGCTTACTGAGGTGCTTCGCACACTCACAATTCCGCCATACCCGCGAATGAAGTGAGTGGGTGTGGCGGAATTAGTCCGCGCATACCCGCGAATGTTTTATCAATACAACACTTGGTATTATATCACAGTTATCCTACTTTGTCAATAGATTTCAAGAGCAAGACTTCCCCTTTTTTCATCCTCAAAAAACATTTATTTCTCCGCAATATGACAATCTTTTGCAGGGCGGCGGTTTATAATATATTCATATCATCCACTTGATAAAAAGCTGTAACAAGGAGAAAACTATGGTCACGGAAGTCTATGCAGACCTGCTTTTTTTGATAAATTTCAGCATGGACTATCTATGTCTTTATATTTGTGCGCGCATTCTTCACCGCAAAATGAGTCTTTTCAAAATGGTAATCGCGGCAGCCGTGGGGGGCGTTTATTCAATAATCTCACTCGTTTTAGACCTTGGAGGCGCTATATCTCTCACAATTGACATCGTGGTATGTATTCTCATGTGCGCTATTGTTTTTGCAGAAAAAAATCGCCGTGTTGCATCAACGCTTCTCTGCTCGTTTCTCTTCCTTGGCATTTCTATGATGACGGGAGGAGCAATGACGGCGATTTTCAATCTTTTAAACCGCCTTGATCTACCTATCGACTCTATCGGAGAGGACGGTATCTCGCCGTATTTGTTTGCAATTTTAGCCATTATCTCAGCGATAATCACTTTGCGAGGAAGCGATATTCTCTCAAGGAAGTCGACCGTTACGACCTGCACGCTTAAAGTGAAAATAAAACAAAAGGAAGCAACCTTTAAAGCACTGTCGGATAGCGGAAATCTGGCGCGTGACCCTCTCGGTGGAAAGCCAATAATTATCGTTGACAGAAATTTATTTTCAGAGATTGCGGATCTCTCGTTTTTTGACGAGCTTGCGAGAGGTAAAACTCCCCAAAATCTTCCCTACCGAAACACTCGGATCATTCCGATAAAAACAGCAGTTGCTTCTTCTCTTTTGGTCGCTATTTCACCCGACAAATTGATCGTTGAGCTATACGACTCCAAGAAAAAACAAACCTTATCAGCGGAAATTGACGCACTCGTTGCGCCGTCAGAGCTTGGCGAGGTGGGTGAAGGCTGCAACGCCATCATCCCTGCCGAAATATTAAAATTCTGAATTTGGAGGATGCAGATGTCACATTTACTTGATTTTTTTAATCATTTGAGACTTAAACTCAATAATTTTCTGAACAATTTAAAGAAAAAAGAAGACGTTTTTTACATAAACGGCCCCGACTTACTCCCTCCACCTCTTTCTAAGGAGGAAGAAGGCGAGATAATAAAACGTCTACCCTATGACGAGGATGCCCGCACCTATCTCATCGAGCGAAATCTTCGACTTGTGGTTTATATCGCAAAACGGTTTGAAAACACGGGAATAAATATAGAAGATCTTATTTCTATCGGCACGGTAGGTCTTATCAAGGCGGTCAACACCTTTTGCGCAGATAAAAACATCAAGCTCGCAACATATGCCTCACGTTGTATTGAAAATGAGATACTTATGTATATCAGAAAGAATTCAAACCGAGGCTGCGAGGTTTCTATCGACGAGCCCTTAAACGTTGACTGGGACGGCAACGAGTTACTTTTATCCGACGTGCTTGGAAGCGACGAGGATTCCGTATCTGCCGGAGTTTTGAAGCGCGAGGAGCTTGCCACAATTCACAACGCCGTCAATTCGCTTGAGCCGAGAGAACGTCAGATAATTATTCTCAGGTACGGCCTTGACGGACGTGATGAAATGACGCAAAAGGATGTAGCGGATCATCTTGGCATCTCACAATCATATATTTCCCGTCTTGAAAAGAAAATTATTGCAAAATTACACGATGAGCTAAACGGAAAAATATAAACATTGGATTTAGTTTCTGATAATTGATTAATATCATAATCAAAAAACAAGGACTCCGAGGAGCCCTTGTTTTTATTCTCGTAAGTATCAATTGTGATATTACTCCGCGGTAAGACCGGAACGTTCAATACCCTCAACGAGATATCTCTGCAAGAACGTGTAGAGTATAACGAGAGGAAGAATGATCATAATACCGCAGGTGTTCTTTATAGCCGCTTCATACATATTCTGTCCTGCATAATCGGTATCAAGCGATCTGGGTATACCAACGATCTGGGAAAGCACGAGAGGTGCTTTATTCGGGTTGGTAAAGAACATACCCGTGTAGAAGCTATCAGTCCACTGCCAGCAGAATGCGAACAGGAACACGGTGATCATCATAGGCACAGACATAGGAAGTATGATCTGAATAAAGGTTCTGAAATCACCCGATCCGTCGATGTACGCCGATTCCTCAAGCGAGTCGGGAATTCCGCGGAAGAACTGTCTGAGCATGAATATGTAAAGACCGTTCTTAAACGCAAGACCCGTGATCGAGAAGATGATAAGGGGCCAATAGGTATTTATGAGGTTTATTCCACCGGGATACTTAAGAATGTGGATCGACGATAGAATGCTATCTATACCCTCTATTCCCACCGATGCTCCGCCACTGAGGAACGAGAATATTCCCATAATATCGAAGTAGGTGAAGTTAAGAGAGATAGATGCCTGAAGCGTTCTGTGAGGAACTATCATCGTAAGCATTACAAGGAGGAATATGAGTCCGTTGCCCTTGAACTTATACTTCGCAAGACCGTACGCGATAACGCAGCAGGTAAAGGTCTGAAGCAACGCGCATACCAAGGATATAAGCAGAGTATTGGACAAAGCTTCAAGGTACTTGAGGTCAGTCCATATCGCCTTATAGGTATCAAGCGTAAAGTTCTTAGGTATAAGTCTTACCGTTACGTCAACGAAGTCCTCGGGAGACATGAACGAGCCCGCGATCTTCGTGAAGAAGGGGTAAAGAACTACGTAAGCGATTCCAAGGAGGAAGATAAATCTGAATATCTTAACTACTACGCTCTGGAAAAAGAACGTATTCAAGAATTTCGCCTTAAGTCTTTCTTTAAGGGGAGTTCTATCGAACTCGACCTTTATTTTATTCTTTGATTCTTTCTTTACTTTAGGTGCTGAAGTACTCATTATTTATCCTCCTTTCTTAGTCTTTTCTTTGATAGAATACGTACATAGACATAATTCCCGCGACTGCCAAAAGTATAAGTACAACGATAAGGAAGTATATCCACGACATCGCGGTACTGATAACCTCACCGTTCGTCTTGGAAGCTACCGTCGAGATATAGGTCATAACCGTATTCGTCTCTGTCGTAAAGGAGTCGATTATAGTATAAACTGCATTTACGAGGATCATAGGGCTTATCATCGGGAAGGTGATCTTCCAGAAGGTTTCCCAGCCGGTTGCACCGTCTATCTTACAAGCCTCGTAGATTGCGGGTGAGATGGACTGAAGACCTGCCAAGAATATAAGCATCTGTACGCCGGAACGGTTTACTATACCGTAGATGTCATTGATTATTCCAACGACGTACGTTACAAGCTCCTGTCCAACCTTCATGTTTGAGAAGAGCTGCTCAATATCTATCGCTGATACGATGCTTGAAGCCGCGCTTCCGCCCGATCCGTCGTCAATTCCACTCGATTCACCCATGTACGAGCCGAGAATATTACTCGCCTCAATGCTTTCCATAATACCCGTAGCAAGTACAACGGGAAGGAAGAAGATCGCACGGAACGCCGCACGTCCTGCCATCTTCTGATTAAGAAGAACCGCCATAAAGAGCGAGAAGAGCAGGATAGCGGGAACCTGGAATATCAGCTCACCAATACCCGTTATAAGTGTCTGGGTGAAGTTTGCATCGGTATTGAACGCGTAGACAAAGTTTTCAAAGCCTACGAAATTAAGGTTATATCCACCGCCCTTGACGATGGTCAACTGGTTGAATGCCAACCAGAATGACTCACCGACAATGGGAAGATAAACGAATGCAAATCCTATAAGGAAGGGGAGTACAAATAACCAACCAACGCGTGCTTTTCTCTTATCGAGAGACGCGATTTTTCTCTTTTTCGGCGTTTTTTTGTTGCCGATCTGATTTTCGAGCTTAATTTCGTTCGTCATATTTCATCCTCCTTCCTTATCTTTTAATTACTACAAACTCGTATGCGGGAATCGTATATTCAATATCGTTATATACTACCGTTACGGTGTAGTTGTTATAGTTGAGAATAATCGTCTTATAAGGATCACCGTTATCGCTTCCGTAGGTTACGGCTACGATATTTTCGGTAGCGTATCTGGAGTATTCCTCTACCTCTTCCTCCTCGACAACCTCTTCTCTGCTTACGTTGTTACGGTCAATTCTTGACTGAACCGCTTCATCAAAGTCTGCGTCGTCGCCGAGAACAGTCTTTTCAGCAGCGATATCTCTGATCTGCTTTGCAATGCTTGTCGCACTATCATAGTAAGCTCTTATGGACTGACGGTACTCGTAAAGCGTGTACGCACCGTTTTCATCAACAGAGTAATAGGTAACGCTTCCGTCACTGCCTGTTTCCTTATAGATAACCGTGCCGTCGGAAAGGGTTCTGAACTCTTCTCCGTTGCGGACAGTGGCATCAGCAAGCATATAGTAGGGCGAGCTTGCAGATCCGTAATAATCCACATTAGCTACGTAGTAGGTATATCCGTTTTCCATATCAGCGGTATATGAAACTGACTTGCCGTCAATAACAGCCTCATATACGTTAAGACCGTTGATCATACGACCGCTCGGATTTCCGTGCAGGTAAAGCTCAGGTTCACCGTTATCATTAAGAGTGAAGTAGGTATATCCGCTTTCTCTTGTTCCGTAGAAGTATATCTTCTCGCCGTTGGCATTCTTATTGAACATAAGCTTTTTGCCGTTCCACTCAACGTCGGACTGCTTACCCTCGGGAATTTCTACGAAGGTCTCGTCCTCTGTAAGCTGCTCGATATACTTATTTACGTTTCTCGCTCTCTCAATTGCCTGAAGAGTGATGAAGGAAAGCTCGGATTCGTTCTTTACTGCGTAGAACTCATCGCTCTCGTTATCTCTTACGATAACGTTACCCTCAACACCTGCGATAACCTCGATACCCGCAACGGTAAGTGCGAGATATTCTTCAGCTGTTTCAAGGAGCGTCTTGAGAGATCTGAGATTTGCTCCGTCAAGTCTTGCAATATCATTGATCGCGGTGGATCTGGTTCTGTTTACAGCGTTCAACGCTCTCTTATACAAATTAACGAGTGTCTCGTCAGAGCTGTCTGCGTAACCAAGCTCCTTCATAACCGACATCTGTGCCAAAGCAACGAGATAGTTGTCTACATTTCCCTTTACAGGCTTAACGTTACGAGCTTCAAGTGCTTTCTTTGCCTGATTTGCCTTATAGCATCTTTCGGCGTTAGCGATAACCTCTTCGGATGCGCCATCTTCAATTGCCAGCTTAGCGTAGGAGCTTCTGGAGAAGTACGAGGTTTCTTCTACCTCAAAGTAGATCTCGAGGCATTCCTCATAATCATGCATAAAGTAGTTTTCCATAACCAGCTTGTATGCATTTTCGGCAGCTGTGTAACGGTTATAATCGGTTACGATCTCAATTACCTGCTCAAGTGAATACTCACCAAACTGGTAATCAGCCGATGTAGGATCTGTATACTTAGTAACGTCCTCGCCTCTTGCAAGGTCGGTATAGTAACTCTGAAGTCTGTTCTTGAGTGTGCCTGCGGACTGATTGAGAGTGATCTCGGCGATCTTTGCGGTGTGAGCTGCTACGAGATCGTCATATTTCGCCAAAGCCTCGTCATAGCTCCAGTTATAATCTGTAACTGCGCTAAGGATGTACTCTGCCTTAGAGAACTGCTCGTAAAGAGTCGCCTCTGCAGCATCGTCAGATCCCTTGTACTGAGCGTAATTTCTCAACGCCTCAAGCGCGCGGTATGCCTTGACTGCCTCACCGTAATAGTCACCGCTCAGGCTGAAGGTCATCGCAAGGTTTGCGGACGACATCTGAGATGTGTATGCCTCAAGCGCGTCAAGCACAGCCTCTGCCGCGAATGCCTCTGCAATACGTCCGTTTTCTCTTGCCTCATTAGCGGCAAAGGTAAGCTCCTTCTGGAGTATTTCAGCAGCGTTCTTCTCTGCCTCGAGCTTTGCCTGATATTCAGCAAGAATATCTGCCTCAAGCTCGTCAGCATCGGGAACACGGTTACCCTCAAGGAATTCGTGATTGGTAATATACTTATCCTGAACGTCAGAGAGCGCGTTGTTAAGGGTATTATATACGTCAGCAATATCATTCTTCCAGATATCGTATCTGATAGAGTAATACTGGCTAAGGTCAGTATATTCCTTAAGTGCCTGTGTATTCTGGTAAGACAGGATGAAGTAAGGAGATGATCCGTTTTCAATAGCCTTAAGCATTGCGTACTGGATATCGCCCTCCATGTTAAGAGGCTCACCCGCAAAGCTTACAGAGCCGTGAAGCACAACGCCGATGAAAGGAACTGCGTTAGACGAGAAGTTGTATCTCGAAGAGTCAAGGGACATATCGAGTATGTGGTCAACGTACTTCCATACATATGCGTTACCGCCGTCGGTCATAACCTCACCGTAAGTCTTCTCGAAATGATCGAGCGCCTTTACGGTAAAGCTCTTGGAGTCCTCACGGTTGTAAGGCTCATCCTCATCAAAGTCGGAGTTGAGCGCGTAGCCGAGAGTAGATACCGACACACCTGTAATGTTGTTATACTTGTTAGCGTAATTCTTAACAAGCTTGTCGTAGAATACCGAGAAGTATGCGGGAGAGATTACTATATTATAGTAATTGATGTACTTCTGCTGAGTAGCACTGTACTCTCTCTTGTTAGCATAACGGTCGTCGATAGTCTTTGCGGCGTGCTTGGATGCGGAATAACCGTCAGACATTGTATCCATTTCGCTGTATGCGATATCAAAGTCGGGGAATATTCCGAACTTGCTGTCTTCGTCCGCCGCGGTAATAGCTGCAGCAGTATCGAGAAGCTTTTGGAAGCCTTTGTTTCCTCCAACTACCTTTTCAAACTTGAGCTTACCGGGGACTGTAGAGTACATACCACCGTTTGCGTAGCCTGTAAGCTTGAAGTTTACGTTCTTGATTCCCTGGTCTGCGAGATCATTATACATCTCAACGATGTTATCAAAAGTAGTAAGAGGTGCCTTAACGGTTACGGGAACCGATAGGATCTTCTCAATAGTTTCTACCGTGCCAAAGGTTTCGACATAAAGAGGGATATCATCTGTAAGCTTATCGCTCTCGATCTTAGAAATAACACCGTTATTTGTAAGATAGTCACGGTAAGCCACCGCCATGCCGAACCAGGAAGCGTCGTAGGTCTTGGTATTCTCCTTTGCGCCTGCCTCGGAAAGCATGATGTATCTGATCTTATAACCGCCAACGTATTTACGCTTACTTACAACCGTCCATTCGTCATCCGAACCAACGGAAATAGAGTCCTTAAGGTTGTACGTATCCTTAGGTCTGGGCGTAAACTTCATTTTTATAGTATTGTAGTCACTGAGTGATCCTGCATGGTAGGTGGTCAGTGACGTAAGTGCGTCACCTTCCTCAATAATAGCAACAAATCCGCCCTTATCAAGCACCTTCTCTTCAGTGAGATTTACGTCATTGATAACCTCACTGTATTTTGATGCCAAGGTACCAACCTTACCCTTAAATACACGGGTATCCTTGCCATCCTCGTAGTCCTTTACAGCCTCTACGATAGCTCCGGATATCTTCTGCTGAGAGATAACGTTTCCACTATCAACATCAATATTGGAATAAGTGTAATAGGTAGTATCCTCTACTATACCAAATACGGGGTATCGTATCGTCTTCTGATACTTACCGGTTATTTCATGATACGCAAAGTCGGTACCGTATACGCTACCGAGAACCGAACGTGTCTGAGTCGTATTCAAGTCCTCAAAATCAAACAATGCGCCCGAGCCGTCCGGGAAGAAGTTATATCCCGAATATCCACTGTTACCGGCACCCATATAAGGAAGAACCTCAATTCCGGTAAGTGTATAGAGCGTTTCATTGAAACGGATACCGTTTGCGGGGAGTCTTACGGTGAGTCCCTGGTCGTCGAGCTTATACTCGAGTGCCATTCTGAATACGGGAGGATTCTCATCCTCGGACTCGTATTCTGTCAATGCGTGGTCATATTCAAGCTCTTCATATGTGTAATCGGAACAGTAGGTAATTACCATTTCCTCACACATTGCAAGCTGTGCTTCACTTGCATCGGGAGCGAATACGAATACAGGCATTCTGTCAACAACTCCATATCTGGCAAGAGTCTGGGACAAGAGCTTATCGGAGTTGATAAGTCCGTCATAAACGCCACCAAAGAGGTATTCCATATTCTTTCTTTCTTCCTTGGTCCAGTCAAACGACTCCTTGGAATAAAGCACGAAGTAGGTCAAAAATCTTTGGAACTGGTGAACCTCGTTTGAGGAGGGAGGATCGCTGTAAAGCTCATCTCCAAACGCCTCAAGCGCAGGCTCATAGATCATCTTCATAAATCTCTCGTAGGTGATAAGTCGAGGAACAAGCGTCTTTGACTGCTCACGTCCGATAGTATACTCAATACGAAGACCGTTTTTGATAGGCTCAACGTTGATCTGTTCACGAACCGCTGCTTCCTGGAAGCTGGTAAAAGTTCTGAACTGTCCCTGATTATCTGTGAACTGAACGATGATCTGGGAGAGTATCTCCTGCTTTGTAGCATCATTACCCGTAGACGCACCTACGTCATAGGGGTTTGTGAAGATCTTTTCTCCGGTTACCGTATTAACGCAGGCAACCTCACCACTGTTTCTGTCAACGTAGAGGCGGTAGCTGCCTTTTTCAAGGAAGAGCTCCATCGTTGCAAGCTTTTCCTCAGGGGTTGCATAAATTTGTGTAGTATAATCTTCTATACTGATCTTTCCGCTCGTGGTTGCATCCTCTTCATCAGCCACGGTGCTTACGGCATCGTCAGCGTAAACGCCAACAGTAAACAGTACCGAGAATGCGCTGAGCAGCATCAGAACAGTCAAGAATAACGATATTAACTTGTAAATATTTTTCATTCTTTCTCTCCTATCTGCGCATTACATTCGGTACTGTATCTCGGTAATGATATTTGTTACAAGGCTTATCATCTTTCCGACAAGTGTCGAGAAGAGGAGCGCGATGAACATTATAAAGATCATACCGATCGCTGTACCTAATATGGTAACTATGTTTTTACCCATTGAGTAATCGTGTGTTACCTGAGTTCCGAAGAATATGAGCAATCCAAGCCAGATAAACGCAAGAGTTGAAATAAATCCTACGATATCCTTCTCGGAATTGGTGCACACGTTAGACAAGATAGTTGCGGGAACTAGAAGCATGGGAATTGGGAGCAAGCTGTACGAGCATGCGATGAAGATATCCTTAAAGCTTCCTTCACCCTCAAACAGTGTGGTAAGACACCAGTTGGAGAGAACGAAGAGCATCAAAGGAACCAAAACACCGATGATCTGCACCCACAAGGATGCGTATGCCCCCTCGGGATTGAGAAGATATCCCTGACCGATTGCCTGATAGTAGAACGCGATAATCGTTACCGCGATAAATACTATCGATGCTCTTACAGAGCCTCTCTTTTCATGCTTAAGATCCCAGAATCCGTCAAAGGGATGCACTATTACGTAGAATCCGTATGCAAGCTCCTCTCCAAAGGTTCTCTTTCTGCCTGAAGTTGCAGCCTTTTTGTTTACCTTATCAATAAACTTATTAGCATATACTACCGCAACGATAATTGCAACAATACCAACGATAAGAAGGAGGAAATACTTGGACATTGCCTCTTTTCTTATTTCCTGGAAGGACTTTGACCAGTTTTCAGTATCGTATGCTGCCTCAAAGTACTGAAGCGACTCCTCATACTGACCGTTACGGTACATTGCCTGACCGATTCCGACATATGCGGCATCGAAGTTTGAGTTACGCTTAAGAACCTCTGTCCACTTGTTAATAGCGAGGTTGAAGTCCTGATCGTTTTCAGCTGCTATTGCCTCAACGAGAATATTACCGTACTCAGTTCTCTTGAAGACCGTGAATGCACAGCTGGTCTTATCAAGAACGAGCATCTTGCTATCCTGATAGGTTATTGCCTCGATGCTTGTAAGGTTACCAAGCATCGTACCGATATCACCAAATGCGAAAAGAAGGTTACCGTTGCTGTCATAGGTATATATTCTCTGTCTCTTCGCGTCGATTATCGACCATGTTCCTTCCTCACCGATAGCCGCATCGGTAATGGTTGAAACACCCGTGATAGTATCGGTCGTTCCGGTTGAAAAATCAATCTCACCCGCGGGAGGCCAGAAGCCGTTACGCTTCATGATTTCATCACCGTTTGTGTTGAGCATCTTAACGGGCATATACTTACCGTCGGCAGACTTGCCGGTGATAGCGCCCATAACCGAGCCCTCAGCAATGGAGGAGGTGGTTACGTATATAAATCCGTCCGAGTCTATCGTGATGTTGTTAAACTCAGTAGATACGTATTCCTGCTCCTGATCCTGCTGATCCTCGGTTCTGAATCTTCTCCAGAGTATCTCCCACGCAGAAATGGTTACCGCCTGAGCACCGATGAATCCTGTGAATTCACCCTGCTCTGTCATAACGATAATACCCTGATAGGTGGTAGAGGATACTACGAAAAGTCTGTTATACTGATCAACTGCAATTGCGACCGGCTTGTAGAGCGAGTTGTCACCGAAAAGGTTAGACTCGGGAGCCTCTATAATTTTAAGGAAGTTACCGTTACGGTCAAATACTACGATTCTGGAAGCACCAGTATCGCATACCCAAATTCTGTCCTTGCTTACGAAAACACCTTCGGGCGCGGTCAAGCTATCGCTTACTCCCTGTGTATTTACGAAGGAGCTGATAGTAAACTTAAGCTTATAGTAACGGTCAAGACAAACGATTCGGTTATTACCGGTATCGGCAATATACACGTTCTGCTTGTCATCGGTTACAAGGTCGTTAGGAGCGTTTATAGGAGTGGAAAGTCCCATATACTCCGAATCAACGACTATATCTGCTGTATAAGCATCAGGTGAGTGAAGTGCGTATCCGCCTATCGAGTAGGTATATGTCTGATAAGCAGAGCTTGCGCCGACGATCACCGTTGCAAAGGAGGCAAGCATAAGTACGGCAAGTATTATGCAAAATATTTTTGCTGCTTTCATTATTACTTTTCCTCCTTCGGTTAGTCTTTCATTCCACTCGAGCCCATTGTTTCAACGATATTGGACTGTGAGAAGATAAATACCATGATAGGTACAAGCATCATGATAACCGTAGATGCTGCGGATGCGCCCGCACGCTTTATACCACCGGCGGTTATCTGACCTATTGCGTAGTTGAACGATTTAAGTTGCTCGGAGTGAATGTACGTCGACGCACCCGCGTTCCAAAGTCCCTGGAAGGAGTAAACGATAAGCGTAAGCCAAGCAGGCTTAACCATAGGCATCGCGATAATCCAATAGGTACGAAGCTCACCCGCACCGTCAAGTCTTGAGGACTCAAGGACGGTATCGTGAACGTGCGAATCCATGAACTGCTTCATAAGGTACAGACCAAGCGTAGATCCCCATGCGGGAACGATTATTGCAAGGTAGGTATCTATCCAGCCGAATGCCGACAATATAATAAATGAAGTAACTCCCGTAACGGTCGAGTGGAACATAAGCGATGTCTGAATCGTCTTAAACATAAACTTTCCGCCGGGGAACTTGATCTTAGCAAGCGTATACGCCGCCAAGGACGCGATAAAGAGGTGACCAAAGGTACCCATTACCGACGTAAACACTGTGTTAAATATGTATCTTGAGAAAGGAACCCAAGAAATATTCATAAGTGAGAAAAGCGATTTGAAGTTTGCGAAGGTCGGGTTCATAACGTAGAACTTCGGAGGATACATCCAAAGCTCGTCAAGAGGCTTGAGCGACTGCATTACGACGTATATCATCGGCAGGAACATAAATGCTCCAAGCAGCGTCAGCATTACGGTAATACCCGCGTCACCTCCTGCGGAACGGGCAAGTACGACCTTATGATTTCTTGTTCTTAATTTTGCCATATTACGTACCTACCTTTGACAGAATCTTCTTAACTAGTCCGTTCGCGCCAACCATTATAGCAAATAGTACGACCGCAATCGCAGAAGAATAACCAACCTCGTATCTCGATCCACCGTAGTCCTCGAGATGGTGCATTATCGTATGAGCGCAGTAGTTAACCGACGGGAAGCCGCAGAGCGCAGTAACGATACCGCCGTATCCGAATGCGCCCGTAATCGCCATGACTGCACCGAACATAAGCTGAGGCTTCATAGACGGAAGCGTTATGTAGTAAAGCTCCTGCCATCTGTTCTTTACACCGTCAACCGCGCCTGCCTCGTAAAGCGAACGGTCAACACCCTGAAGTCCTGCGATAAAGGAAAGGAAGGACGTACCAAGAGAGGTCCAGAGCGAAACTACTATACACAGGGGCATAACGTATTGTTCTGTTTTGAAGAACGCTATCTCCTCGTTTATAAGTCCGAGGTTAAGAAGCGTTGCGTTTACCCAACCGTAAGAGTCTGACGAGAAGAGCGTACCCCAGATAAGATAAACCTGACCCGAGATCGAGGGCGCATAGAAGATAAGCGTTACAAGCGCACGAATCTTAGGAGGAAGCTCGTTGATGAACCATGCAACGAGGAATGAAAGCAGGTAAGAGGCAGGGCCTACGATACCCGCAAATATAAATGTATTAGTACATGCTGTCAGGAATATTTCGTCATCGAAGAAAAGCATGATATAGTTATCAAGGAAGACGAAATCAGGCATTTCCAGCATATTAAAGTTTGTAAAGCTGATAACTACCGAAAGGATAACGGGAGCGATGGTGAATATCGTGAAAATGAGCATATAGGGCGCAACCATTACGTAAGCAATCCAATTTCGCTTCATTTCCTTCCATATCCACTGCGCCATCGTTATATCCTTACGCGCAACAGCCTTTTTTTCTGCTGTTCTGTTAGACATTTGAAATCTCCTTATATAGAATCGAATCTAATCTGTGATCACATATTATTAATAGGTAAGAAGTGCCGCCGCGGCATCCGAAAGAGCGATCGAAATGTAATAGATAAGCTCTCCGTCGCTAAGAGTCGCGATATCGGGACCCTTTGCGATCTTTATGAGGTTATCCGCGCTCGTCTTTCCCATCACCTCTTCAGCAACGGTATTGAGCATAATAGGATCCTCAGATTTGACAGCGCTCAGGATTCTGTTTACAAGGGCTTCATTGGAGGAATTTCTGTTAAGAAGCTCTTCTGCAGCTGCCTTTGCCTGATCAAGACGCTTTGATGCAAGCGTCTGTCCGGTCTCAAGAGTTTCAAGTCCAAACTCAAGACGCTTACGGGTTATTTCCTTATTAATAGTAGATATATGTCCGAGAAGTGCCTGTGCGGGATCCTCACCTTCGTTGTAAGCTGCGAGGAACGCGAACTCGGTGTAACGACCGATGATGTAAGATCCGGGATAGTTGGGAACAGACGCAAGATTATCGAACTGAGCCTTAATTCTTGCATATTCCTCGGTAGTCCAAGGCATACTTTCAAGAGCCTTGATATTTGCGGTAGCGTACTTCGCAGAGGGACCGAGAAGCGCAACCATTTCGTTTGCGTAGCCTTCCTGACATTCGTCACCGGTAAACCACTTCATATATTCCCATGCGTCGTCAAGATTTCCGTCTCCACCCGCAACCTGTACGGTAGCAGAAACCGACGAAAGCGTACAGTTATTTACAGTTCCGTCCTCCTGCATAATACCGGGAACGGGAACCATTGCCCAAAGTCCTTCAATTTCGGTCGCGAATACCTTAAGTTGGTTGTAAAGTCCCGTATAGTCCGCAATAACTATAGGCATCTCACCGGTTCTGAAACGGTTAGCCGCATCATAGGAATAGGGGAAGCTATACTTGGTAAACATATTACACATCTTCGTGAACGCGGCAAGACCGATCTGCGAGTCGAGATTGATTCTCATACCGTTATCGGCAAAGAGCGTACCGCCCATCTGATAAAGATGTATATTAATGTCGGTAGAAAGACCGATCTCCATCTTCTTGGACTGAAGAACGGGGATTGTAGCCATAAGATCGTCCCACGTGCGAGGAACTCCAATGCCGAGGTCGGCAAGGATATCAAGACGAACGTACATCATAGCAAAGCCCTGTGCCTCGGGAAGTCCGTAGTAATGAACGTCTCCGTTTGCATCCTCCATACCGAGAACGAGCATCGCCGCATCATTGAACGAGGTTGTGACCTCTTCAAAATCCTCGTATCCCTCGATAGGAAGGATAGCGGAACGAATTGCATAGTTTATAACAGATCCCTGATCAAGTCCATGGTAAACGTCAGGTCCCTGCTTAGCGAGAATTGAAGGAAGAAGTGTTCCACCTGCAACGAGCTTAAGCTCAACCGCAATTCCCGTATTGGGAGTAAACTCATTGTTGAGAAGGTTACGCTTTACTTGAGATTGGTCACGACCAGTCGCGATCCATACCTCAATGCTTGCGTCGTCGGTCTCGGTCAACGCTCCCATATTATCGTAGTCACGGGAGAAGGAGTAGTAGAATCTGCTTATCTCGTGAGCCGTGGACTGGAAGAAGTTAGCGTTTGCAGAGGGAGCCTCGCTTCCGGCAGGCTGAACAAGTATATAGTCGATCTCAAGAGGCTGAGTCTTTGCGCTGGACAAGAAGGTACCAAGCGTTCCGATATAGCTCTTAAGTCTTGTGAGCTGTCTTGCAACCTCATCCTCGTCACGTCCCATGGTGAGAAGAAGGTCGGAGATCTTCTGAAGAGTACCTACGCTCGAGGACTTCTGTCCTGCAAGTGCGGTAAGCTTCTGAGCAATACCCCACTTGGATTCATCCTCGCTCTCATAGTTGAGAATGTACGCCTGCTTTACCATATCGATAAGAACGTCAGGCATAATACGGGAGAATCCGTAGTTACGGTAGGTATCGGGGGTAGCTCCGGTAAGCTGAATGATAGACAGATAGTCGCTGTTTATCGAGTTCAGACATTCCTGGATCGTATTGATGACCTCACCCATATCTCCAAGAGTTACCTCAAGCACCATGGTATAGGTCACTCCCTCGGCAAAATAGAACTTGAAGCTTTGATTGCCGTCGGTCGCCTGTGTAACCTGCCACTCATCGTTATAGTTATAAGTGAGCTTTTTCGCTTCTTCAAAGGGCACGCCGTTGTAATAGCCGTCATCACCCTCAGCGATGCCTTCGCTGTATATGTAGAGCGCGCGGTTTACAAACATACCGTCAAGAACGTTCTGACGGAATCTCGTAACAATATCGTACATACCCGACGCGTCAACGCGGAACTTATAAGAAATAGTCTGTCCCGCAGTCTGCCACTTTTCTCCACCGACAACGTTAAGCAGGGTTCTCGAAGGATCGTGAGGCGAGGTAGCCGCAGACGCAGCCTCCTCTACGGGATATATCGTTTTATCCGATGCAGCATCGAAGTATTCACCCTCAAGCTTTACACTTCCCTGTCCTATGGGCTTATTTGCATGCTTTGCGAGATATTCCTCATAGGTGTCTATTCTTTCAACAGGTGCAAGAATTATCTCCTTTATTGCCATAGGAGCGTTCTTACCCTCAAGAGTAATAGTATTTTCACCCTCAAAAAGCACGAATTCAAACGCTTCGGTGTAATAACCGGTAGAATCGTCAAGAACGTACTCAATCCACTCAGGGCTCTGATATGCAGTAGGACGAATCTCGTTGTTGTTGATATCGAGCTTCATAAAACGGATATTGTATTTATCACAAAACTCAACGATCTCGCTTGTCCATACATCAGGATAAATAAAGTGAGGAGTGCTCGCCTCGTCGTTGATGTATTTCAATCCGATCTCGTTTGCGCGATTCTTGAGAACGTTAATGCTCTCCTTACCGTGATACTCGGCGGTAGCATATTCGTTTACCCAATTCTTCTTGATGTTAAGATATCTTGCCTCAGCAAAAGGCACCTTACCATTGATCTTGAAGATACGTTCAACCGAGTTTACCTTACCGTCGTCAATAGCGTAGCATACGAGCTTGACCGTGTACTTAGCAGTTTCGGGAACCGTAACAGTCCACGATACCTGACCTGTGCCGGGTGTGAGAAGCGCCTTTACGCCTTCAAACGTGTCAACGCTCGTTGCAACGTCAATGTCGCTCTTTTCGGCATTAACATCCTTGATTGCGTCGATGACAATCGCACCGTCGGCTTTTTTCACACTTGCATGCTCCTTGATGTATTCTCTGTAAGAGATAGCATCGAGTAGCTCCAGCATTTCCTCGGTATCAAACGTAAGCGCAGAATTATCCACACTTTCGCCACCACTCTGGCTTGTATCCGCAGATCCGCCCGTACTATCGGCCGCAAATACGTTCACCGAGAAAGAGCTGACAACAAAAATCAAGCAAAGCAGCAACGCCGTCAATCTTTGAATTTTCGTTCTGTTCATTAAAAATCTTCCTCCTGATAGGTTTTAGCAGGGCGACCCCTGCCGTATATAGGGTAAATGCTCCGTTAATAACACCTTGCGAGACGGACAACTCACTTATCGGTAAGTCCGTCCGCAATCCCTTGGTGTCCTGCACAATGCAAGGTGCTACCAGCGGCGCGGCATGACTATCAGCCGAAAGGCGATCATACTGCTCAGCATTATTACTCCGGTTATCTCTCGCGCGCGTATGCGCACGTGAAAATGCAAGTCGGATTCAACTCACAAAGCTTTGGCACAAGGTACGGTTCTTCACACAAACAGCTCTGCGATAAATCCGATGAATTAATGTTCTCGTTTGTAGGGATAACAAAAATTCGGGTCATTGCACACAATCGCAATTGCATGATACCCTAAATTTACGTTTCATATTTTATCATATAACGCAAGTATTGTCAAGCGAGGAAAATCCAATAAAACCCCGACAATTTTATGCAAAAAGCAACAAAATTTCTACGTTTTTTCGGCAACCAATTCAGAGAGTCCGAATGCTTTTTTGATGCAAATCGTCGTTTTGTTACTTTTTTTCTCGTTAAGGCTTACAGTGGTAAATCGTGTTTACCTGTTTTATATCAATTTATCATCAGAACAAGGTTTCGTGGTGTTTTTTTGTAAAAATTGCCATTAACGCCTTTAAACCATCAGCAACTTTTTTCTGGAGGTAAATCCATGTTACGATAAAACCATCAATTTACCATCGGAGTTGATAACGGCATTGGGAATACGATTAAAAGCCCAATTTTGTATCAATTGCACAAAAATATTTAATTTTTTGACACGCCCAAATCTATAAATTATTTTTTAATTTTTATTGCGTTTTCTTAATTTTATTTTTTAATAACTCAAAAATAGCTCAAAAAGAACAAATTTGCGTCAAAAGTCGACAAAAAATCACGTACTCATCCTAATTATTTCCATTTTTCGTCTTTTGTTGTTTGGGCAAAAAAGCTTAGCCTGAAGGCACAATTTGAAAGCCTAAAAGCGATTAAACATGAATGGCACAAGCCCGGAATATTTGCTCTGTAAATAAATATTTCAGAAAATCCAAGGTCTTGTTGTTGTGCCGGAGGTTGAGACGCAATTCGTTCCTTCTTAACCGACGCATCGTAATTTTATAAATTTTATATTGTATTATCAATTATTTGTTTATTTAAAAGGACAAAAAAGCTACGCGGCAGAATTGATCCGCCGCGTGGCTTTTTTGTGTCAGAATTTTGAAATATGCACCTTGACGTATTTGGTCATTTTGTTCTGAATATATTTCTTGTTATCAGCGAGGAACTTTTGAGTTCTTTCATAATCCCCTGCCGCATTTTCGTGGAGATATTTTACTGCCTTTCCGAGATCCGAATCAGAGTTCATCTCAAGTGCCTCCGCAATAGAAGCTATGACGCTCTTATCCGCCATAAGATAGAGATGCCAGATGCTTTCGTTTGCTCTGTCCGCAAGGTCGTAAATCACCTTATACGCTACGAGAGGGGTGAAGACTTCATTGTCATCAAAGAATTCTCTGTTATCCGCAAAAAGATTTGACGTCCAGACCTTAGACGCATTGGCGACGAGCTTGGTCATAATATATGTCATCTTTTTGTTTACTCTTTCAAAATCAAGCTCCTCAATCGAAATGCTGCGCTTGCTTCTCTGATCGTAAAGGAAGAAGTTTGCGTTCTCGTCGGTCGCAATCAAAGCCGCATAGAAAACAAGTGAGCATCCAAGTGCTATAAGCACGATGCCAAATATAATAAACAGCACCTTTATAACGCCGCCGCTGTTCGCAGCGCCGAATACTATCGCCAGAATTCCCGTTATAACGAAAAGTCCGCACAAAACAAGCAGGATCATCTGCAGGTTTTCCTTAACAAACTTTTTAATTTTATCCATAATTACTCCAGATTTCCATTAAATTATTTACTAAATCAATTATAGCACATACTTTTGCCTTTTGCAAGCGTTTTTTATCTATATTTTTTATATTTACGTCCGCAATATTAACATTTTCTTTCTTTGGTTTGATACAATCGACGAATTTAGTTATTTCATCTTAAAAGCACACAAAAATCCTCACTTTTTACTTGACTAAAGCGTAGCATTATAGTATAATGATGATATATTTTTATTTTTCACTGTCTGCGGAGGTAAAAAATATGATAAAATTACACGAGGGCGGAGTTTTCTATGAAAACGGCAAAATAACTTCGTCCGCAAGCATATCTGCCAACGAGGCCAGAAAAAACACTATTGCGGCACAAATTCTTGCCTCTCACAATATATCGGGCGATGAGAACAACCTTAAAATAAAATTTGACGCAATGGTATCACACGATATCACCTACGTAGGTATTATTCAGACCGCAAGAATAGGTGGACTTCGCGAGTTCCCGATTCCCTACGCGCTTACCAATTGCCACAATTCGCTTTGCGCGGTTGGAGGAACGATAAACGAGGATGACCACGTTTTCGGTTTGTCTGCGGCTAAAAAATACGGAGGAATCTACGTTCCAGCCAATCAGTCGGTTATCCATTCATACGCTCGCGAAGAGCTTGCCGGATGCGGCAAGATGATTCTCGGCTCGGATTCCCATACCCGTTACGGCGCGCTTGGCACTATGGGTGTCGGTGAGGGCGGCCCCGAGCTTGTAAAGCAGCTGCTCCGCGACACATACGATATAAAGTCCCCTGAGGTCGTCCTGGTACACGTTACGGGCAAGGCTCCCAAGGGTATCGGCCCTCATGACGTTGCGATCGCACTCGTTGGCGCAACCTTTAAAAACGGATTTGTCAAGAACAAGGTGCTTGAATTCGTTGGCGACGGCATAAAGGATCTTCCCATTGATTTCAGAAACGGAATCGACGTTATGACGACCGAAACGACTTGTCTGTCGTCGATCTGGGCAACCGACGAGGTTGTCAAGAAGCACTACGAGGTACACGGCAGACCTGAGGAGTATAAGGAACTCAATCCCAACGGCGTCGCGTATTACGACTTGATGATAGAGATAGACCTGTCGAAGATGGAGTCAATGATAGCTCTGCCTTTCCATCCATCAAACGCATATACAATAAAGGAATTCCTTGCAAACGCAAAGGAAATTCTCTCTGAAGTCGAGTCCGAGGCTAAAAAGAAATTCCCCAAATGCTCACTCGACCTTGTATCCAAGGTTCAGCCCGACGGCAGCGTGCTTGCCGATCAGGGTATAATCGCGGGCTGTGCGGGCGGTATGTTCGACAGTATCGTCGAGGCAAACTATATACTCAAGGGCGGCAACGTTGGAAACAGTTATTTCTCACTTTCGGTTTATCCCACCAGCATTCCCGTGTCGCTTGCGCTTACGCGCGCCGGCGTGTCGGCAGATCTTCTTGCTTCAGGTGCGCTTATAAAGCCCTCGTTCTGCGGACCTTGCTTCGGCGCAGGCGACGTTCCCGCAAACAACGGACTTTCTCTCCGTCACACGACCAGAAACTTCCCCAACCGCGAGGGCTCAAAGCCCGGCGAGGGTCAGGTTTCGGGAGTAGCACTTATGGATGCACGTTCTATTGCGGCAACTGCGGCTAACGGAGGTAAGATCACACCCGCAACCGAGGTTGATTACGAATACACCCCCATTGAATACGAATTTGACAAGTCGGTTTACGACAAGAGAATTTACTACGGATTTGGCAAGGCTGATCCCTCGGTCGAGCTTATCCTTGGTCCCAATATCACAAGCTGGCCCGATCAGTACGAGCTTTCGGACAACCTTTTGCTTGAGCTTACCGCGGTCATTCACGACCCCGTGACGACGACAGACGAACTTATCCCCTCGGGAGAGACGAGCAGCTTGCGCTCAAACCCCGTTCGCCTTTCCGAATTTACTCTTTCTCGCCGCTGTCCCGATTACGTTGGACTTTCAAAGGCTGTTGCAAATGAGGAAAAAGCAAGACGCGAAGGTAACATCAGCGAAAAGCTTGAATTTACACTCTCAAGGATAGGCGACACGAAATCTCTTGCACAAAACACACAGTTTGGCTCTTGCGTATTTGCAAACAAGCCCGGTGACGGCTCCGCGCGTGAGCAAGCGGCGTCCTGCCAGAAGGTTCTTGGCGGATTTGGCAACATTTGCTACGAATTTGCGACCAAGAGGTACCGCTCCAACTGCATCAACTGGGGCATTATGCCTTTCACACTTGCTCCCGACACAACCTTTGAATACGAGGTCGGAGATTGCGTGTTTGTCGCAGGTATCAGAGATGCTATTGCGCGCGGTGATGAGGAATTCTCCGCAAAGGTCATACGCAAAAACGGAGGCGTTGAAGATATCACACTCTATATCAAAGGTCTTACAAAGGAAGAAAAGGATATCCTGCTTGCAGGCTGTCTTATGAATTACTATAAGGTTAAAAACAATTAACTCCACCCTACAAACATATAATATTTGATAGAAAAACCAATTTCTTAAAGGTTTTTGAAGTCAAGAAACTTTTTTCAAAAAGTTTCTTGTAGGGTGCAGAGGCAAAGCCCCGCACAGAAACGAGGATACTATGGCTAAAATAAAAATGACAACGCCGCTTGTTGAGATGGACGGCGACGAGATGACAAGAATAATATGGCAGATGATCAAGGACGAGCTTATCTGTCCTTTCGTCGAGCTTAATACCGAGTATTACGATCTCGGTCTGCCCGAAAGAGAGAGAACGCGAGACAAGGTAACCTTTGACTCGGCATACGCTACGCAGAAATACGGCGTTGCGGTCAAGTGCGCAACTATCACTCCCAACAAGCAGAGAGTTGAGGAATACAACCTCTCTGAAATGTGGAAGTCGCCCAACGGCACTATCCGCGCTATCCTTGACGGTACGGTTTTCCGCTCTCCCATTATCATTGATTCGATAAAGCCCGTAGTCCGCAATTGGAAAAAGCCTATAACCATCGCTCGTCATGCTTACGGCGACGTATATAAGGCAACCGAATACAGAGTTCCCACTAAGGGTACGGCAACGCTTTCCTTTAAGGGCGAGGACGGAACTGAGTTTTCAAAAACGATCTACGACTTTGAATGCCCCGGCGTGCTTCAGGGACAGTACAATAAGGACAGCTCGATAATAAGCTTTGCTCATTCTTGCTTTAAGTACGCGATAGCAACAAAGCAAGACCTTTGGTTCTCAACTAAGGATACGATATCCAAGCAGTACGATCAGACCTTCAAGCTGATTTTTGAGGACATATATAATAAGGAGTATAAAGCGAAATTTGAGGAGCTTGGCATCACTTATTTCTACACGCTTATTGATGACGCCGTTGCCCGCGTTATCAGAAGCGAGGGCGGTTATATCTGGGCGTGCAAAAACTACGACGGCGACGTTATGTCGGATATGGTTTCAACCGCGTTCGGCTCGCTCGCTATGATGACAAGCGTGCTCGTTTCTCCCGACGGTAAGTTTGAATACGAGGCTGCCCACGGCACGGTAACGCGCCATTACTACAAGCATCTTAAGGGTGAGGTCACCTCCACTAACCCTATGGCAACAATCTACGCCTGGTCGGGCGCGCTCAGAAAGCGCGGCGAGCTTGACGGTCTTGCCGATCTCGTTGATTTTGCAGATAAGCTCGAGGCTGCTTGCATAAAAACGCTTGACGACGGAATTATGACCAAGGACCTCGTCGGTCTTGTCGATGACGGAGTAAAAGTCACTTCGGTCAATACGCTTGAATTTATCAAGGCTATAAGAGAACGACTTGCGACGACGGTGTAAAAAAAGAGCTTACGGCTGATGCCGTAAGCTCTTTTTTATTATCTTAAAGCCAATTCGGCTTTTTTCTGAGTTTTCTTTTTATCTACAAGCGCCTTGATTCCCATAGCCGCAAGCAATATAACGTATGCCGCAAGGCTGAACATCGCAATATAAATAATAAGACAGAACGGGAACGGTACGACATTCTGTACCGATGAATACACGGGAAGCGTTCCATCAAAGTGTCTGCTGACAAAGAACATATTAAAGGTCTCTCCGCCAAGTATACCCGAATAATAAATTACTTCGTTAAGTATCATTGCGGTCGTTACACAAATTGAAAATACCGCTATGCCGCCGAGCATCGTCTTGTGCTTAAGTCTTACGTGTCCGGAATAAAGCAGGTACACGCCGATACTTACCATTGATCCGTGGCATATCATCGTTTGTATATTGATGCCTATCGTTCCAATGAACACGTCTGCCGGATAGAACATTACGCAAGCGCCCGCAAAAAGCGCGTATGTTGCAATAAACGTACATAGCGCGTCATGTATTTTACCGCGCTTGATAATTCCTGCCAAAAGTCCCGTATACATCGGCATAGAGCAAAACTGGAACGGGAATGCGTACCACTGGAAGTCGGCTTTAATAACGCCGTCTGAAACCGAAAAGGTATAGTTTATCTGCTTGTATACCTCAAGCACTATTACGAAAATAGAGGTTATCAGAACAATGCGTCTTACTCTGTCGGGGTCATTCCTTTTGTGAAACACGCAAAGAAGAAGAGCCGCAGCTACCGTTATTGCCCAGAACAAGAGATGAAACCAACCGTAAGGAGTCGGTGTTTCCATTTTTGCGTTAAATACATTTAAAATACTCTTTAAAACGTCCATTATAGTCATTACTGTTTAATAAAAAAGTCAATCATTTTCAGCCATCAGAACCGTCAGCTTAGCGCAAAATCTTTCGCCGTTGCTCTCCGCTTCAAAATTTCCACCCATCTGCTCCATTATTCTTGAGCAGGTCTTTAAACCGATATGGTTGCTTTCCGCATCGGAACAATCACGTCTTATCTCGTTTTCAAACGCCACGCTTAGTTGCTTGTCGTTGCTATCAAATCGAATGATGACTGTTGATCCGGGAGTAGCGTACTTTCCGATATTTGAAAAAATATTGTCGATAACGCGGTTTGTAAACATCGTATCAACCATAACGCTCGCATCGGGAATATCTCCCTCCCACACGAACGAATACCCGTTTTCCTCAAGCAAATACACTCTTTCTGAGATAATATGCTTCAAAGCCTCGACACCTTGCTTTTCAATATTCTCAGAGATAGACCCCTGCTTGCCAAATACGAGAAAATACGAGAACATATCGTCGGACATGCCCTTAAGTCTTAAGGCATTCTCCTTACATATTCCTATATATTCACGGTTTGCGGGGTTCTCCTCCTGGAATTCTATAAGATCAAGATAACCGAGAAGAACTGTCAGCGGAGTTCTTATATCGTGTGACATTGCCGTTATAAGACTTGCGTTAGCCTCCCACGCCTGCTGTTCCTTGGTCATATTGTCGACGACAGAGTTTCTCATACTGTTTACGTCATCGGCAAGCGATGCTATTTCATCGTTACCCGAAACGCGAATCGGCTCGTTAATGCTGCCTCTTTCAACGCGGCGAACCTTCTCTGCAAGCTTCTTGACTCGCGAGGTAAGCCTTGACAGGTTAAAAAACATTATGATTCCTACGACCATAATCGCACATATAAGGCTTATTACGAAAACGATATTATATACGAAATCCTCGGAATAGTCCACAATGGTTGCAAGCAGCACTCCGTCGGTACAGGTTATAGGAATAAGCTCTGCATTACCCGCAAGAATATTGTTGAGCGTTTCCTGATACTTCTGTTTGATTTCTTCATTCAGATACTTGTTAAAGCCTCTGTCATCAGAGGGGCCGGGTATTTTATCTGTTTCAGTTTCTGTTTCCTCAGATGCGGATTCGTCACTACCTGATTCTACTTCGCCTTGATCGCTTCCTTCTTCGGTTACCTGACCGCCCATCTGCTCACTTATCTGCTCTGTGATCTGTTCACTTACATCTTCGCTTTCCTCGATCCCGGATTTCTCCGACGATTCCTCATCGCCAAGCAAGGTGTCGGTCTCTTTCTCGCCCTCGTCAGATTCAAAATCATCAAACCAATCGGGAGCGTATATCAGGTTACTGTCCTTGTAAAGCACAGCGTAAACGTATTTTCCACCCGACCACTCTGCAAATCTTTCGGTATCGTTTACCGATATCTTATTATCCGTCGCAAACTGCTGAAGGTCTTCTATATACGCTTCAAGTCGCGCTTCCTTAGCATCATCGGCAAGATAATACTTCCAGACAAGGAAGTTGCCTAACCTATGACAGCCGAAGAACACGCCAAGAGCCACCGCTATCGCCACAAGCATAGCGATAAGGAGCTTCATCGTAAGCGACACGAATACGTTTTTCTTAAACAAGCTGATACCCCTTTCCCCAAACGGTCTTTATTATCTTGGGGTTTGACGGATCATCCTCAAGCTTTTTACGAAGTCCGAGCATGTTGACCATTACGTTATTCGCGCTTGAGGAGAGCGCTCTTTCCTGCCATACCGCTTCAAATATATCGTTGGGATCGATAGTTTGTCCGCGGTTTTCAAGCAAGAAAAAGAAAATATCATGCTCCTTTTCTCGCAGAATTATCTCCTCGCCGTTTTTGGAAACCGTCTTAGCTTCGGTATCGACCTCAACTCCGCAGGATAATGCCAATGTCCTTGACTCTGCCGTTTTGCCCTTATATACTATGTAGCGTCGCAAAAGCGACTCTACCTTCATAACAAGCTCTGCGGACGAAAAGGGCTTGACGAGATAATCGTCACCGCCGCTTGAGTATGCGCTCTCCTTATCTCGCTCAAGCGATTTCGCCGTAAGGAAAAGTATCGGCACAGAGGAGAACTCTCTTATGCTTGCCGTGGCGTCGATTCCCGACATCTTGGGCATCATTATATCCATAAGCACGAGATCGACCTCTGATTCTCTTACGATGTCGAGCGCGGCGGCTCCGTTTCCCGCCTCAATTACCGAATATCCCTTTTTCTCAAGGATAAGCCTGATTATTCTGCGAATATCATTCTCGTCGTCAACGACCAGAATTCTTATATTGTCCTTATCAAGCATATAAAATCCTCCGAATTTTCCTATCACGCATTATATCACGAATATCTTCGAAATACAACGGTTTATATTATTTTTTAAGATTTTTTCATTTTTGAAAATCGGAGGAGATCATTCTCCTCCGACAATATGTTTACTTTTTGGTTTTGGGCGCAAAAACCTTGCCTATACCGATATTTTTAAGACCCATCCAATATGCGCCAAACACCGTAATAAGTGTAGGTACAGTAATGATAAAATACATATACCAAAGCGTATTAAGCTGTACTCCGTTCACCGCGACCGAGAGAATTCCCATATATTCTCCGTGTATAAGCAACGCTATAACAGAGCATACTCGAAGACCTGACAAGGGCTCGATAAGCGCGCCGAGTGTGAACATAAGCGCGAGCAAAAGGTTAACGGAATTTGACAAAAGCCAGATCTTTACGGGCACGCTGAGGTCTGCCTTTGCTTTTCCAAGGTCAACGGATAATCTGTCCTCAGCTCCGAGCTTCCACACACCCGTAAAATCAATAAAGAGCAAAAATGCGACCGAAAAAATGCTGGTTATCAGCTTCAAGGAGTCGTTTTCAGCCATACCTGCCGCAAAGGCCAGGCTTATCGCAAAAAGCGCAATCGCTACCTGATTTACAAAGAGCGTAACGCACTGATATGAATATCTCTCAAAAAACTTTTTCATTATTATCACCTTTCAAGCCGCAAAAACGGCATACTTCTCATTATACCACCTTTAATTATATACGATAAATATGTATTTTTCAACAACCGCGCGAGAAAATTTACAGAAAATCCACTAAATTATCTTACAATCGTGTATAATTATCTTAAAAGCAACAGTAAAGGAGGAAGATCATGCCTTACGAGATAAATATGAACGAGTTTCCGCAACCCTTGCGCGAATTTGCGTCCTATAAGACCGCCATTCAGGGCTGCTCGCAAAAAACGGCGGATGAATATATGCTCGACCTGCGCACGTTTTTCAGGTATCTTTTAGCTCGTGAGCGTGGAATTGACCCGAACTCAGACGAATTCTGCGAGATAGATATACGTTGCGTTGATATAAATTACATAAAAACAGTGACTGCGGACAAAATATACGACTTCCTTCTCTACACGGGCAACGTCAGAAAAAATATGTGGGCAAGCAAGGCAAGAAAGCTCTCCGCAATAAAAGGACTTTTCAAATTCCTGACGATAAAGCGCGGGTATCTTGACGAAAATCCCGCCGCCAATATAGAAGCACCCAAAAGAAAGAAAACTCTGCCGAAATTCCTCTCCCTTGAGGAATCGATGCTCTTAATAAACGCAGTCAAAAACGACACTGAATCAAAGACGAGATTGCGCGACCTTTGTATAATTACGCTTTTCCTTAATTGCGGTATGCGACTTTCCGAGCTTGTTGGAATAAACACTACCGATCTTGAGCGCGAGCTTCGACACGTCAGAGTTGTAGGTAAAGGCAGCAAGGAAAGAATAATTTATCTGAACAATGCCTGCCGAACGGTGCTTTACGAATATCTTGTCAACGTAAGACAGACCGAAAAATACGCCTACGTTTCCGACAAAGCACTCTTTTTGAGCAACCGTGACAAGCGCATAAGCAACAAGATGGTACAGGCTATGGTCTACAAATATCTTGACGTAGCCGGACTCGGCTCAAAGCACTACTCCGTCCACAAGCTCCGTCACACCGCCGCTACGCTTATGTATCAGACCGGAAACGTCGACATCCGTGTCCTCAAGGATATTCTCGGTCACGAGCAGTTAAATACCACGCAAATATACACCCACGTCAGCGACAAAAATATGATGGACGCTATGGCGCAAAATCCGCTTGCAGCTCTTACGGATACGGTCGCGGATAAAAAGGAAGACAACGATTAAAATAAACGATTTAAGGAGGTAAGATATGCATAATCTACACGAAATACCCGTGTCATCGCTCTCGGGCGTTGGCAAGGTAAAGGCTCAGGCTTATGCAAACGCGGGTGTTTACTCGCTATACGACCTTCTTTATTATTTTCCGAGGGCGTATGAGGACAGAACAAACATAAAGCTTCTGCGCGACACCTCGCCCGAATGCAAAAGCGCGCTTTTGCTCACAGTGGCAACCGAGCCGAGAGTACATAATATCAAGCGCGGTATGTCCTTGCTGAAATTCCGCGCGTTTGACGACGAGGACACCTGCGAGATAACCTATTTTAATCAAAGCTATCTCAAGGAAAAGTTCCCAATAGGCTCTGTCTTCCGTTTTTACGGAAGGGTTGAGCGACAGAAAAATAAATATCTGCTCAATTCCCCCGCGGCAGAGCCTTGGGTCGAAACTATACAGCCTCCGCCATTTTTCTCGGTCTATAAGCTGACCGAGGGATTGTCGCAAAAGCAGATATCCCAAAACGTTGAGGCCGCGCTCGTCTTGGCAAAGGAGTCATTACCCGACCCGCTTCCAGAGGAGATACGCGAAAAATATAACCTCTGCACGATATATTACGCGCTCAAGGAGATACATTTTCCGACAAGCTACGCATCTCTTGCTACGGCAAAGCGCCGACTTGTGTTTGACGAATTCTTCTTCTTTGCAACCGCGCTTTCATCGTCGGGAGCAAAGACAATAAAGCACACCGCCCCCCCTTGCACCGATTCGGATATTTCAGCACTTTTGAAGCTTCTTCCCTACAAGCTGACGGGCGCGCAGGAGAGAACGATATCCGATATCGCCGCCGACATGGCAAAGCGTGAGCCTATGAGCCGAATAGTTATCGGCGACGTTGGTTGCGGAAAAACGGTCTGCGCTCTCGCCGCGATGTATATCGCCGTCAAAAACGGATATCAGGCGGCTTTGATGGCTCCGACAGAAATACTCGCAACACAGCATTATCACGACCTTTCGCCTATATTTGAAAAGCTCGGAATAAGCTGTGCTCTGCTCACAAGCTCGGTAAGCGCGGCGAATAAGCGCAAAATACGCGAGGCTATGACGAGCGAGGAAAAATCCCGCCGTCTTGACGTAGTTATCGGCACGCAGGCACTCCTTTCCGATGGGGTTGAATTTGCCGCACCAGGACTTGTCATTACCGACGAGCAGCACCGTTTCGGCGTAAATCAGCGCGCCCTGCTCTCCGAGAGAAACAAGCACACGCACGTGCTTGTTATGAGCGCAACGCCTATACCGCGCTCACTTGCGCTGGTTATGTACGGCGACCTTGCTATGTCGAAGATCGACGAGATGCCTCCCGGACGTCAGCGAGTTGATACCTATCTCGTTGACGAGAGCTACCGCGAGCGTCTTGACGGATTTATAAAGAAGCAGGTCGACGGCGGCGGTCAGGTATATATCGTATGCCCCGCAGTCGAGGAAAGCGAGCTTGACGAGGGTGAGGTCGATATGTCAGAGATCGCGCTCTACGGCGAATCGCTTGTAAAGAAAGAAAAACCAAAGCTCAAGGCGGCGGTCAAATACGCCGAGGAGCTGGCTGTGCGACTGGACGGCTATTCGGTCGCGTTCGTTCATGGAAAGATGAAGGCGGCGGATAAGGACGCGACAATGCGCGATTTCTCTATGGGTAAGATACAAATTCTCGTATCGACGACAGTTATCGAGGTCGGTGTAAACGTACCTACGGCGTGCCTTATGATAGTTGAAAACGCTGAACGGTTCGGTCTTTCAAGCCTACATCAGTTGCGCGGTCGCGTAGGACGCGGAAGCAGAAAATCCTTCTGCGTGCTTGTAAACGGAAGCGAGGGCAGGCTTGGTGACAATGCAAAGCAACGCCTTACGACGATGTGCAACTGCTACAACGGCTTTGAAATTGCCGAGGAAGACCTCAAGATCCGTGGCCCCGGCGACTTCCTTGCTCTCTCGGGCAACTCATCGATAAGACAAAGCGGAAGCCTTGATTTCAACCTTGCAAGCACGTGCGAGGACACCGAGATCATGTCCTCGGCATTCACCGCATCGCGCGAATACCTCAAAATCGATCCCACAATGAAAAACCACCCGCCCATGAAACAAGCGGCGGAGAGGATTTTTAAAATGAGTGGGGATATCATAAATTAAAGCCACAAAAGCGAGCCTTTCGGCTCGCTTTTGTGGTAAATTTAATTATCGTGTATTCTGTTTCATCTTTTTGTTGCGCTTCTGCGTTTCTTTATCCATCCAAATCATCACCTTATGAATATTAGAAAAATAATCTTCTTGTTGGCTATCATTATTCTTAGCCTCCATCATTGGTATAAGTCTATTCCACAATGCCCGTCCATCTAAGTATCCGTGTGCTAATTCATAAATGGTTTTTCTATCATATATGTTATTCACAATTCCAACGCAAAAATGCTCTATTCTTGCCAGATATCCGCTTAAGATCTTATATTGTTTATCAGTAGGATGATTTGAATATTCAATTATTTCTTTAGGTGCATACTGATTTATTGGATCAAAAACTTGTTCTTGTAAAACATTGAATGCCTCAAGTGTTGCCTTCTTTCGTTCATGAATAATCGTCCTAACATAAGTAACTAACGAAAAAAGAAGAGAGCATATTGAGAAAACGGTAGAGATAATTGTTATTGTATCCATATCATTTCTTATAATTATAAATTATCGTCGCGTTTTTTAGACGAGAATTGGAACTGTAAATACTGATTTCCGCCCATTCTGCCTCACTTCCCATATAGTACACGGTTGTAAGGCTCGTGCAACCCGAGAACGCTGCTTTGCCAATGCTTGTTACGCTGTTGGGGATTGTTATACTCGTAAGGCTCGAGCAATTGTAGAATGTCAGCTCACCAATGCTCGTTACACTATCGGGGATTGTTATGCTCGTTAGGCTCGTGCAACCCAAGAACGCTGCTTTGCCAATGCTTGTTACGCTGTTGGGAATTGTTATGTTCGTAAGGCTCAAACAATCACTGAACGCATACTCGCCAATGGTCCTGACGCTATCGGGAATTGTTATGTTCGTAAGGCTCAAACAATTACTGAACGCATACTCGCCAATGGTTCTGACGCTGTCGGGGATTGTTATAGCTCTCAATTTAGATGATTTGCTAAATGCAGATTCCCAAATATGCACTGTGCCCTCACGAACGGACACCATTGCAACCGAATTGTCAAAATCCATCAAAATGTTGCCGGCGTATGAAACTCCGTTTATTATTTCAATAAGATTTGAGCAATCACTGAACGCATACTCACCAATGCTCCTTATACTGTCGGGGAAAGTTACGTTCGTAAGGCTTCTGCAGTACAAGAACGCCCTTGCTCCAATGCTCTCAAGCTGACTGTCCTCTTCGAAAACTATGCTCTCAAGGCTCACGCAACCCCAGAACGCACCTTCACCAATACTCTTTACACCGCTGCCTATTGTTACACTCTCAAGGCTCGAGCAGTTCTCGAACGCATGATAAGCGATGCTCGTTACACCGCCGCCTATTATTACACTTGCAAGACTCTCGCATTCGAAGAACGCAGACTCTCCAATGCTCGTTACATTGTCAGGAATGGTTATACTCTTAAGGCTTGTGCATCTGCGGAACGTATACTCTCCAATGCTCGTTACACCGCCGCCTATTGTTACACTTGCAAGGTTTATGCAATCACTGAGTGCATACTCACCAATGTTCGTTACGCTATCGGGAATTGTTATGCTCGTTAGGCTCTTGCAACTGGAGAATGTCCACTCACCAATGCTCGTTACACCATCGGGGATTGTTATGCTCGTAAGGTGCGTGCAATAGGCGAACGCACTCTTACCAATGCTCGTTACGCTGTCGGGGATTGTTATGCTCGTTAAGAAATAGCAGCTTAAGAACGCAGCCTTACTAATGCTCGTCAGCTTGCTATTTTCTGCAAATTCTACAGTATGGAGCTTTGTGCAACCCGAAAATACACCCGAACCAAGGCTTTCAACGGTTGCAGGGACGTAAATTGAGGTTATAGCTTTATCCGCAAATGCTGAGTTGCCAATAACCTTTACAGGCAAGCCCTCGTATTCCTCGGCAATTACAACTCTCGGCGACTCGCCAACGTAGTCAATAACCTCTGCATACGTGCCGTCTGCAGAAGGCCAATAAAGCACGCCTTCCGAGGCCGTGATAGGGTTATTACAAACCGAGCAATATCCATCACTGCCAATTGTGTGGGCAACCGGCGCGCTCGTATACTCACAGGTAGAGCAGATCTGCCAATGCACACTCTTATCCCAGCAATATTCCTCAGAATGTCCAAGCGCTTCAACGATTTCCTGAGCTAAAAGAACCTTATCACAAGCCAAGCAGTGCTTGCCCTCTGTAAGTCCTGTTGTTGTACAGGTTGCCGCGATTGCCTCATCAATTTTGATGACGTGTCCTAGCGCGTATATTGTCTTATTTTCCACGCATCCACACTTTGAGCAGGTACGTGATTTAACACCATCACTAACACAAGACGACTGTTTTGTTATTGACCAGCTATCAAATTCATGACTGCACTCACCATTGTTCTCAGTAGTTTCAACGCTCTCTACTTTTTCGGAAGTTTCTAGTTTCTGAGAAGTAGTAATTTCTTCCTTATCAATAAGCTTCTCCGTACTTTCCTCTGTAATTGATTCAGTCTTTTGATTTGCGGATGTATTAGCGTCACCGTTGCCACCGCATCCGACTGCGCATACAACAATCATTATTAAAATGATTGCCAGCAAATGTTTAATCTGCTTCATAATGCTTCTCCTTAGTTTGCTTTTTACCAATATTTTGGTATACAATCTATTATATATGAAAATCTTTAGTCTGTCAAGCATTGTATAGAAAAATTATGGTATAATCGAGCAAAACGGAGGTGCGTATGAATAGAATCAAAGCTTTACGTGAGGATCGCGAGTTGAGACAGGCTGACGTTGCGCGCGAGACCGGCATAGATCAAAGAACGTTATCAAACTATGAAACTGGAAAAACAAATCCTGATAGCTTTGCCATTATTAAATTATCTCAATTTTTTGGTGTCACCTGCGATTATCTATTGGGTGTTAATGATATTAACATTCCTGACAAAACGTCTATAAAAAAGGAAATTCAAGAAATAAAAAAACGCCTCGATACTATATCGAAGAAATTATAAATATTTTACTTCCTTTTACTGAATATCCCTTCCCGACTTGTGCCATAATCAAATTGACACAAAAGAAAGGAAGGGATTTTTTATGTCACCCAAAGAATTGCTTTATATTGAAGACGCGCTCGGTCACGAAACGCAGATGAAGGCGGCTTGCACCGATTTTCAGACACAGCTTCAGGACGCAGACCTCAAAAATTTCGTAAATCAGATATGTCAGAAGAAGAACGAATGCTTCAACCGTCTTTACGGCTTGCTTAACTGAAAAAGGAGGATATTTCAATGAACGATAAGGAAATAATGACCAATATTCTCAACGCCGTCAAGGGCGAATGTGACCTCTTTATGCACGGAGCGATCGAGTCCTCAACTCCCGCAGTGCACAGCGCGTTTACACAGAGCTTCAACGACGCGCTGGCACTCCAGAACCAGATCTACGCAAAAATGAGTGAAAAGGGCTGGTATCCCGCCCAACAGGCTCAGCAAACGCAGATCGACGCAGTAAAGCAGAAGTTCTCTAATCAGTAATAATAAAGAAAGCACTTGCGATGCAAGTGCTTTTCTATTATTTTGCTTTCTTCTTAATATCAACCTGCGACAGTATCGTTGCCGCGAGCATAAGAATGCAACCGAATATCTCGGACGTGGTCGGTATCTGCGAGAGCAAAAGCGCGCCGCCAAGAACCGCGAAAACGCATTCAAGGCTCATCAAAATTGACGCGACGGTCGGATGCGTGTCCTTTTGCCCTATGACCTGGAAGGTGTACGCCACACCGCACGACATTATTCCCGCGTAGCCGATCGAGCCGCGCGCCGCCCAGATTCGCTTATCGTCGGCTCTTCAAAAACAAAGGTGCAGACGAGCGAAATAAGCCCCGCGGTGAGCATCTGGATCGCAGAATACTGAACTCCGTCAAAATTCTTTGCGAGTATATCAAGTGACATTATCTGAAACGAGAAGAAAAACGCCGCGCCGAGCATCAAAAGGTCACCCTTGTTCATCGCAAAGCCCTCGCTCGTCATACAAAGAAGCCAAAGACCGCCAAGCGCGAGCGCAATACATATCCACAATTTTACCGATACCCGTCTGCCGACGAAAAGTCCGAGAAACGGTATCATAAGCAGGTAAAGCGCGGTCAGAAATCCCGCGTGACCTACGCTGGTATACTGCATTCCGACCTGCTGAAAAGCCGATGCTATAAACAGGAACACGCCCGATATCATCGCGCACAGTATAAGCTTTTTCGGCATAAATTTATGCGCATCTATTCCCCTTTTTCTCTTTACACCTTGAATTATCGCCGAGGCGGGCAAAAGCACGGCAAACGCAAGCAGCATTCGCGACGCCTGAAAGGTAAAGGGGCCCGTCGTTTCCATTCCCTCGCTCTGCGCGACGAAGGCAAAGCCCCATATAATTGATGCAAGAAGCAATATTATGCTCCCGCGCATTTGTTTAGACATCCTTTTTCTCCTTAAATCCTTTTGACTTAAATAAGTCCAGCTACCGTCCTGACCGCGATCTCAATAGCCTTCGTGCTGACCTCAAGCGGCAGACTTGGCATATTCTCTTTATTCACCGTCTGCTCGGGCAGATACGGGATATGGATAAATCCCGCCATTGTATGAAGACTGTTTTTCTCTATATGACGGAGAACTCCGTACATAAGATGGTTGCAAACGAACGTCCCCGCGCTGTTCGATACTGCCGCGGGAATATTTTCCGCCTTGAGTTTTTCAACTATCGCCTTTATCGGCAGGGTTGAGAAATACGCCGCAGGCGCGCCGCTCTCTATCGGCTCGTCTGTGGGGCGGTTGCCCTCGTTATCGTCAATATTGGCGTCAGAAATATTGATCGCTACGCGCTCGGGGGTTATCTGCGCTCTGCCGCCCGCCTGACCTATCATAATAACCGCATCGGGAGATATTTCGTCGATAATCGCAGTCGCTTTTTTGATAGATTTATAAAATACGGTGGGTATCTCGGTTTTAACAAGCTCAACGCCGTCGACCTTTGCCGCCCTGACCGCCTCAAGCGCGGGGTTTATACTCTCACCGCCAAATGGATCAAATGCACACAGTAATATCTTCATTTTGACTGTTCCTTTAAATTTAATAACGATAACAGTATATCATTTTGAATAGGTTATGTCAATCCCCTTTTTGCCTTTATCCGCGCTGAAAAATGCCTTAGTTTCGCGTATGACCTCGCCCGCTGAGGAGATCAAAACGGGAATATTTATTATCGTCATAGCGCCGATAGCAAGATCTGCCGCAAGCCACACTCCATCGGGCGCCAAGATCGCTCCGACAACTATAAAAGTGCAAAACGCGATAACGTAGGCGGTTTGAAAGCCTTTTTTCTTGGTTATTGCAAGCAAGCTCTCCTTGCCGTAATGCGCCCAACAGATCATCGTCGCAAATGCGAACAAAAAGACCGACAGACACATATAATATTCAGACCAGACCCCGAGGATTGACGAGTATGCCTTTATCGCCATCATCATTGGATCATGCGCATATATAAGCACTTCCTCTCCAGCAACGATAATAACGAGCGCAGTAAGCGTGCATAGCAAAATCGTATCTACAAACACCTCAAAAAGTCCCCAAAATCCCTGTTTCGCGGGGCTATCGGTATCCGCCGCGGCGTGCGCGGTCGGCGCAGTTCCGCATCCCGCCTCGTTTGACATAAGACCTCTCATAACTCCCGCGCGAAGTCCTCTTGAAATCAAAAAGCCTGCCGCACCGCCCGCAGCGCTCCGACAGGAAAATGCATCACGGAATATTGCGACAAAGGCATCTCCGATAAACTCACTTTTCGCGGCAAGCACGGCGACGGAGAGCAATATGTATCCCACCGTCATAAGAGTAACGGTCTTTTCGGATATCGCGCTTATCCACCTCGCGTTGCCCACGATTACAAGCACGCATAGTAAAGCCACAACTCCGCCGACGAGCCACGGAGATATATTAAAAACACCCAAGAACGAGGTCGACACTGCGTTTGACTGAATAACGCATCCCATAGTAATTGAGTTTATTATACAAAGGACGCTGAATATAAGCGCGATCAGCTTGCCTGACGCGATTTTTCCCTTTGCGGCAAAGCTATCCTTTATGTAGTATGCCGCGCCGCCGTGATATTCGCCCGTCACATGATCTCTGCGGCGGTGGGCAATCGCAAGCACGATCTCTGCGTATTTAAGCACCATGGCAAGCAACGCGCTCACCCACATCCAGAAAACTGAGCCGTAACCGCCGATGGCAATAGACGACGCCACGCCCGCGATATTTCCCACTCCAAGCGTTCCCGCAAGTGCAAGCGTCACGGCGCGGAAGGGCGATATTCCCCCCGACCTTTTTCGCTCTGTCATTGAACCTATTATCTTCAACGGATGCGTGACATAAAAAAATTTAAGCTTAACCGAAAACCAAAATCCCGCCCCAAGAAGCAACAGTGGCGCCACCACGCTTATTACGTTGTTATTTAAAAATTCAAGCATATTCTCCTCACTTTACTTTCTTTTTCGACGTATACTCACCGCAAAATTCAACTCTCTACACAAATATATGCCACAAAGTCGATTTTAAGAAGAAAGCTTTTAAAAGCAAAGAAAAACTTTGTTAATAATATGTAAACAACACGCCAAAGCTATTGATTTTTGATGTGATTATGTGTACAATATACCTTGTGATTAGCACTTGAAGCGAAAGAGTGCTAAAATTCGATATTTTTCGAAGGATTATTTTTTTGGAGGTTTATATAATGACACTTAAGCCCTTATCTAACAGAGCTGTTATCAAATTCGTTGAGGCTGAGGAAAAGACTCAGTCGGGTATCTTTTTGACCGTATCCGCACAGGAAAAGCCCCAGATCGCAGAGATCGTTGCAGTTGGCGGCGGCAAGGTTGAGGACGGCAAGCTTGTTCCCATGACCGTTAAGGTTGGCGACAAGGTTATCGCAAGCAAGTACGCAGGTACTATCGTTAAGCTCGACGGCGTTGAATACACCATTCTTGCTGAGGACGATATTCTTGCAATCGTTGAATAATCAGATTTATATTTAAGGAGAAACTTATTATGGCAAAGGAAATTCTTTATGGCATAGAGGCGAGAAACGCGCTTGTTCGCGGCATTGATAAGCTCGCCGACACAGTTAAGATCACTCTCGGCCCCAAGGGCAGAAACGTAGTGCTTGACAAGAAGTACGGCGCTCCCCTCATCACCAACGACGGTGTTACCATCGCTAAGGAGATCGAGCTTGAAAACGAGGCTGAGAACATGGGCGCACAGCTCGTTCGCGAGGTTGCAACCAAGACTAACGACGCGGCAGGCGACGGTACAACCACCGCTACCCTTCTCGCTCAGGCATTTGTTCGCGAGGGTATGAAGAACGTGACCGCAGGAGCTAACCCCATGGTTATCCGCAAGGGTATGAAGAAGGCAGTTGACGCCGCAGTTGAGGCACTTGCAATTAACTGCAAGAAGGTAAACGGTAAAGAGGACATCGCCCGCGTTGGTACTATATCCGCAGGCGACGAGGTAATAGGCGAGCTTATCGCCGACGCTATGGAAAAGGTTACCGCAGACGGCGTTATCACTATCGAGGAGTCCAAGAGCGCCGAGACCTACTCCGAGGTCGTTGAGGGTATGCAGTTCGACCGTGGATACCTCTCTCCCTACATGGTTACAGACGCTGACAAGATGGAGGCTGTTATTGACGACGCTCTCATTCTTATCACCGACAAGAAGATCTCTACCATAAACGACATTCTTCCCCTTCTTGAGCAGCTCGTTCAGTCGGGTAGAAAGCTCGTTATCATCGCAGAGGACGTTGAGGGTGAGGCTCTTACCACTCTCGTTCTCAACAAGATCCGCGGCACCTTCACCTGCGTTGCGGTCAAGGCTCCCGGTTTTGGCGATAGAAGAAAGGAAATGCTTCGCGACATCGCTATTCTTACCGGCGGTGAGGTGGTTTCCTCCGAGATCGGTCTTGAGCTTAAGGATGCAAGCGTAGAGGTTCTCGGTCGCGCACGTCAGGTTAAGATCACCAAGGAAAACACCATTATAGTTGACGGTGCGGGTGAGTCCGAGGTTATTCAGGCTCGCGTTGCACAGATCAAGTCCGCTATTGAAACAACCACCAGCGACTTCGACCGTGAAAAGCTTCAGGAAAGACTTGCAAAGCTTTCTGGCGGCGTTGCGGTTATCAAGGTTGGCGCGGCAACCGAGGCTGAAATGAAGGAAAAGAAGCTTCGCATCGAGGACGCTCTCAACGCTACCAAGGCGGCTGTTGAGGAAGGCATCGTTGCAGGTGGTGGAACCGCTTACCTCAACGCGATCCCCGCAGTTGAAAAGCTTCTCAAGACTGTTGACGGTGACGAGAGAACAGGTGTTAAGATTGTTCTTAAGGGACTTGAAGAGCCCGTTCGTCAGATCGCGGCTAACGCAGGCTTTGACGGCGCAGTTATCGTTGACAAGATCATGAGTAGTAAGAAGGTTGGCTACGGCTTTGACGCTTACAATGAAAAGTACGTTGATATGATGAGCGCAGGTATCGTTGATCCTAAGAAGGTTACACGTTCCGCGCTTCAGAACGCGGCTTCTATCGCTTCGGTTATCCTTACTACCGAGAGCGTAGTTGCTGATATCAAGGAGCCCGAGCCCGCAGCGGCACCCGCTGGCGGCGGCATGGGCGGCATGTATTAATATAGGTTGATAGATGCAAGGGGGAGAGGAAAACTTTTTAGAAAAAGTTTTCCTCTCCCCCTCTGCACTCCCCCTCACCTTTCAAAAACTTTTGGAAAAGAGGTTAACGGTTGACAATCAGGAAGATTTAGTGTATAATTTATACGTTATAGATCAAATCAAAGGACAACCTTTATTATATGGAACTCGAAAAGAAAAGATTTTCAAAAAACGACAACGGATTTATCTGTGCACATTGTGGACGTGAGGTACTGCCCCTCGGCTACACCTCGCGCAATCACTGCCCTTTTTGCCTTTGGTCGCTTCACGTTGACATAAATCCCGGTGACCGCGCTTGTGAGTGTCGCGCGCCGATGGAGCCCGTCAAGGTAGTTACCGATCCAAAAAAGGGGTATATCATTCTTCACAGATGCACGAAGTGTCACGAAATACACCGCAACAAAGCCGCGCACGAGGCGAAGATACAACCCGACAATAAAAAGCTACTCATTCAGCTCACGGCGGCAGAGATAAAGGAAAACTGAAATGCAAATATTATTTGAAACAAAAGGCAAGCTTCTCGGTATCGACTTTGGCGACAAGAGAACCGGACTTGCCGTTTCCGACGTAACGAGATTTTTAGCGTCGGGTATCGGATACATAAGCGTTGGCGGCATGCAAAAGACTGCGGCGCGCGTATGCGAGATTATCAAAGAGGAAAACATCACGGGCGGTATCGTTATCGGTCTTCCCGTTAACATGAACGGAAGTGAGGGCCCTCGCGCCGAGCACGCAAAAAAATTCGCCTCAATACTCGGCGAGCACATGTCAGCGGGCGGAATTGAGCTTCCTATCGTTATGATGGACGAGCGCATGACAACTATGGCGGCGGCTCGATATCTCAACGAAACCGACACGCGCGGACAGAAGCGCAAGAGCGTTATTGACACTCTCTCGGCGCAGATAATTCTGCAAAACGCGCTTGACCGACTTAAAAACATGGCAAAATAAGCACCACAACGGAGATTTAAAATGGCAAGAGCAAAATACGGCTGGAGGATAGCCGGCCTTATATTCAAAGCGATCTGCACGGCATTTATCATTGGAATATTCGCCCTTATCGCATGGAGAATAATCGACAGCAAGACCACCCCAAAGGAAATACGCCATATTATTCCCAACGAGATACTTTGCGAGGCATACGAGAAAAACGGTGGCAAGCTCACGATATTCACTCAGGATCAAGAGCCCTTTACGAGAGTTGAAGGAAAGAATTACGGCTATTTCCATATTGGCGACGCGATTTTTATTGACGAGGCTGATCAGATACAGTTCACCCTTAAATACAACAACAGCACGATAGAGCGACTCGTAATTGATCATTCCCTTCCCATGCTCCCTGCAAGAAGTGAGGATCTTTACGACGTTTCCGTCGTTGTAATGTACGATCTCACCCCCGAAAACGCCGAGGACAACTACGGTGACGTTGAGGATGCGGTCAGCTACGAAAGATTCTTCCCCAGCGAGTGCATCTCATCGCAGAAAACTCTCTACAATTACAGAAAGTTTGTATTCGACGGTATTGACGTTACGAAAAGAGTTCTCGCGATATACGTTGATATTTACTACAAGGGCGCTGTAAACTACGACGAGGATGCTTACGGTACGATTCTTATTTACGATTACAAAACCGAAAATGAGGCTTACAAGCTCACCCTCGGTGATAAAAACGCTATCAAAAATTATGAAAAATAAAAAAGGAAGATGCCTCGGCATCTTCCTTTTTATTTACTTGTTTATTTTCGGATTATTCGTAATGCCCAGCATATAGTCAACTGAAACATTGTAGAACTCAGAGAGCCTTATAAGAATATCCGTAGGAACATCCCTTTGCCCCAATTCATAATTGCTATACACCTGTTGAGAGCAATTCAGTATTCTTGCCACTTCCCTTTGTGTAAGATCACTGTCCTCGCGCAAATCTCTTATCCTTCTATACATACTTCACCTGTATAATATTTATTTATAAAATATTATACCAAACTGCAAATTGCGGTATTGACTTTTACTGCAAATTGCGGTATAATATGTTTGACTTTACAAGTCAACATCTTAAAAAGGGAGAACACTATGGAAGAACAGGTTATAATTGATCGAGATCAAGTCAAAAAGAAAAAAATTGAAGCCACATGTAAAAAAATAATGAGTATCGTCATACCGGCTATATGTATCATGATGGTTTTACTAACGGTCTTTAAGGGATCAAGCGAGGCGCGCGCTGTTAAAAGAGTATTGAAGTCTGAGGGATGTAAAGTAAGGATATGTCAGGGTACGGAAGTCGCAGATATTCTTGAGGAGCTTGACCTTGAAATAGCAAACGTAGACGAGATAGTAGTCGGAGTTGACAAAGAGGACAGTGAAATTTTTGCTTTTGTCATGTTTTGTGAGAGTAGGCTTGATGCAGAGGATGCAGAAAAAATCCTACAATTGTATTTACTTTATGAAGAGGATTCCTATAGATACTCAGTTGAGCGAAATGCAAAAGCAGTTTGCTTTGGATACATTGATTTAGTGGATGCCGTTATGGAAAAGCTTGATTAAGCCGTTCAACATGAGAACACTACTATTGGTTTTTTTGTTAGTGAGCAGCATATACAAATTGATTGAATCACTCAGCAAATTAAAATTATCAAACAATAATGAAATTCCGCCAAAGGCCAAGCGCCAAATTATCTGGTCTATCATTGGAATCGTTATCTGTAGCGCTGCTCTTTTAGGAATAGATATATAAAAACAAAGCCATCACATCTTAGTGATGGCTTTGTCAATAAATAAAGGCGGAATCTGACCTTATATTTTTATTCAAAATCGGTATAGAGCTTATCAAGATTATAAAACTCTCTTGCCTCGCGGTCAAAAACGTGAACGATCACGCTTGAGTAGTCAAGAACTCTCCACGAGTTACCGTCGCCGCCTTCAACTCTCGAGGGATCAACTCCGCGTCTGCCCATCTGATACTCGACCTCGTCGATAAGCGCTCTTACCTGAGTGCTTGAATTACCGTTTGCAAGCACGAAATAGTCGGCAATTATCGTCTTGTCGCCAACCTTCATGACCTTTACTTCTCTTGCCTTCTTATTGTCAAGAATCTCCGCGATCTTTTCCGCAAGCTCCGCGGGAGTCGCATCGACCATAGACTTTATCTCTTCACTGTTGTTCAAAATCTCTTCCATTTTTCAATCTCCGTTTTATACTGTTTTCAAATTGTTTTCAAAATATTCCCTTGCCGCAAGCGTTTCGGCACAAATTATGCCACCCTTGGCTCTTATATCTTCAACCGTCATATCAAGCGAGCGCAAAATAACCTTGTCAAGATGTCTAAAAGCATCTTCTTCCGCCATTTTTTCGGGACACGCATCAAAAAACGCGTGACGGAGTGCGATACACTCATCGTACTTTCTCGTATCCTCAATATAGTCTGCAAGGTATATTATTTTCTCGCCGAGCGTCATATTTTCTCTTGCGGTCGTGTGCCATCTTACCGCCGATATTATCCCATCGGTCGCAAATTCAGCATACTCGTCGGGAATTATCAAGGATGCGGTTATTGCGTGAAGTATGGCGGGCGATCCCATCTCATCCTCGCGCAGCTTATATCCGTATCGCTCGCATATATCTATCTGCTCGTCTATCTTCTTTTCCTTGGTTATATCGTGTAAAAGCGCCGCCGCGCGAAGCTCGTATTCTTTATCAGGAGCAAGAATTTTTGAAATTCTTGCCGCCATTCTTTCGACTCCCTCGGTGTGTGACCATCTGAAAATTGAAAGTCTATCCTTTACCGAAAGCCTTAATTCATCAAGTGTAATAGGATTTTTATTCATATATCGAGATACAATCCCCTCTCCTTGATATAATCGGCAACCGCGGGAGGAACGACGCCTGATATATCATTGCCGCTTGCAATCATCTTCCTGACCTCGCTTGACGAAAGCTCAACGACGGGTGCGACTATCTTAACGACATTCTTGCCGTATTTTTGCTTATATTCGGCAATACGCTCGATTATTTTTTCATCAAGCTCCTCGTCACTCTCGCGTCTTATATACGTGGGATAGCAAAGACTGAACAACTCGTCTGCATCCGCCCAATTGCCTATCTTCATTATGACGTCGGTACCGCAAAGCAAGAAAAGGCGTCTGTCATCATCCTTAAGCTGACGCAAGGTGTCGACCGTGTAGCTCGGGCCTTGTCGTCTGATCTCAATGTCGCTGACGATAACGCCTTCGACACCCTCAAAAGCAAGCTCACACATGCGAAGTCTGTCGCGTGCGCTTACATAGCCCTTTGAGATATCCTTCCACGGACCCTCTCCCGTCGGCACGACGAAAAGCACGTCAAGCCACATCTTCTCCATAAATGCCTTTGCCGCGGCAATATGTCCGTTGTGTATCGGCGAAAACGCTCCGCCGTAAACTCCTACTCTTAGCATATTATTTTGGAAGCTCGATAGTCTTCTTCTCTTTTGATTCGCGGTAGAGCACGATCTTTCTGCCGACCGCAGATACACCCTCAGCTCCAAGTGCCTCGCAAAGCGCATTAAGAACTGCGCGAGGCTCCTCACCGCTGTTTTCAAGAACGGTAAGCTTGACAAGCTCTCTTGCCTCAAGTGCGTCTGACACGGTCTTGATAAGATTTTCGCTTATACCGCCCTTACCTATCTGCATAATTGCGGGACAGCCGTTGCCAAGTCCGCGCAAGTACGCTCTCTGTTTTGACGTTAACATGTTTTATCCTTAATCCTTTTACATAAAAATTCAGAAAGCAGGCGCATGGCCTTGCCTCTGTGACTGATACTGTTCTTTTCCTCTGCGCTAAGCTCGGCAAAGGTTTTATTCATCGGCTCGTAGTAGAAAATGGGATCGTAGCCAAATCCCCCATCGCCGCGATATTCGTCGATGATAACTCCCTCGGTCTCACCGCGGAAGAAATATCCCTTTTGAGTGTCCTCGGGGAAAACGCATGCGACAACCGACACAAACTTTGCGCTCTTGTCGGACTTATCCGCGAGATTTTTGAGCAAAAACGCGTTATTCGCCGCATCGTTGCCGTGGTCACCCGCATATCTTGCCGAATAGACTCCCGGCGCGCCGTCAAGCGCATTGACCGAAAGTCCCGAATCGTCGCCGACGCCGATATATCCGCTCTTTGCGGCAACCGATGCCTTGATTAAAGCGTTGTCCTCAAAGGTCTCGCCGTTTTCCTCTATTTCACCGTAAATTCCCACGTCATCAAGTGATAAAATCTCAATATCAGGGATATTCTCTGAAAGGAGCTCGCGCAGCTCCTTTATTTTTTTCGCATTTCTCGATGCTAAAACAATTTTCATCTTATTTTCCCTATTTAAAGTTTTTGAGAGGTTCGGGGAACCTTTTTTCAAAAAGTTCCCCGAGCGCATCTCCTCCGCATCCTGTCACTCAAACAACGCGTCTATAAATTCCTTCGCGTCAAACTCCTGCATATCGTCGATCTTCTCGCCGACACCGATGAACTTGACGGGAATTCCAAGCTCCTGCTTGATTGAGATCACGATACCGCCCTTTGCGGTACCGTCGAGCTTGTTGAGCGTAATACCCGTAATATTTGCCGCCTTGCTGAATTCCTTTGCCTGCATGACAGCGTTCTGACCCGTGGTAGCATCAAGCACCAAGAGGTTTTCGCGACACGCGTCGGGAAGCTCGCGATCGATTATACGGTTGATCTTTGCAAGCTCGTTCATAAGATTCTGCTTATTGTGAAGTCTGCCCGCGGTATCGATAATAAGCACGTCCGCGCTCTTTTTCTTAGCGTACTGAATAGCGTCGAATACGACCGCCGCGGGATCGCTTCCCTCATTCTGCTTGACGATATCCACCTTCGCTCTCTTACACCACACCTCAAGCTGATCTATTGCAGCCGCGCGGAAGGTATCTGCCGCCGCAACGACTACGTTTTTACCCGAAAGGCGCAATCTCTTCGAGATCTTACCGATCGACGTGGTCTTACCCGCGCCGTTTACACCGATAACGAGAATTACCGAAGGAGTGGTTTCAAGCTTTAAGGGCTGATGCTCGCCGATCATATCGGAAATGATCTCCTTAAGGCTATCAAGCACCTGCTCCTTTTCCTTAAGTCTGCCATCCTTTATTCTGTCGCGAAGCTCGTCAATGATGTCACCCGTCGCGCCAACGCCGACGTCTGCCATAATAAGAAGCTCCTCGAGCTCCTCAAGCAGATCCTCGTCAACCTTGACAAAGTTCTTGAGAAGATCGTTTACCGAGCCGAAAAGCGCGTTCTTGGTCTTTGCAAGTCCTGCCTTAAGACGTTCCCAGAAGGAAAGCTTTTCGCCCTCTTCCTCCTCGTCGTCATCTTCTTTCTCGACGACAACCTCAGTATCTTGTGCGGTTTCTTCAGCAGCCTCTTCAGATGCTTCCTCAAAAGCAACCTCGTCAGCTTCGTCTTCAAGCGCGATGAATTCTCCGTCGTAATCAAGAGGCATAACTCTCTCGATCTCTTCTCTGTTCTCTTCCTCGAATTTCTCAGCCGCCGCGATCTCTTCCTCGGTCAGCTCCTCACCCTCGTCCTCATCGGCTTCGGGATTTTCGAGTATTTCCTCTTTCTTTTCGTTGTCTTTATCCTTTTTGCCGAAAAGCTTACTCAAAAATGCCATTCCATTCACCATCCTTCTTCTTCTCAATGTCCTTGACATCAAGCGTGAGTATCTTCGATATACCGTGCTCTGGCATCGTTACACCGTAAAGCTTAGTCGCCGCCGCCATAGTGCCTCGGCGATGGGTGATCATAATAAACTGCGTGCCATCGCTGTATCTCTTTATGTACTGTGCAAGACGCTCTACGTTGACCTCGTCAAGCGCCGCCTCTATCTCGTCAAGGATACAGAAGGGCGTGGGGTTTACCTTAAGCGTCGCGAAGAAGAGCGCAACGCCGATAAACGCCTGCTCACCACCCGAAAGCTGCATAAGGTTCTTGATTATCTTTCCGGGAGGTGCCGCCTTGATCTCAATTCCGCTCTCAAGCACGTTTTCGGGATCGGTGAGATATATCTCGGCAGATCCGCCGCCGAAAAGCTCGGAGAAGGTCTTGCCGAAGTTCTCGTTGATCTGATCAAACGCGGTTATAAACGCGGTCTTCATCTCGCTCTCAAGCTTGACGATGATGCCAGTAAGCTCATCGCGCGATTTTTCAAGATCCTTGATCTGAGAGGACATATAGTCGTATCTCTCCTTGACCTCCTTATACTTGTTAACGGCGTCAAGGTCAACGTGACCTATTGCGCGGAGCTTGTTGTGACACTCGATCTGTATCTTTGCCTGCTCGCCGCGATTTGATTCGTCGACCGCGGGGTAACCAAGTGCTATCGCGTCGGCTCTCGTGAGTCCGTAATCATCCCAGATTCTGCCTGCAAGCTTGTCGTATTTTTCTCTGTACGTTTCAAGCCTTGACTCATTAATCATGTGAACTCTGAGTATAAGCTCCTTTTCCGACATCTTGTCGCGTATCATCGAGTTTATCTCATTAAGCTTTTTCTCAAACTCAAGATTTCCTTCCTCGACCTCTGCGCGACGGCGGTTAAGCTCGTCAAGATTTTCGTTGCCCTCGGCATACTTTTTACGGTTTTCTATCTGCGCAATATTTATATTGTCAATCTGGTGGCGGTATGCCTCGATTCTCTCGCTTGCCGCCTTTATATCGTCCTCGCAAACTCTTATTCTCTCAAGGGCTACCTCAAGCAGAGCCTTTGCGGTTTCGATATCCTTCTGCACCTCGCTTTGCTTGATTATAAGCTCGGTCTTCTTCTTTTCAAGCGCGTCAAGTCTGTCCTCGCACTCAACCATTCTATCGTGCATAGCGTCACGCGCCGCGCTAAATTCCTGAACCTTGAGGTTCTGCGCCTCTTCTTCGGTTTTAAGTGCGGCGAGATCGTCCTCATATCTCTCGCTCATCTTGACTATCTGCTCGTAGTCGGCGTTAAGTCTTTCAAGCAAAGCCTTATTCGACTCGAACTGACCCGTTACCTTTTCAAGTGCCTGAAGCTCGGTATTCTTAAGAACACCGAAAAGCTCGCGGCGGTCTGACATCTCGTCGCGTTCATCGGTCTTGTCTGTTACTTTTTCCTTTATTCTTGCGCACTCGGCTTCAAGCTTGGTTATCTTCTTTTTAAGCTCGTCGCCTTCCTCGATAAGTCGCTTGATCTCGTCGGCACGCGAGAGCATTCCTCCGCCCTGCTTTACAGAACCACCAGTAAACGAACCGCCCGCATTGATCTGCTGACCGTCAAGAGTTACGGTACGGACACGGTAGGAAAGCTTCTTTGCCATAGCGGTTGCGTTCTCGATAGTATCAAAAACGAGCGTTCTGCCGATAAGTGAGCCTATTACGTTTCTGAATTTTTCATCACAGTTGCAAAGCTCGTCGGCACGTCCGATATATCCCGCAAATCCGCGAGCGTCGCGCATCTCGGGAGTTTCGGATTGCGCTCTCATTGAAGTCAAGGGGAAGAACGTAGCTCGTCCCGCCTGACCGCGCTTAAGACAAAGCATAGCCGCCATGGCGGTGCTCTCGTCCTCAACCACTATATTCTGAAGATTCTGTCCGAGTGCGGTTTCAATTGCCGTAACGTAGCTCGAATCAACAGATATTACCTTTGAAAGAGGGCCGTAGATCTTACCGCAGGGCGCGCCGTGCGCATCGGTGATCTTACCCTCAGAGTAGCTGTTCATAACGAACTTTACGCTACTGTTATATCCCTCAAACTGCTCCTCCATTGCCTTGATGGTGCGAACTCTCTGCTCTACCGATTCAAGACGGAGCTTTCTGTTGTTAAGCTCGCTATACGCGTCACCAAGCTCGGAATTAAGCGAGGTGAGCTCACCGTCTATCTTTTCAATTTCAACGTCTATCTTCTCAATCTCGGCGCTATATCCATCGACAGTTTTCTGCTTTGCCTTCATCGATGCGGAGAGCTTATCACCCTCGCGGCTATATGTTTCAATATCCTCAAGGATAACGGCATTTCTATCACTTCCGCTGTCACGCGAGTTTTCAAGGACAGATATTCTGACCTTGATATCAACTGCCGCTTCCTCTGCCGCCTTAATGTCGGCAAACGCGGAATCAATGCTCTTGGAAAGCTTGTCTATATTGCACTTTTCGTCAAATATAGTATCCTCGTTGCTCTCGATCTCGTCAGCAACTGAGGTGAGATTTGCCTCAAGAGAAGCAATATTCGCTCTGTGAGCATCCGCCTTTTCGCTCTCTTCTCTCTTGCTCTTATTTGCCGATTCAAGCGAGCCCTTAGCGCTCTCGATAAGCTCGTCGGTGTGCTTGATGTTTGTGTCGTTTACTCTGAACTCACTGTCAAGCTTGAAGATCTCGCTCGTCTGGTCTTTGATAAGATTAAGGATCTGCGCCTGCGCGATCTTTCCGCTCTGCGATGCCTCACCAAGCTTTGCCATACGGTTATCGAGCGACTGCATAGAGTCCTCGGCGTTGCGAAGATCGAACTCCGAGCGGCGAAGAGCCTCCTCTGCCGAAGATATATCGGTACGGAGCTTCTCAGTATCAAAAAGCCAGAGACTTACGTCTGCTCTCTTCTTTCTCTCCATAAGCTCGATGGCTCTCTTTGCCTTCTCGCTTTCCTTCTCAAGCGGGCCTACCTGCGCCGATACCTCGGCAAATACGTCGTTGATACGAACCATATTATCCTCGGTCTGCTTGAGCTTTCTCTCAGCCTCGGTCTTTTTATGTCTGAATTTCGCAATTCCCGACGCGTCCTCAAATATGTCGCGTCTATCCTCACTCTTTCTCGACACCATATCGGCAATTCGTCCCTGTCCGATTATAGAGTAACCGTCACGACCGATACCTGTGTTGAGAAAAAGCTCGTATATGTCACGAAGACGAACCGCGCGGCGATTGATATAGTATTCACTCTCTCCCGCTCTGAAATAACGTCTTGTTACAGTGACCTCGTCGTAAGGACAGTCAAGGCGCGAGGGACCACTGGTATTGTCAAAGGTAACAGATACCTCGGCATATCCCATAGGCTTACGGCTGTCCGCACCGCCGAAGATAACGTCTTCCATCTTGGTCGAACGCAAAGTTTTAGACGAAATTTCGCCAAGAACCCATCTCATAGCGTCGGCTATATTCGATTTTCCGCTTCCGTTAGGGCCGACAATTACCGTAACGCCCGTGCCAAGATCGACACTCGTTGAATCGAACGTCAATTTAGTCTTATCGGGGAAGGATTTAAAGCCCTGCATTTCTATTGACTTAAGATACAAATTATACCTCCGTCTTATCGGGTAAGTTCCCGAATTTTTATTCAAGCGCAAGCGTTATTGTTTGCGCGTTATGTTCTGTTATTTTTAAGCCACGAAGCTTATATTTTTCTATTAGTCTTTGCTTGTTTTTCTTGTTTTGGCCTACCGCCTTTGAAATCTCTCCCATGGGAACAGAGAATTTTGCGATTTTTCCCTCACTTGCATTTCCGTAAAGGGAAAGCAGGTCGCACATCTCGTCATAATAAAGCTCGCCTATGACAAGCTCGCCAAGAGCCGCGTGGTTTGCTCCGCCCATCACCTTTTCTTCGTCAAAAAGGTTGTCCGATGCGCAAAGTCCGATTCTGATACACTCGACGTTATGCTCTAAAAAGATTTTAAGCACCTCTTTTGAGCGATATATAGCATCGTCAAGCGCTATCGGCTGATATTCGCCTCTCTCCGCCATATCCGCAAGCTCGGTATCGTAAAAAACAACCGTGGGATATATTCTCGCGCCAGAAGCGCCCATATCGCATATCTTTTTTGCGGTTTCAAGCTCGTTTTCAAGGCTTCCGCCCGGCAGTCCTATCATCATCTGCCCTACAAGGTCGATTCCTCGCTCGCAAATAAGCTTGCAAGCCCTCTCGGCATCCCTTGAGGTGTGTCCTCTTTTTGATAGCAACAAAACCTCGTCAGACATGCTCTGAAGCCCAAGCTCTATGGTTTTTATTGGGTAATCCGATAAAATATCCATTATCTCGTCGCTGATATAATCTGGACGAGTCGACATTCTGATACCGACGACCTTCGCTCTGCCGTCGTCCTCACGGTAGACGTAGGACTTTGCAACATCAAGCAGATATATCATCAGCTCTCGGTCAATTCCCGTAAACGAGCCGCCGAAGTACGCTATCTCGACCTCGCAGTCGCGCGGGATTGTCGAAAGCGCGTTCTCTATCTCGTATATAACGCTCTCGCGTTCAAATTTATGACAGCCCGATATCGAGCGTTGATTACAAAAGACGCAAAGATTCGGGCATCCGAGATGCGGAATAAATATCGGTATATTTCTATGCTTTCTGTCCGTCATATCTCTTCGCCGAAAAGGGCTAACGCTTCTCTTGCGGCATTTTGCTCCGCCTCGCGCTTAGATCTTCCCTGACCTCTGCCTATGACGTTTGAATTAAGCCTTGCCTCGACCTTGAAAAGCTTCATGTGATCAGGGCCGCTCTGTCCTACGACGACGTATTCAAGGAAATCTCCCTCTGCCTGCTGAACGAACTGCTGGAGCAGGGATTTGGGATCTCCGCTGAAGCCCTTACTCGTTCCTATTTTTTCAATCTCTCCGATGACGAATGGCAAAAGGAACTTTTCAACCGTTTCCATACAGCACTCTCCCGCGTCAAGATATATTGCCGCCAAAAGTGCCTCAAATGCATCTGCAAGGATCGACTTTCTCTCTCTGCCGTTGTTCTTTTCCTCGCCGATACCGAGAAGAAGATACTGCCCAAGTCCTATTTTCTGCGCGTAGCACGACAAAGCTCTCTCACATACGACCTCAGCTCTCATTCTTGTAAGCTCGCCCTCGGGACATTCCTGGAACTTGCTGTAAAGATAATTGCTCGTAATGATAGACAAAACGCTGTCGCCGAGAAATTCAAGTCTTTCGTTGCAGTATATATGATGATTTTTGAGTCCCGATTCGTTTGAGTGCGACGAGTGCGTCAACGCTCTTTTAAGCAACGCTTTATTCTTGAATTCATATCCTATCACATTCTCAAGTGAAGAAAAATCCGTGTCCTTTATACTCGACATATCAAAGCTCCTTCCTCATAAATTTTGCAGTCTGAGCCTTTACTGCTCATCACTTGCTGCCCTCTTCTTTTCCTCGGCAAGTCTTGCCGCGTCTGCCGCGATTATATCAACGACACCCTGATTAACGCATGTTATCGCCTGTCTTATGGCATTTGAAAACGCCTTCCCATCGGACGAGCCGTGCGCCTTAATAACCACCTTGGAAATACCGAGTATAGGCGCGCCGCCATGCTCCTTTGCATCAAATTTTTTCTTGAAATCGTCAAGTCCGCGCTTTACAAGTAAGTAGGAAAGCACTCTCAAGGGGTTTTTCTTAAACATAGTCTTAAGCTCATTCGAGAAAAGCTTGCCCATGCCCTCGATCGACTTGAGTACAACGTTACCAACGAATCCATCGCACACCGCAACGTCACACGCGTCAAATGGGAGCTTGTTTCCCTCTACGTTTCCGACGAAATTAAGCTTTTCATCGTGCAAAAGTCTTTCGTAAGCCGCGATCTGAAGCTCGGTTCCCTTGCTTGCCTCACTGCCGTTATTAAGTATCGCAACTCTTGGCGACTTAACTCCGTATATCGCGCTCATATAAGCGCTTCCCATAATTGCAAACTGGTGCAGATATTCGTCACTGACCTTTACGCTCGCACCCGAATCCATAAGGATCAGCGGACTTGTAAGGGGAAGCACCGCGCCGATAGCCGCGCGCTGAATTCCCTTTACTCTCTTTACAATAAGGCTTGAGCCGCAGAAAAGCGCGCCTGTGTTTCCCGAGCTTACGAACGCGTCACCCTCTCCTGCCGCGAGAGCGCGAAGTCCAACTCCGAGAGAGGACTCCTTCTTCTCTCTCATGACCGACATGGGCTCGTCACACATAGTAAGAACCTCTGTCGTGTTCTTTATCTCAAAGTTCGATATATCGAGCTTATTCTCTTTTGCGAGCTGTCTCATTATCTCCTCGTTACCAACGAGAGTAAAATCAACTCCCTTTGCGTAAGTCTGCTTTGCCGCACGGCAAACTCCTAAGAGCTGCTCCTTCGGCGCGCGGTCGCCGCTCATTATATCAACTATTATTCTCATTTGACACTTCCTCTTCGGTATGTATTTTTGTAAGGTCTGCGCCAAGTCGCACGCGATATTCCTCAAGAGATGCAAGCGCACGGTCGGCTATGACCTCGTATTTTGCTACCTTACCGCCCTTGACCTTATATCCAAGCGGCTCAACTATGCCGAAATTCGCGTTCATAGGAACGAAATTTCCGCTTATATTTCCTGCGCTGATATAGCTTGCCATCGCGCCGAGCATAGTGACCTTGGGGAAGATCACCTTATCCTCGCTCATCATCTTTGCGGCGGCGTTAACGCCCGCAACGAATCCCGAGCCTGTTGACTCGATATATCCCTCAACACCAGTCATCTGTCCTGCAAAGAAAATATTGGGGTTTGATCTGAGCGAATAGTCAGCGTCAAGATACTTGGGAGAATCGAGATAGGTGTTTCTGTGCATTATGCCGTAGCGCAAAAATTCCGCGTTTTCAAGTCCCGGTATCATCGAGAAAACTCGCTTTTGCTCAGGGAAAGCAAGATGCGTCTGGAATCCGACGAGGTTATACATCGTGCCCTCGGCATTCTCCTTGCGGAGCTGTACTACCGCATAAGCTTCCTCACCCGTTCTCTTATCTACAAGTCCTACGGGCTTGAGCGGCCCGTAGCGGAGAGTATCGTAGCCTCTCTTCGCCATTATCTCGACAGGCATACAGCCCTCAAATACCTTAAGCTCCTTTTGCATCTCGCGGTCAAAATCGTGAAGCTCCGCCTCACGAGCCGTGATAAGCTCGGTATAAAAGGCATCGTACTGATCTCTTGTCATCGGGCAATTGAGATAGTCGGGATCGCCCTTATCGTATCTCGACGCGGCGTAAACAACGTCCATATTAAGCGAGCTTGCGTCAACTATAGGTGCGGCGGCATCAAAGAAATGAAGCCCCGACATACCAAGCTCACGCTCGATATACTCCGCCATCGGCTCGCTTGTAAGAGGACCGGTAGCGATTATCGTAATAACGCCATCCTCAACCTCGCTTACCTCCTGCTCGATAACCTCGATAAGCGGATGATTTTTTATCTTTTCGGTAACGTACTGCGAGAAAAGCTCGCGGTCAACGGCAAGCGCCGAGCCTGCGGGAACTCTGGTCGCGTAAGCGGCGTCCATTATAAGCGAATCAAGTCTGTAAAGCTCCTCTTTGAGAAGTCCTACCGCATTAGTCACTCGGTCAGAGCGCAAGGAGTTTGAACAGACAAGCTCGGCAAAGCCCTCATGGTGATGGGCGGGAGTAAACTTTTTCGGCTTCATTTCAAAAAGCCTTACCTTTATACCCCTCTTTGCCACCTGCCATGCCGCCTCACAGCCTGCAAGCCCTGCGCCGTATACGTTTACGTAATTCTTATTTTCCATACTTCTTCTTTCCTACGGGATAAAATTTATTTTTTCTCCCGTAGGATAAGAAAAGGATTTACTCCTTATCCTCGTCCTTGGGAGGATTATAGGGCTTTGTAAAGCCGCACTTTTCATCGTGGCAGATAAGCATAGGCTTGCCCTTCTTGTGATAGAGAATCTTGCCGCAATCGGGACAATTCTCTGCTACGGGCATATCCCACGATGAGAAATTACACTCGGGATATCTCTCACAGCCGTAGAACACCGTTCTGCTCTTGCTGTATCTTGTGACGATCTTTGCACCGCATTCGGGACAAGGAACACCAACCTCTTTTACTCTCTGCTTTGTAAAGCGACACTTGGGATAGTTCACACAAGCGTAGAAGCTTCCGAACTTGCCGTTACGAAGAACCATGTCCGCTCCGCATTTTTCACACTTGAAGTCTGCTATGACAAGCTTCTTCTCTTCCTTTGCAGTCTCCTTTGCCTCATCCTCGCGCTCATCCTCGTCAACTGCGGTGGGGGGAGTCAAGGGCTTCGTATTTCTGCACTTAGGATAGTTGGGACAAGCGGCAAACTTGCCGAAGCGTCCGTTCTTGACTACCATTCGGCTTCCGCATTTGTCACAAATGATATCGGTCTCCTCAACGGGAATCTCGATATTTGCATCGGCAAGCTTCTTCTCAGCTTCACCAAGCACTACCTCAAAGTCCTTCCAGAACTCGGAAAGAACGTCGTTAAGACTTTCCTCCGCGTCCTCGATCGCGTCAAGCTTGTTTTCCATATCCGCGGTAAACTTATAGTCAACGATGCTCTCAAAGTTCTCAAGCATAAGCTTGGTCGTGATCTCGCCAAGCTGAGTGGGAACGAGCATCTTCTTTTCTCTCTTTACGTAGTTTCTCGAAACTATGGTTTCAATGATAGCCGCATAGGTACTGGGGCGTCCGATACCGTTATCCTCAAGAAACTTTACAAGCGTGGACTCGTCGTATCTCGGAGGCGCCTTGGTAAAGTGCTGTGCGGGATCAACACCGTCGTTCTTAAGGCTTTCTCCCTCAAAAAGCTCGGGAATCTTCGCATTCTTCTGCGACTCGGGATCGTTTACGTCAATGGTACTCTCGTCAACGCTCTCCTCGTAAACCGCCATATAGCCGGGGAAGGTTACGGTATAACCGCCCGTACGGAAGATATAACCGTTGCACTCAACGTCAACGGCAAGAGTAGCAAGGGTTGCCGACTGCATCTGGCTTGCTACGAATCTGTCCCAGATTAGCTTATAAAGCTTATACTGCTCGGTGGTAAGATACTGCTTTATCTTCTGAGGCTCAAGCGTTACCTTTGCGGGACGGATCGCCTCGTGCGCGTCCTGAATTGCGGACTTTGACTTATATACTCTGGGCTCGTCGGTATTGTATTTTTCGCCGTACTTTGCGCCGATAAGCTCTCTCGTTGCGCTCTGCGCCTCGGCAGATACACGGAGCGAATCTGTACGCATGTAGGTGATAAGACCCTGCGCGCCACCGTTTTCACTTCCGAGGTTGATACCCTCGTAAAGCTCCTGAGCAACCTTCATGGTTCTCTGGGACTGGAATCCGAGCTTTCTGTTAGCCTCCTGCTGAAGTGTCGAGGTAATGAAGGGGGGAAGCGGCATCTTGTGTCTTGTCGAGCGCTTTACCGAGGTCACCTTAAACTCCTTGCCCTCAATAGCATTGACTATTGCCATAGCCTCGGCTTCATTTGCAAGCTCGATCTTCTTTTTGTCCTTACCGTAGAAATTGACGGTAAAGGACTTGCCCGAGCCGTTTTCAAGCGTAGCACCAATCGTCCAATACTCAACGGGAACGAAGCTTCTGATCTCCTCCTCGCGCTCAACGATTATTCTCGTCGCAACAGACTGAACTCGTCCCGCAGAAAGACCGCTTTTGACAGACTTCCAAAGCAGAGGAGAAATTTTATATCCCACGATTCTGTCAAGAATTCTTCTTGCCTGCTGGGCATCTACTATGCTCATATCAACCTGACGGGGCTTTTTAATAGCCGCCTTAACTACGTCCTTGGTTACCTCGTTGAAGGTTACGCGAAGCGTCTTTTCAACCGGAATTCCAAGCGCCGTAGCAAGATGCCAGGCAATTGCCTCTCCCTCACGGTCAGGGTCGGTTGCGAGGAATATCTTGGATGCAGATTTTGCCTCCTTCTTTATTTCCTTGATAATATCGCCCTTTCCGCGAATATTGATATAGTGAGGCTCAAAGTTGTTTTCAATATCAACACCGAGGCTCGACTTGGGAAGGTCACGCACGTGACCAACCGATGCTATTACCTTGTAGTTTGAGCCAAGATAGCTCTTGACCGTATTCGCCTTTGAGGGCGACTCCATTATTACGAGATTTGCCATTGGTCTATTTATATCCTTTCAAGATTAAATCTGAATTATTTTCTTACGTAAAGTGCGCCGGGAAGCGAGCTGATAAGTCCCTTGATCTCAAGAATAGTCAAGGTCGACATTACCTCGCCCATAGGGAATCCTAACGCGGTAAAATAATCGACGGTCACCGCCTTGTCAAGCGGCAGCTCATCAAATATCCTTCTCTGCTTTTCACTAAGACTCTCAACGATCTTCATGGAATTGTCGCCCACACTCGTTTTGGGCGCGACGTTTCCTGCACCGTGGATTTCAGTCTTTTCCGCAACGTCAGACTTTTGAGGCTTGGGAGAATCAGCCGTCTTTTTCATCGGCTTCTCATCTCCGCCGGCTCTTCCTTTGGATGCGCGCTTGCTCTCCGCAACGCCAAGCTCGGCAGGAGTTCTTTTTTCATTATTTTCTCGTCTGCCGCCTGCTTTTACGGCAATCTGCATCTGCTTTATCAGACTAAGATTGATGTCAGAGTGATTCTCCGCCATGCGAAGTCTTTGAATGTCTATACTGTCCTTATAAAGATACGCGTAATTTGAGATAACGTCATATCCGCAAAGCACTGCCTGCGCGCCGTCGCGTATAAGCGCATTAGTACCCGAAGCGGTTTCGCTGTCTATATTTCCGGGCACGGCGTAGATATCCTTACCTTGAAGCCTTGCGGTATTGGCGGTGATCAACGCTCCGCTCCTGTTATCCGCATCAACGATCACAGCACCCTGCGAAAGTCCGCTGATTATTCTGTTTCTTATCGGGAAGTTACCTTTCTTGGGCGGCGTACCGGGCGCAAACTCGGTCATGATAGCTCCGTTTTTCTGTATGATCTTAGATAAATTCAAGTGCTCCGGCGGATATACCTTGTCAATACCGCAGCCGTAAACGGCAACGGTGCTACCACCTGCCGCTATAGCCGCCGCAGACGATATTCCGTCTATTCCGAGAGCCATTCCACTGATGACAACTGCACCTGACGACGCCACCTCGTATGATATTTTATACGCGGCTCTCATTCCGTATTCACTCATATATCTCGTGCCGACCATCGAGATGCAAAGACGTTTGTTTAGGTCGGGGAGATTGCCCTTATAATAAAGCACCGCGGGAGGATCGGCAAGCGCACGAAGGCTCATGGGGTATCTTTCGTCATCGTAACACATAATACCCACTCTCGCGCTATGGCAATAGTTGAGTATCTGTGTCGCATAAGTTAAGGATTTATCGCAAAGATCCTCACAAAGACGCTCGCTTACACCGGTTTCAAGATACTGATCGTAATCGGCTGAATATATCTTTTCAATATCGCCAAGCTTCTCAATAAGCCTTGGCAGCTCCTTGCTTGCGATTCCGCATTTACTGGCGAGCCATATCCACTTTGATTTGTTCATCAGCCTCTCCTTACCTACCCGTATTCGTACCAAAGAATTCCCACACAAGCACTGCCGCGGCGGTCGCGGCATTGAGCGACTCAACACCCTCCGCCATGGGAATAAATACGGTCTTATCACACGAATTTATCACCTTATCACTAAGTCCGTGTCCCTCGTTACCGATAATTACGCAATCGGTAGCATTCTTCTCAAAGGAACCAAGCCTGATTGCATTTCTGTCAAGCGCGGCTGCAAACACGCGCCTTCCCTGCGCTCTCAAAATAGCGATCGCATCGCATATATCGGTATATCGGTCGACCTTCATACCGAAAACAGTTCCCATTGATGCGCGCACCGTCTTAGAGTTGTAAATATCGGCAGAATCGCGGCTCATAACGATACGGTCGACTCCAAAAGCCGCCGCAACTCTGATTATCGCGCCCACGTTCTGAGGATCGCGCACCGATTCAAGCAGAAGTATCTTTTCGCCGATATACTCCTCACCATCGAAACTGTTATCGCGGTCGGTGTGCATATCCTTTTGATATTTCGCGACAGAAATAACGCCCTCGGGCGACATTTCATCGGTCAGCTTATCAAAGATATCCGCCGAAACGGTCAAAACACGGCAATCAAGACTTTCAAGCTCTATTTTATAAAGCTCTCTCGCCTTTTCCTCAACCGCACTTTCTGCTCCCTCGCGGAGAACGAGCAGCTCAAGCTCTGCTCCTTTAGCTATTGCCTCGCAAGTGAGCTTGATGCCGTCAAAACGGAAAAGTTGATTTTCTTCTCTGTTTTTCTTACTTGACAGCCCTCTTACAAGGCTGACGTATTTATTCTGACTCGACTTGATTACAGCATCGCTTCTATCCATAAAAGCTCAGCCTCCTTTCAAAAAAGCTGCGTTTTTTCTTCATTTTTTATTATATTCCGAGGAAAAAATTTGAAAATTTTCCTCTAATTGCCACTATTTCAGCAATTTCAAATTATCCCTATCTATGACAAAAACCCAGTAATATCCATTACCGGGTTTTGTATTCAGTTCTATCAGAGAGCTGCCTTTGCCTGCTCTGCGAGAGCTGCAAATGCTGCCTTGTCGGATACTGCGAGATCAGCGAGCATCTTTCTGTTGAGAGTGATGCCTGCCTTCTTGAGTCCGTTCATGAAGGTGGAGTAGTTCATGCCGCAAACCTTAGCCTGCGCGGAGATTCTGGTGATCCAGAGTCTTCTCATGTCTCTCTTCTTCATCTTACGGCCTGCGAATGCATAGTTACCGCTCTTCATTACCTGCTGCTTAGCCATCTTGAAGTGCTTGGATTTTGCACCCCAGAAGCCCTTGGCAGCCTTCAACATTTTATTTCTTCTCTTACGCGTCATAAGCGCGCCCTTAACTCTTGCCATTTTTCTTTTCTCCTTTTAGATTTCGTCTTTTAATTACTTCTGGATGAGGATTCTGATGTTAGGTGCCATTGCCTCGCTCATGATCGCACCGGTGCGAAGGTGTCTCTTTCTCTTCTGAGTCTTGAGACCGAGGTTGTGGCGGTGATGACAGTGGTTCATCTTTACCTTTCCAGTTCCGGTTACCGAGAATCTCTTGGCAGAAGCCTTATGTGTCTTGACTTTTCCCATTTTTATATACTCCTTATGGTTAAAAATTTACAAATATTATTTACTTGGATTTTTGCGAGATGGGGGTAACTACCATGCTCATCAGTCTTCCGTCAACGGAAGGCTTTTTCTCAACCGTGCCGACCTCAGAGCAGATCTCTGCAAACCTATCAATTATCTCGCGTCCGATAGCCATATGGCTCATCTCACGTCCGCGGAATCTCATTACGACACGAACCTTGTTGCCTGCCTCAAGAAACTTTCTTGCGTGCTTTGCCTTAGTTTCAAAGTCGTGAGTGTCGATTCTGGGGGAGAGCTGTATCTCCTTGAGCTCGACGGTCTGCTGCTTTTTCTTGGCTTCCTTCTCGCGCTTCTCACGCTCAAAGCGATACTTGCCGTAGTCCATTATCTTACATACCGGCGGATTCGCCTGCGCGGACATTGTCACGAGATCGAGTCCCTTATCGTACGCCATCTGAAGCGCACTGGACGAACTCATAATTCCAAGCTGTTCTCCTTCGGGGCCGATAACTCTTATCTGAGGGAAATTAACCTCCTCATTAATGAGAGTATCCTTGGTATTGTTTGCTGCTATGGTTACACACCTCCATTTAATTTAGAATGTATATGCTTTATAATATTTGTCATTCCTTACCGACAAAAAAGCGCCGGACGACAAGTCCCGCGCGCAAACACTCCGCACCTGTTGGATACGGACATCTGAACTATTAACCTTGCTCGCCTTTGCGGCAGGGTGGAAGCGGAACTTCTCTTTATTACGCGGTATATTATATCACACGAAATACGCTTTGTCAATACTTTTGAGAAATTTTTTCAAAAAACTTTTCGGGGGCGCAAAACCCGACTTTTGTCGCAATTTGACTACGACATTCAATCTCTATGCAAAATACACAAAAACACCTACGACAAACCGATATAAAATTCTAAGCGATATACTTTTCGCCGAAAAAATCGACGAAAAATCGTACAAAATGGATATTTACAAAACACCGCCCATGGTGTATAATAAAAGTCCCGAGTAAAGAGCCGATTCCGCGTCGGTCCTTTATTAATTCCTGCACAACATGCCGTGCTTTTCTGCAAAGTATCAATCTAATGATACCGCCAAGCAATGAAAAGCCCCTGTTGTGCTTTCTTTTTTTGAATTAATTCATTCGGAATAGGACAACAGCAACAAAAGGTTAATCATAAAACCATTATTCCTTTAATGTCTTAAACATCGAAAATGATCCGCATACAATACCTTTACCGCGCGTGCAAACGCGTTTTTTTATTAAATATATAATTAAATTGTTAAAATTTCAAAAAGGTATAGCAATTTCCTCGGAAATATGATATAATGAAGTTTATAATGAGATAATTGTGTCGTGGCGAAGCTTTTCGCCGTGATATTCAGTATAAAAAGCAATACCCTGAAACGAAAGTGAGATCTTATATGTCAGATTATAAAACCAAAATAGAAAAGCTGTCCTTGCCACTTGTGGCGCTCAGCTCTACCGTCGCTTTTCCGGGCGAGATCGTAAATCTTGAGGTAAGCGACACCTTCTACGGCTCGGGCGATGCGCTCAAGGAAGCCTTTGAGGGCTCAAAGTATGTATTTGCCGTGCCGATAAAGACAGAATCGCCATCATCCGCTCCAGAGCTTTTTGACGTTGGAACCGTCGTCAAGATAAAGCAGCTTGTAAATTCGGGCGAAAAATCCCTCCGTTGCATCGTCGAGGGTATGTCGAGAGCAACTCTCGGTGAGGTAAAGCGCATCGGTAAATATTACACCGCAGACATTATCTGCAAGACCGTGTCTATCCCCGATACACCCGGAATCAAAAATCAGGCGTATAACCGCCGACTCATAGACGCCGCTACAAAGATGGCGCGGCTTCTTCCTCCTCCCGCGGAGACCATTCTCTCCTCGGTCAAGGGAGTTAAAAATCCCGCTATGCTTGCAGACGTTATCGCATCGGGACTCTTTATAAAATTCGAGGACAAGCTTGAAATACTTTCAATCTTCGAGCCATATGACAGAATAGAGGCAGTTCTTTCTATCGCAGAGGATGAAATCGAGGTTCTGACCCTTGAAAACGAGCTTCACAAGAAAACCCGCGAGCGAATCAACCGCGGTCAGCGCGAATATTATCTTCGCGAGGAGATGAAGTCGATCCAGGAGGAGCTTGGAGGCGGAGAGGGTATTTCCGAAACCGAAGAATACTTTAACAGAATAGAGGAGCTTGAGCTTCCCGAGGACGTTCGCAAAAAGCTCTTAAAGGAAAACGACAGACTTGCGCGCTCTCCCTTCGGCTCTGCCGAGGCTACCGTGCTTTCAAACTATCTCGACGTATGCCTTGAGCTTCCCTGGACAAAAACTACCAAGGACAGAAGCGACATAGCGGCGGCAAAGAAAATACTTGACGCAGATCACGACGGTCTTTCCGACGTCAAGGAAAGACTTCTTGAGTATCTCGCGGTAAAGCAGCTCAACCCCGAGCTTAAGGGACAGATAATCTGTCTTTACGGCCCTCCCGGTGTCGGTAAGACCTCGATCGCCGCTTCACTTGCAAAGGCGATGAACAGAAAATACGTGCGCGTTTCTCTTGGCGGTGTGCGTGACGAGGCAGATATCAGAGGACACAGAAAGACCTACGTCGGAGCAATGCCCGGCAGAATTCTTGCCGCGCTCTCGCAGGTTGGCGTAAGAAATCCTCTTATTCTGCTCGACGAGATAGATAAAATGGCTAACGACGGCCGCGGTGATCCCGCGTCCGCTATGCTTGAGGTGCTTGATCCCGAGCAGAACAAGTTCTTCCGCGATCATTTCCTTGAGCTTCCCTTTGATCTTTCCGACTGTATATTTATCGCAACCGCGAACACGCTCGACACAGTTCCCCGCCCTCTGCTTGACAGAATGGAGATAATAGAGCTTCACACCTACACAAAGAGCGAGAAGATGAGCATTGCGAAGCATCACCTTATCCCGAAGCAGCTTAAACGTCACGGACTGACAAAAAAGACGCTCCGTATCACAGACGCGGCTCTCTCCGAGATAATTGATTGCTATACCCGTGAATCCGGCGTACGTAATCTTGAGCGCGAGCTTGCATCACTTTGCAGAAAAGCGGCAAAGAATATAATTGAAAACAGTCTTGAATCTATCAAGGTAGGACGTGACGAGGTAAAAATGCTTCTCGGGCCCAAAAAGATAATTCCCGAGGTAATCTCTCCCGCTGACGAGATAGGTCTTGTCAACGGTATGGCATACACTCAGTCGGGCGGCGATCTTCTCAAGGTTGAGGTTGCCGTTATGGACGGAACGGGTAAGCTTGAGCTTACAGGCTCACTTGGCGACATAATGAAGGAATCTGCTCACGCGGCGATAACCTACGCGCGTCAGATCGCGACGAAATACGGCATTCCCTCTGACTTCTACTCAAAGAAAGACATACATATCCACTTTCCCGAGGGAGCTATCCCGAAGGACGGCCCCTCAGCAGGCGTTACCGTGCTTACGGGTATAATCAGCGCGCTTGCGGGCATTCCCGTGCGCCGCGACGTAGCTATGACGGGTGAGATAACTATACGTGGAAACGTGCTTGCCATCGGCGGTCTTCGCGAAAAGACCATGGCGGCTTACTCTGCCGGTGTGAGAACCATTCTTATTCCCGCAGACAATCTTAAAGATCTTAAGGACGTTGATATAGCCGTTCGTGAAAACGTGACCTTTATTCCCTGCAGCCGCGCAAGCGAGGTGCTTGCCAACGCTCTCGTTTCAAGTGACGCGATTGCCGTTGACAGTGTTAAAAAGGCAGATATCGACGTAGTCGCTGTCCGCACTGCCGCAACAGGCAGAGCGCAGAAGCGCGCAAAAACTACAAAATAAGCGCGACATTTCAAATAAAAGGAGGCTCTTGCTATGGGACTCAACACTCAAAACGTAAATCTTAAAATGACTGCGGGCTTTGCAAGTCAGTTCCCCACCGACCCGATCCCTCAGGTCGCGCTTTCGGGACGATCAAACGTCGGCAAAAGCTCGCTTATAAACACTCTGCTCGGCAGAAAAAGCCTTGCAAGAGTATCAGCAACTCCCGGTAAGACGATCACGGTCAACTTCTACGAGGTGGACAAAAAGCTTTTTCTCGTCGACCTTCCCGGCTACGGATTTGCCGCGAGAAACCACGACAACAAGCAACAGTGGTCTAAGCTCACCGACGGATATTTCACCCAAAACAAGAACATTGATCTTGTTCGCGGCGTAGTTCAGCTTGTCGACTCACGCGCGTGCATTACCAAGGACGACGCTATGATGCTTGACTGGATGAATGCGTCCGATATTCCCTACATCGTAGTTATTACCAAGATCGACAAGCTCAATAAAACCGATCGTGCCGCTTGTATCGAAAAGATTACAAGTGACGAGTTGATCCGCGAGGGTACTCCGATAATCCCTTTCTCATCGCTTAAGGGAGAAGGAAAGCAGGAGCTTTGGCGCGCTATCGCCGTTCTGTCTGACATCAAGCTTTGATCTGATAAAAATAAGGAGGCATTGATTTGCTCTTTTCACTATTTACAGGCGACGCCCGTACTACCGCAATAAGCATTCTTCTTACTCTGCCGACTATCCTCATCGCGCTTTCGGCGCACGAGGCGGCTCACGGATATATTGCGTATAAGCTTGGCGATCGCACCGCGTTCAATCTTGGGCGCATAACGCTCAATCCCTTCAAGCATCTTGATCCTATCGGCGCGCTCTTTATGCTCGTGTTCGGATACGGCTGGGCAAAGCCCGTACCGATCAACGCGCGCAATTTTAAAGACCCCAGAAAAGGCATGGCGCTGACCGCTCTTGCTGGACCCGCAACCAACCTTATTCTCGGCACGATAGGCGTAATGCTGTACTATCTCGTGCTTTGTATTGCTTATTCCGAGCCGGTTTTCAATCTCTGGTTTTCAAATTACACGCTTGAAATTGCTATCTCAATGATATTGATTTTCCTTCGCAACTTCGCGTTTTTGAATTTTCTCTACACGGTATTCAATCTCATTCCCGTTCCTCCGTTTGACGGCTCGAGAATATTCAGCGTGGTGCTGCCGACAAAGGTATATTTCAAAATTATGAAATACGAAAGATACTATCTTATCGCTATTCTCGGCATTTCGATAGTATGCTCAAGACTCTTCAATTTTTCGCCGTTCGTATGGCTTGCGGATAAGCTCTTCAATCTCATCGCATATCCCTTTGCGATGCTGTTTTCGCTTATTTTCTGATTCTTTGAAAGGAGGTCCTTTATGGACGCAATAAGCTACCGTCTTGAAGCATTCGAGGGACCTCTTGATCTGCTTCTGACACTCATACAAAAAAACAAAATGTCGATAGATAATATTCAGATAAATATTATCTGCGGGCAATATATAGCGTATATTGAGGAAGCGCAAAATCTTGATATGGAGCTTGCGAGCGAATTTATCGTTATGGCAAGCGAGCTTATGCTCATCAAGAGCAAGATGCTCCTCCCGAAGACCGAAAAGGAAGAGGAAGACCCGCGTGCTGCGCTTGCCGACGCTTTGCAGAAATATCAGCAGGCTAAAGAAGCGGCAAAGAAAATGGCTGCTCTTTATCCCAAATTTTCGGGCAGACTTGAAAAGGATACAGACGAAATTTCGATTGACAAATCATTCGTCGCCGACCAAGAGGTCGAATCGCTTTGCGTAGCGGTAAGACGAATAATCACCTACAATGAAAACAGACCGAAGGTCGAGCGCGAGGTGTTTAAGCCTATGATAAGCTCACCCATCGTTCCCGTTGAGGTGAAAATAACGGGTATTCTTCGCCGCATGTCGCAAAAGAAGAAAACGAGCCTGCGCGAGCTTCTCTCGGACTCTGTTTCTCTCCCCGATATGATCGCGATATTCCTCGGAGTTCTTGAGCTTATAAAGATCAGAAAAATTCTTATAGTTGACAATGAATCCACCCTGCTTGATGACGGAGCGGCGTTTGTTATAAACGACAACCCCGATGATTCAACGGCGGGCGAGATCAAAAGCGACTTCGATACCGAAATAAATTGAGGGGGCAAAAGCTGATGACCGATGAGATCATAAATGAAAATGAAATAAGACTTGAGGACGTGACCGCGGCTATAGAGGCAATTCTCTTTGCGGCAGGTCATCCCGTTGAGTACGAAAAGCTCTCTGCAGTGCTCGGTCTTGCCGTATCCGACGTCAAAAGTCTTATCGAGGCTATGGCGACCGAATATAACGGCGAGGACTCAAGGCGCGGCCTTTTGCTCCTCACGTATCCCGACTCATGCCAGCTTGCAACAAAGGAAAAATTCCTTCCCTACATACGCGAGGCTCTCGGCATAAAGAGAGGCGGCAACCTCTCAAATTCAACGCTTGAGGCGTTGGCGGTAGTCGCATACAATCAACCTGTAACACGTTCCTACGTTGACGCCGTGCGCGGCCTTGACTCATCCTACGCGATGACATCCCTTATTGATAAGGGGCTTATTGAATCGAAGGAGCGAATGGATGCGCCCGGTCGCCCCATGCTTTACACGACGACCGAAAAATTCTTGCGCGTGTTCGGACTTTCCTCTCTTGACGAGCTGCCCGAGACCGAGCTTACTCCCGTGGCTGTTGATGAAAAATCACTCGCCGTCGAGGAGGTCGGATTTATAGGCGGCAGCGTAGAATCTGAAGCGCAGGAATAACATAAACACAAAGAAATCTTTGGAAAGGGGTGGTAATTTATAATAGGTACGATAATAGCGCTTTCAATTCTCGGCGTATTCGTAATTCTTTTCTCTGTAAGAGCAAGAATCGACCTTAAGTATAAAGATGAATTATCACTCAAGGTGAGCTTTCTCGGACTCAGGCTTTTCGTTCTTCCTAAAAAGGATAAGAAATATAAGTTTAGCAACTACACGCTTAAAAAAATAGCCAAGCGCGACGCAAAGAAAGCAAAAAAGGACGCAAAAAAGGCCGAAAAACAGAAAGCCAAGCAAAAGCAAAAGGAACAAAAGAAGGCGGAAAAGAAAAAAATTACCAAAGAGGAAAAGAAGGCGAAGAAGGCTTCTCGCCCTGCTATTCCCGATATGGCAGATCTCTTTTTGAGATTGATAAAGCTCTTTTTCTCAGGATTTTTCGGTCGTTTCCACTTCCACGTGGCAAAAATAAGAATAAAGGTCGGCACGTCCCATGCCGCTACGACCGCAATGCTCTATTGCGCGATATGCGGAGTATTCAAGCCGCTGCTTATAATTTTGGATAAGCATTCAAATCTTCACGGTATGAAAAACGCCGACATTGACATTTCTCCCGATTATCTTCACGAGGATCTTGAATTTGACGTTGATCTGGCTTTCTCAATGAGCATAGGCGCGCTGCTTGGCGTACTGCTCAAGGTTCTCTTCTCCGCGCTCGTCGGATGGGGAAAAATTCAACCTGCGCCCGCACCAAAGGCTGCAGACACTAAAAAAGAAAAATAAAATAATTAACATACATTGAAAGGAACAACACTATGGCATCCGAAAACAAGCTTCAAGAGGTAGTTCACGCAACACTTGCACAGATAAGAAATATGATCGACGCAGATACCGTTATCGGTACTCCCGTCGAGACCGCTTCGGGTACGACTATCATCCCCGTGTCCAAGGTAGCGGTAGGCTTTGCAACCGGCGGTCTTGATTTCAACGACAAAACGGGCGGTGCGCAGGGCAAGCCCCAGAACTTCGGCGCGGGCGGCGGAACGGGAATTTCGGTTCAGCCTATCGGTCTGCTCTGCGTTTCCAAGGACGGCGACGTTGAGCTTATCAATATCGGCGTAAAGAGCCCCTCCGATCCCGTTGAAACCCTCTCTGATCTTATCGATCGCTCTCCCGAGATCATCGCAAAGATCAAGGCACTCTTTGGTAAGGACAAGAAGAACGAAGAAAACGAAGAATCAGCTGACGAGGAATAATTCCAGTAAAAGCATAAATCGGACTCCGGACAAATATAATGCTACAAAGCCTTTACTTGTCCGGAGGAGATTCTATGCCTTTTTTTAACAAACGAATAAAGCTGTGGCGCACCGTCGCCGTTTTCCTTACGTCAATTTTGTGTATAAGCGTCTTATGCTCCATACCGTCTGTCGCGGATAACGGCAGACTTGATCCCCCGTCCGTGTCAGCTCATTCGGCAATACTTATTGAGGCTGACAGCGGAAAGATCATTTTTGAGAAAAACGCGGATGAAAGACGGCACATGGCATCGACGACCAAGATAATGACCGCGCTCGTCGCAATTGAAAACGCCGACGTCGACAAAACCGTGTCGGTATCTGCCGACGCGATAGGAATAGAGGGATCTTCCGTTTATCTGTATGAGGATGAAAAGCTTACGCTTGAGGATCTTCTCTACGCTATGCTGCTTGAATCGGCAAACGATGCCGCCGCGGCAATTGCTATTGAGGTTGGCGGAAGTATTGAAGGCTTTGCCGATATGATGAATAAAAAGGCGGCAGAATTGGGGCTTAAAAATACTCATTTTGAGAACCCACATGGTCTTGACGGAGAGTCCCACTATACAACGGCGCGTGAGCTTGCCATCATAGCGCGCGAAGCAATGAGCAACAACGACCTGCGTTCTATCGTGTCAACCCACAAAAAGACTATCCCGCTTAATGAGAGCGAGGGCGTAAGACTGCTCATCAACCACAACAAGATGCTCAAGGGCTACGAGGGCGCGATAGGAGTTAAAACAGGATTTACCAAGAAAAGCGGCAGATGCCTTGTAAGCGCCGCCGAGCGCGACGGAGTCGAGCTGATCTGCGTAACCTTAAGCGCGCCTGACGATTGGCGCGACCACACCGCCCTGCTTGATTACGGCTTCTCACTTTTCGAATCACGTATTCTTTGCGAAAAGGATGATTTCAGATATATCCAGCCCGTGATCGGCGGAGCTGAGGAATACGTATTACTGTCGATAAGCGACGACGTGAAGGTCACAGTACCGAAGGCCTGCGGCGACGTTGAGCAGACCATAGAGCTACCGAGATTCAGCTACGCGACGATAAAAAAAGGCGACGTTATAGGCTATCTTGTATATACCGCTGACGGTGTCGAGATCGCAAGAGTGCCCATATTTGCACAGTATTCTGTAGAAAGAATAGTGTATAAAAAGACCTTGTGGGAGAAGATAACGGGATTGTTTTCACGATAATTCCCCACAAGCAACAACTTATATAATAAGGAAGTAAAAAATGGAAAGGATCAGACTTGCAAAATATTTTACCGATTGCGGAGTTATGTCGCGACGCGCCGCCGAGGCCGAGATCGCGGCAGGCCGCGTTACCGTCAACGGATCGGTAGCGCAGATCGGAGATAAAATAGAGGTCGGCGTTGACGAGGTAATATACAAGGGCAAAAAAATAACCCCTCGTGCCGAAAAAAGAATAACCGTTATGCTCAACAAGCCGCGCGGCATCGTATGTACCGCGTCCGATGAAAAGGGGCGCAGAAACGTCACCGATCTGTGTCGTGACGTCAAGGGCGAGGACGGAAAGGCCGTCCGACTCTACCCCGTCGGCAGACTTGACATGGATTCGGACGGACTTTTGCTCCTGACAAACGACGGCGAGCTTGCCAACAAGCTTACGCATCCGCGCCATTCGATCCCCAAGATATACGAGGTCACTCTGCGCGGACAATATCTGCCCGAGGACGTTTCCATGCTTGGTGAATCAATTGAGCTTGACGGAAGATTGACTATGCCTGTAAAGGTCACCTTCATCGAGCACAAGAACGATAACACCGTTGTGAAATTTGAGCTTTTTGAGGGCAGAAACCGACAGATCCGCCGCATGTGCGAATACCACGGGGTAAGAATAGACCGACTTTCACGCGTTGCCATCGGAAATCTCAAGCTCGGTCAGCTTGCAGAGGGCAAATGGCGCTATCTTAATCAAAAGGAAATCGAATATCTCACAAAAAAGTAAAAGCAAAACGCCCTGCCACATACGGCAAGGGCGTTTTCTATGTTTTTGAACATTTTTCGACAAAATTTGACTGTCTTTTTTATTTTATTGATAAGTAAGACAAAATCTACTGTAAATTTTTGGTAATTATGCTAATAGGAAATTTTTGGAAATGGTATTGCAAAAATTTCCATTTTATGGTATTATAATACTGTAATAATTAACCAACATTCTACAGGGGGATACATTAAAATGGAATTCACAACAAAAATACTTATTGCAGACGAAAATTCATCACAGCGCACACTTATCAAGGACTGCTTTCTTCGAGCAGGTTGCCGATATATCGACGAGGCGATCAACGGTGAGGACGCGCTTGACAAGATAAACCGCACGCATCCCGACGTCGTTATCATTGACATCTGGCTCTCAAAGCTTGACGGACTCAGCGTTGTCAGAAGCGCCAAATCGATTGCCTACGGCAGCGACAAGCCGCCCGTGATCATTATGACCTCGCCTATCTCAAATCAAAACATTTTTGTGCAGGCACTTCAGGCAGGCGCAGAGCTTTGTCTTATCAAGCCTATAAATCAGTCAAACCTCATCGAATATGTTGACGGAATGCTTAAATCACGCGCCAACAAGGCGGCGGGACATCAGGCAAACGATAAATCAGCGCAGAGCGATCTTACCCCCGACATTGAAGCTCAGGTCACCCGCATTATTCACCAGATCGGCGTACCCGCGCATATAAAGGGCTACCAGTATCTCCGCACGGCAATTTTGCTCACGGTCAAGGACAGCGACATTATCAACTCGGTGACAAAAGTCCTCTACCCTTCGGTTGCAAAGAAATATCAGACCACCACAAGCCGCGTCGAGCGTGCCATTCGCCACGCCATCGAGGTCGCGTGGGACAGAGGTGACGTGGATACCCTCAATTCCTATTTCGGCTATACCATTCAGAATAATAGAGGCAAGCCCACAAATTCAGAATTCATCGCTATGATCGCGGATAATTTGAGGCTCAAATACAAATTGTATTAAAAATGATAAAACAAATGGGTGGAAGCTTGCTTCCACCCATTTGTGATATAGGAATTTTATCAACTATTGACATCCAAAGAAAAAATATGTTATAATGAAAAAAATACATACTCCATATTTCTGAAAGGAGCACTTATTATGTCAAGACCTACCATAGGAATTCTTTACGATTTCGATAAAACTCTCTGCACTACCGATATGCAGGAGTATTCTTTCATTAAAAACCTTAATATGACCTCCGATGAATTCTGGGGCGAAGCAGCTTATATTACCAAAATGCACGAGGTTGAAAAGATCCTGGCGTATATGTTCGTAATGATTAAGAAGTGCAAGGAGAAAGGTATTCCGCTCACAGAGGAATATCTCAGAACCTGCGGAGAGAACGTGGTTCTCTTTAAGGGCGTGGAGACCTGGTTCGACAGGATCAACGCTTTTGGCGAATCTATGGGTGTAAATATCGAGCATTACATTATCTCCTCGGGTACCTATGAGATAATTCAGGGAACGCCTATCGCAAAGTATTTTAAGCGAATCTATGCGTGCAGATTTATGTACGACGAGAACGGAGAGGCTCTCTGGCCCTCGCTTGCTATCAACTACACGCTTAAAACGCAGTACATCTACCGTATATCCAAGGGCATTCTCGACGTGACCGACGACTACAACCTCAACCGTTTGCAGGATGAAAGTCTGCGCCGCATCGCATACCGCAATATGATCTATATCGGTGACGGAATGACCGATATTCCCTGCATGAAGATGGTAAAGGAAAAGGGCGGAAAATCTATCGCGCTCTATCCTCGCGGAAAGAAAGAAACCGTCAAGCCGCTTGTTGAGGACGAGCGAATCAACTACGTTTGCGTTGCCGACTATTCCGAAAGCTCCGCGCTTGAAAACATCGTCAAGCTTATGATCGAAAATATGGCTATACTTGAAAAGCTCAAGGCAAAGGAAATCCTCCAGCTTTCGCAGTATAAGAAAAATGAAAAACAATAATAGTACAAGTCTCCCTCCGCTCGCAAATCGGGCAGAGGGAGATTTTATCATATACCGGATATGCTGCGCAGCTTATTCCCTCCAATTCGTTTTTTATAAATGATTTACACAAATAATGCATCCTCCTTGCCCCGTTGCCACAAAGAATAAACGGACTTGACAATATTATACAACTGATGTATAATAATACACATAGTTTTATGATTATTTATCCGGAGAGAAACTTATGATTGACGAAGTACAACATTTTTGCCCAAATTGCGGAGGCGCATTGTCGGGCGTTGAGAGTGAATGGCTCAACTGCCGATATTGCGGCAGTAAGTTCGAAAATCTCGCTTTTCAACGACACGTTAAGAATATGCAAGAGGTATTGGATCAAGCCAAGCTTGAGATTATAAAAAACCAACGCCGCAATCTATACGATGCCGTTCACGCTAAATACATAAGCACTGCCGAGGTGCGTCAATACGCAACCGAGATAAAAAAATATCTGCCGGATGACTTTCAGGCGAATTTCTATTTGAAAGCCATTTCAGGCGATGCCAAGGAGATAAATAACGCGATACGCCATATTGACGTTGATGCCAACTATGATTCTCTTCCTCCTGTCATTCACTTTCTGATCGCTTCGCTTCAGGTTGAATATCTGCTTGAGCTGAATAATCTTATTGAGCGTGCGTATAAATCGCGCGATCTGACGTTCTTCTCTAATTTCTCCACGCAAATATCCAAGGAAGCTGAAAGAGTTTCGGAGGGTGTATACGCCACGGGAATTCCGCGTGACGTTTTCATCGCATATTCCTCGAAGGATATGGAGTACGTATCCGCTCTCTGCGAGGAGCTTGAATCACAAGGCATTTCGTGCTTCGTGGCAGCTCGAAATCTTAGACACGGAGTTGGCGCCGTTGAGAATTACGAGGTAGCCTTGAAGGATGCAATGGACAATTGTCAATGCTTCGTATTCGTTTCCAGCAAGAATTCTCGCTCGCTTTCCTGTGATGCGGTAACCAAGGAGATCCCATACATCAGAAGCTGCGATATCGCTAACGCTCCCGCGCACTTGCGAAATAATTACAAGGCTATTCCGGATATATACAAAAAGCTCCGTATTGAATATCGGATCGGAACCGAAAGGTCAACAGACGCCGCATCCGTAATCACAGATGCATTCTTTGCGGGATACGAGTGGGCGTATACGCCCGAGGCAGTCGCCGTCCGCGTGGTACAACTGCTTTATCAAGACATCATCAACCCTTCCAGCGTTGACACGATTACGCATTCTGCGGCTAAAATAGCTCCCGTGCCTCCTGCTTCATCGAGCCGAGCAAGGAAAAACAGCAAAACTACGCTTATAGCAATAATTGCCGTTATTTTGACGGCCGCGGTCGCCGCCGGATCATTAATAATTCCCAAGCTCGTGACTGAGTCCCCAAAAACACCCGACGAGTCATCAAGTATAGGATCCGACAACACGACTGAGTCAAGCGCGGAGAACGGATCTCAGGAAAATAATCCCCCCCCGGATAGTGAAACTACGCAACAGAACGGCGAGGGCAACTCGCGCTACGAGGGGGAAGATACGACTCAGGCAGCAGAGCCCACTCCGCCCGACGTGACCGAGCAGGGCTCGGTAGGCTTGACTTATACGGTGGTTGGCAACGGAACCTGTTACGTAACAGGACTTGGAACCTGTACCGATAAAAACGTAGTTATTCCTTCAGAATCTCCGAACGGCGATAAGGTCGTAGGAGTTGCCGATAACGCATTTTACAGCTGCGATATCGTATCGCTGGTTATCCCCGAGGGCGTAACCGTAATCGGTAAAGAAGTAGGGTATAGCTGCGGATCTCTCGTATGGATACAGCTTCCCAACAGCTTAACCAAGATCTCAACGTACGCTTTCTGTAATTGCGACAGTCTTATGTCTGTCACCATTCCAAGCAAGGTTACCGACATTGGCGAAGGTGCATTCCGAGCTTGCGACAGTCTTTCCGCGATCACAGTAGATCCTGCTAACAAGTATTACGAAAGCATCGGTGATTGTCTCGTTGATAAAACGTCAAAAACCGTAATACTTGGCTGTAAAAACAGTAATCTTACCGCAGATGCTGATATAAAGTATATAGGAGCCCGTGCATTTTGTAACACGGATATTGAGTCGTTCACGATTCCCGACAGCGTCGTTACGATAGGAGACGAGGCGTTCTTGGGATGCTGGGATCTTAAATCAATAGAAATACCTGCAAACGTGCAACAAATCGGCGAAAGGGCGTTTGGCGAGAATTATCTTGAAAGAATTTTAGTCGATCCCGCCAATGAAACCTTCCACGTAAGCGGAAACTGTGTAATTGAAACGGCAACGAAAACGCTGGTGTTTGGCGGTCCCAACAGCATTATTCCCGACGACGGAAGCGTAACCCGTATAGGAGATAACGCCTTTTATTCATGTCACAATTTAGAGAAAATCGACATTCCCGATAGCGTTACGAGCATTGGAAACGAGGCTTTCTATGCCTGCCGATTCACCTCGATAATGATTCCAGACAGTGTGATCAGCATTGGAGAAAGTGCATTCAGGTTTGCTTATATAAGAACTATAACCTTGTCTGAGAATCTCACTTCTATCGGCGCAGAAGCGTTTATGCATTGCACAAATCTGAAGGAGGTATTTATCCCTAAAAACATAACGAACATTGACGGCAACGTATTTACGGGATGTACTGCCTTGACGAGCATTGAGGTAGATCCGGAAAACGCGGCGTATCACAGCAGCGAAGGCTGCCTTGTTGAAACTGCAAGCGGCACGTTGGTTTCAGGATGTAATAACGGGGTAATTCCCTCCGACGGCACCGTTACGAGAATCGGAGATAGCGCCTTCAGCTATTTTGCGGATATAACAACCGTAACCGTTCCCGAAGGTGTGACGTATATCGGCACCTCGGCATTCTCGTCTTGTCGGAATATGAAATCCATTTATATTCCAAGCAGCGTGACCGAGATAAAGCAATCTGCATTTAGCTACGAATTGGAGGATATCTATTTTGCCGGCACGCAAAAGCAATGGAACAATATGTTGGAGAAGTCCGGATATCATTTAACTGATCGAACCACCGTCCACTTTGAATCCGCCAATTGATCAAAATCTTAAAAAAACATAAGGGGAAAAGGCCTTTCAAAAGCCTTTTCCCCTTATTCTTTTATACTTGATCACTCAACGATGCTCGTATCAACGAAGCTGTACTTATCTGTATAATTACCCTTTGCGAAGTAATTCCAAAGGCAAGGCTCGTTGTAGAAGTGCGAGGGAGCTACCGAGTAAAGCTCGCCGCCAACGTTGTGGTGAGGACCGAGAAGGTTACGGAGATTGTTAACGAGTGTCAGCTCAACCGTGTTCTCGCCTGCTACAAGGTAGTCCGAAAGGTCTGCCGAATAGGGCGCCCAGAGGATAGTATCAACGTCCTTGCCGTTCACCTTTATTCTTACCGCGTTGACACCCTTGCGGATGAAGGCAAGCTTGTAATCAGTGGAGTCAAGATTATACTTGCGGCTTACGGTAAGCTCGCCCGAGAAGAAGGGATAACCCTGCTTTTCGATGTGGTTGAGTGTTACCTTTTCGGTAGGAGCAACCACAGTAAAGCTTCCGTCAAAGAAGGACGCGTTACGCTCGATAGTTTCAAACGTTCCGTCGCATCTTACGCCGAAGTCACCGACGAGATACATAGACTCAACCTCCATATCGTAGGTGAGTTTGTTCTTCTCGGACTCAAAGAGTCTGGACTTTCTGATGTTATCGTAGGTCTTATCGGACATGGTAAGACAAACTGTAAGCTCGATCACGTTCTTGCCAATCTTAACTGCGTCGTGAATGTCAAGCATTCTGAAGGAGCTATCGCGGAAGTATCCGCAATCGGTCTTGTCGATCTCAACGCCGTTTACCTTGATAGTAAAGATCTCGGGAGTTTCGCACGCGAGGTAAAGCTTTTCGGGTATGTACTCAATATTTGTATAGAATTCACAACGGAGATCAACGGGACGGAGAAGGTCGGTTGCACGAGGAATGATGTTAAGAACGTAGCCGTTCTCCTCCTGAAGAGTGCCGTCAAACCAGTATGTACACTTGTCAAGCGTGATAGAGTTGTAGGTCGCACCCGCAACTGCCCACTCGCCCGTAATGTCAAGAGTCTTAAGCTCCTTCTCTGCCTTCTTGGGTGCGCAAGGAGTGCCGTCGTCAACGACAACAAGGCTTCCGTAGGGCGGGAATGTGTACTCGCCGCAGAATTCTATCTTGTCGCCGGTTGCGATATCAATAGCGTAGCTACCTCTCTTGAAGGTTGCCTTCTGTTCACTATTGTGCGAGTTTACGTAGTAATCAACGGTAAAGCCGTCAAATTCTCTCCAAGTGTAAGTGATATTGGGATTATCAACGATGTCGCTTGCCGCGATCTCGTCCGCGGTGGTGATGATACCGCCATTCTTCTTGAACTCGTCAAGGAGCTTATTGGTGTTATCCATAAACTTGATATGCTCGGGGATAACGACAGTCGTATAGGTCTGCTCGCCAATGATGAGCTTGTTGCCCTCAACGCGACCGTGTCTTTCCATCAAAATCTCGTCGCCGAGGTGGAAAGGAATATGCTTTGCCTCAAGCTTAAGCGTGTCGCCGATAAGCCTCTGGCTGTAATATTCGATATCCTTGTCACCGTAAACATTGTTGCCGTTGTTAAAGCAGATCCAACCGGTAGTCATGTTGTGCATAAGGAGTGTGTCAAACTTGATTCTGCCCTCAGCAAGAATCATACCAACGCGGCTCATTGCGTCGTTAAACACCTTATAATCTGCCCACCAAGGCTGCTGAACGTACATTGCCGGCGGGTAATCTCTCTTTCTGATACCGCGGAGCGAATAGCCCTCGAGATGCTGGCACAAAAGGTTGATGCCACGAACCATCATCCACTCATAGTTTCTCTTAAGCTCGTCGTGGCCTACGTTGTGACCGCAAAGCGCAAAGGTCTCAGAGAGCACCTGACGCCTGCCGACCTGAGCCGCAGCAGACGCTACCTGATGGTGAGTAAGGCAATTCGGAATATTTCTTCCAAGCCAGTCCATGCCGGGAATGGTAAGGTACTCGTAGTGAGGCATGCACGCGCCATTGCACGTGAGCTGATGAGGAAGTCCCTCCTCAAGAACGAGGTGACCGGTAAATTCAAGATTATGATCAAGACACCAATCGTAGATCTGCTTCATAAAGTTCTTCGAGAAAAGCTCGGTCACAAGCTTCCAGAACTTGATTCTTACGTCCTCAAAGCCTTCCTTTTCGGTAAAGAGGCAGGCAAGGCTGTCACTAAGATCCTCACCGTAAGCTGCCTTGTACTCGTCGAGCATGATCAAGCTCCACGGAATACCGTTACGCGAGATCTGAGGCTCGTCGGTGAAGAAGCCGTCAAAGCTGTTGCCGAATCTCTCGTAGTAGGGAACGTATATTTCGTTGATAAAGTCTGCGATGACCTCGCCGTCAAGCGTGTCAACGTAAAACTCATTTACATCGTAGTAGAAGCAATATTCATCATCGATCTTGATGATTCTATGCTCGGGAACATAGCTTCTGTCTGCATCCGCAGGAATCATGCGAAGATACTTCTGCCAGAACTTTTCACCCTTGCCGTTAACAATACCGCCGCCAAAGCCCGAGGGCCAGCCGTTCTCGTCGTAAGCCCAAGCGTGCATTCCGCGCTTGTTACACTCATCAATGCAAGCTCCGACGTTCTCAAACCATTCCTCGCCCATATACTCGGTCTGAAGACCACCGCGAGCGTGCATAAAGTATCCTCCGATTCCGACTTCATCCATAAGAACAGTCTGTCTTACGGATTCCTCTGCGCGAAGCTTCTCGTTCCACGACCAGAAGGGCACGGGGCGATACTTCTTATCAACATTTTTGAAATCCATGGTATTCTCCATTTCTCCGCCGAAGCGGCACAAAATTTAACAAACCTATTATATTACAAAATCCATTATTTGTCAATGCGTTTAAAGGAAAACGCGGATCTTGAGTGCTTATTTTTTCCCGGCAAGAGAAACGATCTTCGCGCAAAGCTGACCGTAGCTCATTCCAACTGCCTGTGCCATTTGCGGAAGCAGGCTTGTGGGCGTCATGCCGGGGAGTGTGTTCGCCTCAAGACACCAGGTTCTATTTTGCGCGTCGACTATGTAGTCAAACCTCGCGTAGCCAGAAAGTCTGAGCGCCGCAAACGCGAGCTTGGTCTGTTCCTTCAGAGATTCAAGTATATCGTCGTCGATCTCGGCGGGACATATTTCAAGCGTTTTTCCAGCCTGATATTTATTCTGATAATCGTAAAATCCCTCGGTGGGAATGATCTCAATCGCGGGAAGCACCTCTCCGTCAAGAATTCCAACGGTCAGCTCTCTGCCCGAGATCATTTTCTCAACAAGAATATTATCCTCATACTTTTTCGCCTCGGCAAGCGCAGTTTCAAGCTCACCTCGGTCGTGAACTATAGAAATACCGACGCTGGAGCCGCACGAGCAGGGCTTTACCACACAAGGATAACCGATTTTTGCCTCTATGTCACATACCGACGCGTCACCCGCCGAAAAGTGCATCCAATCGGGAGTTCTCACACCCGCGCCGACAAACATTTTCTTGGAGATGTCCTTATCCATCGCAAGCAGGCTTCCTACGTAGCCCGAGCCGGTATATTTTATCCCAAAATTATCAAGCGTTGCCTGAAGCTGACCGTTTTCACCCATTGCTCCGTGAAGCGCGAGAAAAACCACGTCTGCGGCGCGGCAAAGCTCAATTATTCCCTTTCCGATAAGTGCCTCACCGTTTCCGCTGCTCAACTTCAAAGCGTCAAGATCCGGAACGGTATGCGTGACCTTATGCACAGGCTTTTTTTCTCTGTTAAAAAGCTCTTTTACATCGTTGCCTATCTCAATTCCGAGATAAACGTCTGCAAGACAAACGTCATACCCCTCGTCAACGAGGGCGTTTGCGATAAGAGAGCCTGACGTGAGAGATACGTCCCTCTCGGGCGAAAATCCGCCCGCTAAAACTGCTATATTCAAAAGAAAGACCACCTTTCCACAATTTCAAATTATTTATTATCTGCGCAAAACGGCAATACGGTCGTTACCGCCAAAATCCTTGATAATCTCGCATTTAAGAGAGCTGTTATCTGCAACCGCCTTGATATCCTCTGCCTGATCGTAGCCTATCTCGAAGATAAAACAACCGTCATAAGAGACATTTTCAAGATAAGCCTCAACTATCCTGCGGTAGAAGATCATTCCGTCCTCGCCTCCGTCAAGCGCCGCCAAAGGCTCAAATCCAACCTCTTTTGAGAGTGTCGGCACAACGTCACTCCTTATATACGGAGGATTTGACACGATAACGTCAAAAATCTCGTCGCCAAGCACGTTACCCGACAAAACGTCGCCAAGAACACCGACAAATCGATCAGCGACATTATTTCTCTCGGCATTTCTCTTTGCAAGCTCAAGCGTTTTTGGGAAAAGCTCGACCGCGACCGCGCTCGTGTCGGGACGCAGATCAAGCAAGCTTATCGCAATACATCCGCTTCCCGTGCAAAGATCGGCAAATCTCGCATTTTGCGGCATAAGCTTTTGTGCCACTTCTACTGCGATCTCGGTATCGGGACGAGGTATCAGGCAATCCTCATTCACCTCGAATTCACATCTGCAAAACCACCATTTGCCAATTATGTACTGCAAGGGATAGTGAGTGCATCGCTTTTCAACCGCGAATAGCAATTGGTCACACAAATAGTCCTTTTCAGACGAAAATTCACCGCATATTTCTTCGATAAGAATTCTCGCCTCGCCGCCGGCGTTTTCTATTCCGCACTCGGTAAATCGACGGCAAATATCGGTGTAAGTCACGCGCATCCCTCCCCCTTGACACATTATTATAATTATATCAAATATTACATATTTTGGGAAGAGGTTTTTAAAATTTTTTACACAAAAAAAGAAACGGGGGCAACGCCCCCGCTCATAACAGAAAAATTAAACTCTTTCCGCCATATAATAAATAAACTTTTCGGTATCATCCCAGCCAAGACAAGGATCAGTGATAGATTTTCCGTACACGCCCTCACCGATCTTCTGCGCGCCCTCCTCAATATAGCTCTCTATCATAAATCCTTTGAATATTTTGGAAATATCCGAATTCAGCGAGCAAGAATGGAGCACCTCTTTTGCAATTCTCACCTGCTCCATGTATTTCTTGCCGGAATTTGAGTGATTGCAGTCAACGATGAGCGCGGGGTTCTCAAGTCCTCTCTTTGAATACTCGGCGCAAAGATGCTCGATATCCTCGTAGTGATAGTTAGGAATCGACTCACCGTGCTTATTTACGTATCCTCGCAAAATAGAGTGAGCCAAAGGATTTCCCTCGCTCCTGACCTCCCAGCCGCGATAAAGGAAGGTATGTTTTTTCTGTGCCGCAAGAACCGAGTTGAGCATTACCGAAATATCGCCGCCCGTGGGATTTTTCATACCGACGGGTATCTGTATTCCGCTAGACACAAGTCTGTGCTGCTGATTTTCAACCGAGCGCGCGCCTATCGCAACGTAAGAAAGAAGATCGTAAAGATATTGATAATTCTCGGGATAGAGCATCTCGTCGGCAGTAAACATACCGCTCTCCTCAATAACTCTCTTGTGAAGCTGTCTTATCGCAACTATGCCTGCAAGCATATCGCTCTCTTTATTCGGATCGGGCTGATGCAGCATTCCCTTATATCCCTCACCCGTCGTTCTTGGCTTGTTGGTGTAAATTCTTGGAATGATTACAAGCTTATCCGACACCTTTTCGCTGACACGCGCAAGTCGGGTAACGTAATCCATGACCGAATCCTCGTTATCTGCCGAGCAGGGACCGATGATGAGAAGCTTCTTATCAGACTCTCCCGTAAATATTTTTGCGACCTCACGGTCAAATTCTACTTTCTTTTCTGCCCACTCTGTTCTCAAAGGATATTTTTCCCTGATCTCCTTCGGAATGGGAAGCTTTCTTATAAATTCCATTTTATTGCCTTTCTGCATCGATGCACCTACAAAGCGCTTATTAAACAACTGTTTTGCTTGATTTTGCATTAATTCTACTACCAAGATGTGAACTCGTCGTTAATAGGCTCAATTTTTTTGTTTCAGATAGAAAAATCTATTGAACTAAGCAATAAAAGGTGTTATAATGTTCTTGTACTCTAAGAAAAAGAGGTTTTCATTATGATTTTCAAGACCATAAACTTCTCGGATAACCCAAACTCCCACCTTGAAGCATATATTCACTCGCCACACGAAGAGCTTAAAATAGGAAGACGTAAAGCGATAATCGTCTGCCCTGGCGGCGGATACGAAATGCTCTCTGAAAGGGAGGCTGAGCCTATCGCTCTTCAGTATTTTGCGGCAGGTCTTAACGTTTTTGTTCTCCGTTATCCCATCGGTGCAAATGCGACAAATTATGCGCCGCTGATCGAGGCTTGCCTTGCAATAAGATACCTCCGAAAAAACTGCGACGAGCTTTACGTAGATCCCGCGAACGTATTTATCACGGGATTTTCTGCAGGCGGTCACCTTGCTGCGTCGGCAGGTACGCTCTGGCATATAGACGAGGTGCAGAGACGTATCGGTAACGACGACCCCGAGATTTGCAAGCCTACAGCAACCGTGCTATGTTATCCCGTTATTACAAACAATCCTCTATACAGGCATAAGGGCTCTATTCTCAATCTCAACGGGCACTGCGACGACGAGGAGAGCATGAACCGATTCTCTCTTGACGATCTCGTTGATGAAAAAACTGCCCCCGCATTTCTTTGGCACACCGTCAAGGACAGCGTTGTACCCGTGCAAAACTCTCTTCTTTACGCGTCAAAGCTTGCAGAGTACAAAATTCTATTCGAGCTTCACATTCACCCCAACGGTGACCACGGTCTTGCACTTTGCAACGAGGAAACATGGTCTCAAGGTCCCGGATGGGTTATCCCCTATAACGAAAATTGGATCAATTACGCTATCAAGTGGGTAAAAGAAGCGCCCTTTAAAAGCTAAAGCAAAACGGCTGAGCAATCTCAGCCGTTTTTATTATTCTTCAATTTTTGCTTTCTGCGCAAGAACCGAACGGAAGAACTCAGCATCGAATTTCAGCTTTCGGTCATATGTATAAAGTCCATTCTGCTCCTGCTCAACGTCGGTAAGCTGAGTATAGCAAAAACCGCCCATCATAGGATTGAAGAGCAACGCCTCGGTAAGCCCTTTAAAGCGATATTTGAACTCCTCCTCGTCCTTAGGGCTATTACCATATCCCCATCCGCCCTTTATCGTATCCGACCACCAGGTGCCGCCGTATTCACTGATAAACGTGGGCTTGACGTTATATACCATATTTTTGCCTTGGAAAAATCCGTGTACGTTTATAGTACCATCGCCAAGAAGCGCGTCGTATCTTGCCTTGAAGGTTATGGGATCCTGATCGTAATCGTGCCAGTCCATAATATCGGTAACGCCTTCAACGTGCTTCCAGCCTGACGCATCGATATAAAGTCTTGTGTTATCATAAGCGCGCGTAATCTCGGCAAGCTTGCTTAAAAATCTTGGGTCTGTATCGTGCGAGCTTTCGTTGATCGGACACCAACCGATGATGGCGGGATGATTAAAATCACGCTCGACGATTTCACTCCACTCCATCATAAATTCTGCAAAGGGAGCATCACCGTTATGGCAGATTCCCCAGTTGGCGTGCTCTCCCCAAACTATATATCCGCGTCTGTCACAATATTCAAGAAAGAGGGGTTCAAATACCTTTTCATGCAGACGCGCTCCGTTGAATCCAATCTCCATTGACATATCAACGTCGTGCTTGAGTGCCTCATAAGTCGGTGCGGTATATATTCCGTCCGGATAGAACCCCTGATCAAGCACAAGTCGTTGGAACACAGGCTTGCCGTTGAGATACATAATACCGTCCTTACAATCGACCTCGCGCATGCCGAAATAGCTTTCGACCTTGTCTTCACCCATAGTAATTGTGATATCGTAAAGTCTGCCGCAGCCTACCTCCCACAAATGAAGCTCGGAAAGATGGATATTTAGCTTTGCGACACCGCATTTTACGGTGCGGGTAGCTCTGCCGACCTCATTACCCTCGTAACTTACAACAGCGGCAACCTCCATGCCGTTGGAATCGGTTGCATATACCTCAGCATAAAGTGAGGGGCTGTCAATATGGGGATAGAACTTAGTCTTTTCAATATACTTCTGCGGTAAACATTCAAGCCATACCGTCTGCCATATACCCGTTGTTCTCGTATAGTGACATCCTGCAGACGCATAGCTAGGGCTTTGTTTTCCCGATGCCTGTCTGGAAGATCTTGTATCATCCTCGGCACGAATTACAATGATATTTTCACCCTCGCAAAGAGCCTTTGTTATCTCAAACGAAAACGAAACGTATCCGCCGCGGTGCTCACCGATATATTTTCCGTTTACCCATACGTCTGTTTTAAAATCGCACGCACCGACGTGGAGCTTTACGCGCTTGCCGTGCCAGCCTGAAGGCAAAGCAATAATTTTCTTATACCACACACATGAGCAAAAATCCTTGTCACCGATACCTGAAAGCGCACTTTCACGGCAAAAAGGAACTATTATCTTCTCTCCAAAATCGTTTCCGCTTTGAAGTCCTCTTTGTTTTCCGGACATTCCTCTGTCAGTAGCATATTCCCACTCACCGTTGAGGTTTATCCAATTATTTCTTCTCATCTGCGGTCTGGGATATTCGGGACGCGGAATACTCATATAGCACTCTCCTTCACTTCTTTTCCTTATTATAGCCTAAATGAAGAGCAGGTGTCAAGTAGAAATCATATAATGAATAATTTTCGTACTAATACCGTGTGTTTTCGCCTCAAAATTTTATAACGCAAAACCAAAAGGCACCGAACGGTGCCTTTTTGAAATTGTTATTCGAAAACTACAGCAATTGCTTCTCTTATTTCACTTGACGAATATCCGTAGCGTGACATTGCCGCGTAAATCTTCTCGCGTCCTTGTCTGTCCGTCGGTAAAATAGAATATTTCTTTTGCAAAAGCTCGGCACAAAGAGTAATAAAATCAACCTCTGCAAGAGCCTTTGCCGCATGGTTTATCGCGTCGTTGCAAAAGCCCTCCTCACGAAGCTTCGCAAGTATGCGACCTCTGCCCCATCTCTTGCCGAGAAACACTCTTACCCTGCTCTCAACGATTCTGTCCTCGTCAACAAGTCCTCGACTCAAGGCTATGCCAACAGCATCCTCGGCGATATCTCTGTCAAATCCCTTTTGCGCGAGCTTGCGCGCGAGCGCCTTGCACGACGAATCCGCAAACGCGAGCGAGGCAACGGCTGAATTATAAGCCTTCGTAACCTCGGCATATCTCTCGATATCCAAAATTATGTCCTCGCTTATCTCGCCGATTTCAAGCGACAGCTCTTCAACAAACTCGCCAAGCAATATAAATTCGATTTCTTCACTTCCCGACCGATTCTCGATAAGTACTCTGACCTTTGCTTTGCCGCCGTCACCCGATGCAAGTGACTTTACGTACATTCCGCTATATTCGCTCAACTTGCCTTCATCAGCACTTGACTTATCAAGCGATCTGATAAAATCCTCGGCGCTTCTGCCAAAACCGATCTTATTTTGCCGATCACTCATCGTCCTCTATCGTGCGGATATCAAAATCGTCGTCCTCGTCAAGCTCGAACTCCTCTTCATTCATCACGCCGTCGTTCTTCATCATAAGCTCGCGCACCTTTGCTTCAACCTCTGCCGCAAACTCGGGATTGTCCTCAAAGAGCTTCTTGACGTTATCCTTACCCTGCGCAAGACGGTTGCCCTCATACGAGAACCACGAGCCGCTCTTCTTTATAACGTCGAGCATAATAGCAAAGTCGAGTATTTCACCCATTCTGGATATTCCCTTGCCGTAAAGAATATCAAATTCTGCAACACGGAAGGGCGGAGCTACCTTGTTCTTTACTATCTTGCACTTAACTCGATTTCCGTAAATATCTGCGCCGTTTTTGAGCTGCTCGGTCTTTCTGATATCAATTCTAACCGACGCGTAGAACTTGAGCGCGCGACCGCCCGTGGTTGTCTCGGGATTTCCGTAAATAACGCCAACCTTTTCACGAAGCTGGTTGATAAACACAACGATACAGTTGCTCTTGGAAATAACCGCGGTGAGCTTTCTCATAGCCTGCGACATAAGGCGCGCCTGCTGACCAACCGTCGCCTGACCCATATCTCCGTCGATCTCGCTTCTGGGAACGAGAGCCGCAACAGAGTCCACAACGATAACGTCAATAGCACCCGAGCGAGCAAGCGACTCGGTAATTGAGAGCGCATCCTCACCGCAATCGGGCTGAGAAACAAGGAGATTGTTGATATCAACTCCAAGCGCCTTTGCATAAACGGGATCGAGCGCATGCTCCGCGTCGATAAACGCCGCCTCGCCGCCCGCCTTCTGCACCTCGGCGATTATATGAAGCGCGACGGTGGTTTTACCCGAGGATTCGGGACCGAATATCTCAACTATTCTTCCCTTCGGCACGCCGCCGATTCCGAGAGCCATATCAAGTGAGAGCGAGCCGGTAGAAACCGCCTGAACCTCCATTTTAGCATTTTCGCCAAGCTTCATAATAGCTCCTGCGCCAAAATTCTTTTCTATCTGCGCCATCGCGGTCGACAGAGCTTTTCTCTTATCCTCTTTATCCTGAATTTCACTTACCTTGGGAAGCGACTTCTTTGTTGCTGCCATATTTTCTCCATTCTGCCCATAGGGCTAATAAGTAATTATTTCCGCGGTGTTTTGCCGCTTTTATCGTTTACAGACTAATTATACACTCATTTTTACCCATTGTCAATAGCTTTTTGAAAATATTTTTTCCGATTTTGGTATTTTAACACATCCGCAATCTCTTGGATTTGCATTCAATAACTTTTATTTTCCGTTTTTAGAACTGAAGATGCCTTCACGAAGCGAAATTGTTGAATTCGACGAAATTTCACACATTTTTCACAAAAAAGTCGAAATCAATTGACAATTGTTTGCGTCAATGCTATAATGTAATTACATACAATATCATTGGAGGAAAAACCTATGAAAAAATTTTTGGCGCTTATTCTTGCATCTGTAATGATTCTCAGCTGCATGGTAGTCTTCTCTTCCTGCACTCCCAGACCTAAGATGAATCTTGAGGACGCTGCGGATAACCTTGAAGATGAGGATTACTACGTATCATATTCCGACGACGTTGACGAGGTCGGCTACAAGGAAAGACTCTCCGCTTCCAACGGTGACGACTACCTCATAGTTATCGTTTTCTCTGATAGCAAGCTTGCAAAGCTCTACTACGAGGAAGCAAAGGCTTCTATGAATCACGAGAAGGAAGAGCTTGAGCGCGAGATCGAAAGACTCGAGCATATGCTCAAGAAGTATGATGACGATTTCTCCAGCTACGAAATCGACAATATGGAAGATGAGCTTAAGGATCTTAAGAAGGAGCTTAAGGAATATAAAGAGTACGTAATAGGCAAGAGCGGCAAGACCGTTTGGGCAGGTACTAAGGACGCTATCAAGGATTCCAAGGGCTGATAAAAAGGCTTAATACATAAGGGCGGATGTGAAAGCATCTGCCCTTTTTACAATAAATACAAACATTTTCATGGCATGATGAATAAATTTATATAAAGTGATCTAATAAAATTGACTGTTTCCTATTGAAACGGCTCCCAAAATGTGCTATAATGAGTTATTATTTTATCAAACTAAATTACGAACACGTGATTTTGAAAAAACGAGGTACTGTTATGGAAAAAATGAAGGTAGGCGTCGTTGGCGCCACGGGTATGGTAGGTCAGAGATTTCTTTCTCTGCTCGCAGACCACCCTTATTTTGAGGTTATTAAGCTTGCCGCGTCAAAAAACAGCGCAGGCAAAACCTATGCCGAAGCACTTGGTGGCAGATGGAAGCTCCAGACTCCCATGCCCGAAAAGTACGCGGATATGGTGGTAGTTGATGCGGAAAACATTGACGAGATGAAGGACTGCGCGTTCGTTTTCTGCGCGGTCAATATGAAGAAGGACGAGATCAAGGCGCTTGAGGAAAAGTATGCGAAGGCAGAAATTCCCGTAGTATCGAACAACTCCGCTCACCGTTGGACTCCCGACGTTCCCATGGTAATACCGGAGATAAATCCCGAGCATCTTGAGGTTATCAAGTCGCAAAGAGAGCGTCTTGGCACAAAGCGAGGATTTATCGCGGTTAAGCCTAACTGCTCTATTCAGGCGTACGTTCCCGAGCTTACCCCTCTCCGCAAGTACGGAATCAAGGAGGTTGTCGCAACCACCTATCAGGCAATTTCGGGCGCGGGCAAAACCTTTAACGAGTGGCCCGAGATGATCGACAACATAATTCCCTTCATCGGCGGTGAGGAGGAAAAGAGTGAGCAGGAGCCCCTTCGCGTTTGGGGCAAGATTGAAAACGGCGAGATTGTTAAGGCAAACGATACCGTTATCACAACTCAGTGCATTCGCGTTCCCGTTACCGACGGTCACACCGCGGCAGTTTTCGTAAAGTTTGAGAACAAGCCCACAAAGGAGCAGATACTTGAGGATTGGAAGAACTTTAAGGGACTTCCCCAGACTCTCGGTCTTCCTAACGCGCCCGAGCAGTTCATTACATACTTTGAAGAGGACAATCGTCCTCAGGCAAAGCTTGACCGCGATATCTACGGCGGCATGGGCGTAACCGCGGGCAGACTTCGCGAGGACACTCTTTACGACTACAAGTTTGTAGGACTTTCTCATAACACGGTACGTGGCGCGGCAGGCGGCGCGGTGCTTATCGCAGAGCTTCTTTACAGACTCGGATATTTTGACTGATAAATAAAAAAATCAGGGGCGACCTCAAGGTCGCCCCTTTTGTTTTATTCGGTTTTGCAGTGATTACTGCTCCTTCTTCTTTTTGAAGGCAAGGAATACACCAACGCCAATCAACGCTATCAATCCGATCGATGCGCCTCCAACCGTACCCTTACATCCCCTACATCCGCCGGAGGAGGCGGGAGTTTCAGGCTTAGGATTGCCTGTTGATGGGTTACTGGGCTTGTTGCCGGGTGTAGTAGGCTGAGCGGGCTGATCTGTGGGAGCCTCGGTAGTCTCATCCTCGGGTGCCTCGGTAGTTTCATCCTCGGGTATCTCGGTAGTTACGTCCTCGGGTGCCTCGGTAGTTTCATCCTCGGGTGCCTCGGTAGTTACGTCCTCGGGCGCCTCGGTAGTTTCATCCTCGGGCGCCTCGGTAGTTTCATCCTCGGATGCCTCGGTAGTTTCATCCTCGGGTGCCTCGGTAGTTACGTCCTCGGGTGCCTCGGTAGTTTCATCCTCGGGTATCTCGGTAGTTACGTCCTCGGGTGCCTCGGTGGTTTCATCCTCAGAAGTGAGATCAGTCTTGCAATCGTCACATATTCCGTTCTCGTCAACGTCAGTGTGAGCAGTTTCGTCTATTTCTATAGCCTCAGTCTTGAAATGATCTCTGTTAAGCAAGCAATTGTAGGTAATAACGCCCTCGCCCGTACAAGTAGCCTCGGTGGTGATAACACCCTCGTCCCACATATGTGCAAGAGGCTCATCGTATATCTTGCCACATCCCTCACATATCGGGCCTGCCGTACAGGTTCTTCTTCCACCAAAGCACTCAACGTGATCGGTAACAGTAAGAAGTGCGTTTACGTGTGTTATAGAATAGTTATCGCCTGCATCTGCACCATCTACGGTTATTTCGTATTCACCAACGGTTTTGGTGTCGGTAATACTGACGCTGAACGTAGGCTCAACGAGAAGGGTATCTTCTCCGACAAGTCCTTCTACCTTATAAGTATACTCGGGGAAAGGAAGATACTGTGCCACAGACTGGTCGTCTGCTGTAACCGTAATGTGTTTCTGTTCAACCGTAAGCTTTGCACCCGTGTAAGTGATAGTATAATTATCATTGTTCAGGGTGCCAACGCCGATAAGATATTCACCAACGTTCTCACCCTCTGCTCTTGCGAGCGCGCCCTCAAGGATGTCGCCGTTCACAAGACCGGAGGTAATATAGGTAAACTCAGGATCAGCATCGCCGTAGGTCTTGGTCTTTGCCTCTGCTGTGACGCCAACTACCTTCTTCTCTACCGTAAGCTTACCGGGCACAAAGGTCATCTTGTAGTTATCAGCGGTAACGCCCGCGGGAGTGATCGTGTACTCACCGACATTGCCGTACTGCTCGTAGCTATAGGTATAAGTAGGAGCGCCGATTATTACGCTTTCGGTGTCGCTACCAACAAATCCTGTATAAGTAACTCCATTATTTGTAGGAAGCTCACCGTAGGTTATGGTATGATCGTTTGCAGTTACCGTAAGGGGAGCTTGATTGATAATATAAACAAGTGTAACACTACCCTTATAATTTCCCTTACCAATAACGGTAACGGTATGCTCACCTGCATTGGTCTGCTTGTTGCCCGTAACGGTAAAGTCCGTACCTTCAACAAGTGTAACACCGTCAAACTTGATCTCTGTGACATTTAAGGTCTGCTCATTGCCGTTAAAAATGACACCGTTACCGGAAACTGTGACGTCGTTCTCCACGTCTACGCTTTCTATGGATTTAGGGACGATGTTATAAACAACGGTCGCAGTCTTTCCTCCGAGTGTGAAGCTCGCGGTATAGTTGCCTACCTCCTTGGGAGCCTCGCTTAACACAGTGCTTCCACTCATATAAACTACCGTTATAGCTTCTCCGCCCGTCACGGTAGCGGTCGGCATAATGTTAACATCGTACGTATTCTCTGTCGGAATGCTGATCGTCACGTTCTGTCCGGAGATGGAGCACACGGGACAGCTTATGTTGACGGTGTCGTTTTCCGCGTTAACAGTTGCAAGGGCGTAAACCTCGGTATGCTCGTGGTTGTCGTATTTCTGCCCATCCACATTCCACACGACACGCTTACCCGTAAAGTTGGGGTATGCATCCACGCTATCTCCCGTCAAGGTCTGCTTCCAGACACCCGTGGTGTTATCGTCCTTGTTGAGCAGATTGACAAGATTACCATTGGCTATATTCTCTGCATTAACGATCTTAAACCCGTCTGAAGTATTTTTAACTCCGATGACGCCCGCCTTATCTCCTGATCCGGGAGTGTCGATCCGAGTCACGTTATAGTAGGAATTGGTAATATGCGTATCATCGGCGTTTCTGCAAACGTAGCTGTTGTCCAAGGATCCGCTTCGATATGCCTTTGCCTTTGCAACGCCAAACTCAAGGTAAATATAACAGCTATCAAGATATACCTTGCAGCCGCTCTGGCTGTTTCCGACGACTCCCGAGCCGCCGTCAGCCACACCTACGTCTATTCTGCCAAGAGAAGCACAGTTTGTAAAGGTTATGTTGGTATAGTTCATACCTACGAAGCCGCCTAGATTTCCCGTGGGGGCGCCTCCGAAATTTCTGATTTTTACACCGGCAAGGTTGATACATTCGTCAAATGAAACCGCCTCGCCCTTGGTTATTCCAACGAAGCCGCCGATATTGATACAGCTCTGATTGCTGCCAATCTTTTCAAGATCCGACACGATTGAGCCCTTGACGGTCAAGCGCTTGAATGCCGCGCCATCGGCATAATTAAAGGGCGCGAGCGTGATTCCCGTGGGAACGTTGGTCAGATTTACAGTCAGGGAATGATAGTTTCCGTCAAACTCGCCTCTAAATGGGAAGTCCTCGGTACCGACGGTAACCTTACCGATATCAAGGTCTGCCATCAGCTTTACTTTAGCCTTGGGATCAAACTCACCGTTTTTAAGAGTTCCCTCTACAAGACCCTTGAAATAATTATAATCGCTCAAATCGTAAATGAGATATACGCCGTCCTGAACCGAAATAGGCATTATCTCACCGCAGATATCACACGCGTCGTTACTATCGCTATCAGTGCAGGTATGTACCTTATAGAAGGTTCCGCTTGTATTCAACGCGCCGCTTGCGATTGCACCCGTATACTGATTACCGTTCACGGTGACCTCAGTGGGAAGCATATTCTCGCCACCCCATATGCAGATCTTATTCTCTATGGTTTTTATACCGTTGAGATCATATCCGCTCGGAGCACCCGTGATAGCGGTCACCGAGGTCTTGTCAGATACTCCGTCCAGCGCGATCGTTCTGCCGTACAACACGTTTCCACTTGCGTCTACAGGCACGACATCCGTGTAAACATAAGAAAGGCTGGATATATCAAGCGTTTTTTCGTAGATTCTGGAAGCTATTACGCTTCCACCCGTTATAACGAGCTTTGCACCCTTTGATGAAGGAAGACTTATTCCCTCGCTCGCGTTTACGGTTCCCGATAAAACTGTCATAGTCTCGCTTACATAGTAACCGATACCCTTCCACTCATCAGATTCGGAGCCCGTGTCCGTCATAACGTAGCCGCCCTCGATCGTCAGATTCTTACAGTAAATACCGTATCCCTGCGGTGTTCCGTAATCTCCTGCCCTTACCGTAACGGTACTGTTTTTGAGATAAACGTTATCTGCTTTAATTCCGCTCGCAGATGTGGTAAGACCGCCCCAAGCGTTTACGGTGCTGTTCGCGATATAAATTTCGCTCACCTCACCACCGATACCGGCTCCCGCGGATTTTGTGTGACCGTTTGACATTGATATTACGTTGCTGTTTTCAATAATTATACGGTCTACGTTTCCACCAATAACGCAGTCATCCCCCAGCGAGGACTCAAAATCGTTTTTCGCGTAGATCTTGGCATTGTAGATCTCGATCGAACTGAACTTGCTGGCATATTCACTGGCACCGATCGTGACAATATCATCAGTCGTTCTTGCGTCTATTTCTCCGCCGTATATCTTGATCGAACCTCCGCCACCGTCGGGGCCTGCGCTATCTCGTCCAATAGTAGCGGTTACCTCTCCCGCATAAATGATGGCGTCGCCGTTACTAATCTGAATGCCGTGATAATATGCGTACGTGGTTTCAACCTCGCCGCCGTGTATTACGATCGCCGTACCCTTGCACTTGATTTGATATACATTCATAACGGCATACGTAGCGTCAGTCGCCTTATGAATATGCAAGGAAGCATTCTCGTTGATAATAAGATTCTTTGTGTTAGTATAGCTTCTTTTAAGGATCAAATGAACCTCACCGTAAATATCAACCTGCGTTTCCATTGAAATATCGCTGTCAACGACGTAATATGTCGTTTGGCCGTCAACTCCCCACGTCGTATCATCTGACGTGACCGAGGTCGCCGTGACGCTTGCAGTGGTCATGGTGACCGTCTTCGTGCTTTCATTCCACGATCCCGTTTGATACTCAGTTGCATTAAGTGCGCTCGCCGTTAAGCTCAAAGCAGCAAGCGTTGCGATCATCATACAAAGCGCTATCGCTATCGCAAAAACTCTTGTCTTTTTCATCTTTGTTCTCCTATCAATATAGTTTAATGTATATACTTTTTATTTCTTGCTGTTTAGTGGGCATTTGCAAATGCCGATCAGGTCGTCGCCGCTCTCATAATATTTACAGCCGTGGCAGCCGTTCTCATCGTTCCGCCCCTCAAAGCATGCGCAGGTGTCCTGGATCGCCGTCACGAAGGGATATCCGTCATCCGTATATACGGGAGAGGCTATAAAATCCGGGAATATCGGGATCGGCTCGTTATACGAGCTTTGTCTTTCACGCTCATCGTAGTATCCGTAACGTATAATGAAGCGTTTGCCGTGGAGATCTATCTCGCGATAGACTTCCCCCTCCTTTTTTCCGTGAGGCATCTCCTTCCCTCCTTTTCACTTTCAGCCGACAAAAAAACTGCCGTACCGTTTACAATAACAGTATAGCAGTTTTTGTTTTTATCGGAAATCTCCCTGATTCAATTTTTTAGGACATTATTTTTTGCCCGTTTTTTCACGTTAAAGGATAGTCGAAAGCTCGCGTCGGTCGGATATGCCCGTCTTTTGAATAACGCGGATAATAGTTTGTTTTACCGTCGATTCCGACACGTACAGCATATTGGCTATCTCTTTATTTGAATAGCCAAACGCCGCCATTTTTGCAACCTCACGTTCTCTTGCCGTAAGATTCGTGGCTATTTCTCTGTTTCTCACGCTTCCGCTTATCTTCGACCAGCCCACGCTGTAGATTTTATACAGGTTGCGCACGACATCGACCGCCTCGGGATCTTTCATCGAGATCCTCTCCTCAAGCAGACCGTCAAAGTGTCTTACGTACTCGGTAAGCACACCGTAGAGCTTATCCGGTAATGCGAGTGAGAGCGCTTTATCTATATGCTTTATTGCCTTTTCCTTTTCTCCCGCGTTATGATACGCGACCGCGCATGAAAATCGCAAAAATATCTCGGGTAGAACAGTTTTATCGACCACCGCTTGCGTTATCATCGGCTCAACCGTACAGGGTATGATTCTCATAAGCGCAAGTCCCTGAACACCCTCTACGTCAAGCTGCTTTGACGCTATCGCATACGCCGCCATATAAAGATATTTGGTGTAAAATACCTTTGCGGCGGGGTGAGAGTCGGCAGGCAAAGGCTCAAAGCTTCCCGTTCTGAACCACTCCGGGTAGTCCTTATTATCGTATATCGAGCTGTCAACTATCGCAAGTGCCAGCGAAATTATTTCTCTCTCCGCCTCAGTGTTACACGGTGCCTCGCACAAATGACGCTTTGCCTCGTACCAAAGGCTTATATCTCCTCGCCATATCGCGCAGAGCGCCAGCAGCATTCCTCCACCGAGTATTGCGTAAAATCCCGAGTGCGATGACAAAAAGTATCTTGCCCTGTCATATACCTTATCTATCTCTCCACGTCTGTACGCTATCTGCGCCTCCATAAGCGCGTGCGCCTCGGGATTGTTTATAAGCATCGCTACACTTTCATCTGCCGCTCCCGCCGCGCTATACAGATTAGTCATATCAAGGAAAGGGCATTTTCTCGGCATGGGTGTGTGCGGTATCTCTCCCTTTGCGGCGCTCGGCAAAACCGCGTGAGACGGTATCATCCACGCGCGTCCGAACCTCACTGCACCCTTAATACTTCCCTCACTGCATAGTCCCTGCACGCGGCGGACGGTTACTCCCCATTTTTCTGCGGCTTCCCTTGCGGTTATCAGCTTCATTTCAAACCTCTCTCCTCAATTACGCTTTTGTGAAATTCAACGCTCTTTACAAATTTCGCTTTTGCGAAATTTTGTTTCGCTTATATATTTCGCTTTTGCGAAATCACACTTTAATTATATATTGAAATAACTCACTTGTCAAGCGCAAAAGAACAAAAAAAGCCGCAAAAGCGGCTTTTTTCAATTATCAGAATATTCTCTGCGAAATCTCTTCCAAAGCGGTACAGCTCCAAGGCAGACGGCAAGTCCAAGCAATGCGATTATTGCCCAGCTTAAAATTGTCATTCCCCAGCCCGACACCTCGGCAATGCGCGCGAATACAGGTGTTGCAACTGCCGCGCCGATATAAGTGCAGGCATTGAACAATCCCGAAAAGGTCGCGACCTTGCCGCTTTTAGCAAATCGCTTGGGCACTACTGAAATAAGCATCAGATTTATACCGTGAACACACGCGATTATCATCGCGACGATCAGAACCGAAAGCACCGCCGATGACAGCATCATATTAACGGCATACATCGCAATCGCAAAAGCAAGCGATCCGCCGAAAATGACCGCCGAGCAAAAGACCTCGTTACGAAAGACCTTGCGGTGCAAAAGGTTGAAGACGTAAAAGCTTACCATACTGAATATCGCGGGGATGACCGACGCAAATATCGCGTCCTCCTCGGCAATTCCAAAGCTTTCGCTAAGAAGTGACGGTATCCAGTTTGTAACGCCGTCACGGAGCATTCCCTGGAGGATTATTCCGAGCATTATGAGTATCATGGGAATGAACACGTATTTCGGTATAGGCAAGGTACTGTTCACGTTATCAGGTGTATTACCCTCTGCCCCACCGATCGAGCTTTCATGTATAAATAGTTTCTTTGAGAAGATTACCCACAAAAAGAGTATCAGAATTCCTATTGCGGCACAGATCAGGATAATATCTCGCCAACTCATCACGCGAAGAAGCATAGGACACACCGAGTAAAGCAATATAGTCGCTATCGACGAGCCCCACGAAACTCTGACTATCGCATAGCTGTAGCACTCATCGTCAAGCGTTGACGAGAGCAATCTGACGATAGGAGGCCAGAGCATCGAATGTGCAACGCCGTTGACCGTCCAAATAACCGTCATCAATATTACACTATGGGCAAAAAACATAGCTATATTACATACTGACGCAAGCGCAAGTCCGCCGATTATCATCGTTCTCGGCTTTATCTTATCGCCAACTATTCCGCTGAGCACCTGACCTATGCCGTATGCTACCGTAAGACCGGTCAGAATTATCGCAAGCGCGCTCTTTTGCATCTGCATCTCGCTACACACCTTGACGATCATTACGGCAAAGTTTATTCTCATTATGTAGCTTGCAAAATAAACAAGCATCAGAAGGTATGATATTCCCCTCACCCTTCCGCTTATTTTTTTGGACATTATATATACCTCTTTATAGAAAATCGTTTAAAAACAAACCCATTATATCACCGCAAAGCCTAAAAGTCAACATCGTTAAACAAAAAACGCCTGTGAAACAGGCGTCTTTCATAATTATTTTTCCTCTGCCTTGACGGGAACCTCTTCTTCGTCCTCATCCTCGGCATCCTTGATCTTTCTTCTCTTCTTTTCCTTCTCGCCGTCCTCATCTTCGTCTTCATCCTCATCCTCGTCATCATCCTCGTCAAGAATTCTTTCCTTAACGACAACGAAGGTCGATTCGATTCTGTGGTCGGCAATCGATTCTACCTTGATAGAAAGCTCATCGGTCTCAAGCTCGACCTGAGTTCCGTCGTCGGGGATCTCGCCAAGCTGACCGAAAATGTATCCGCCAAACGTGTCGCAATCCTCAGCGTCAAAGTTTACACCGAGAGCCTCCGCGAGCTTTTCAAGAGAAGCAGATCCGAGAATTCTCCACTGGCGCTCCTCCTCGTTAAGACAAACTATCTCCTCAACGACTATTTCATCCTTGTCGTCCATGTCGCCAACAAGAAGCTCAAGCAAGTCGTGAATAGTGATAACGCCGTTTGTTCCACCGTATTCGTCAACGACGATAGCGAAATAGTTTCTCGTTTCCTTCATGTTAGAGAAAAGAACGTCTGCCTTCATGTTTTCGGGTACGAAATAGGGCTTTTCCGAAGCTACTCTCATAGCCTCCGCAACGCTCTTGCACTCGGAACGGAAGAACTTTTTAACGTTAAGAACGGCGATAATATCGTCCGAGCTTTCTCCGCAGATAGGATAATATCCGTGTCTTGACTGGGCAACAATCTTCTTCCACTCGTCAAAGCTATCCTCACGGTAGATCATCTTGACGTCACGGCGGTGCGTGCAAACCTCGGAAATAAGTATATCGTCAAACTCGAAGATATTTTGTATCATCTCGTTCTCCATGCTATCGATAGCGCCCGCCTCACTTGAGGTGTCAAGAAGTATTCGGATCTCCTCCTCACTTGCTGCTTCCTCTTCCTCGTTGGGATTGATTCCAAAGAGTCGGAGTACACCGTTGGTGGTCTTTGTAAGTATCCAGACGATAGGCGCAAAAAGCGCGGATACGAAACGGATAAAGCCTGAAAGAGCGAGCGAAAGCTTCTCTGCGTTCTTTATTGCGATCTTCTTGGGAACAAGCTCACCAAAGACGATGCTGAAGAACGAAAGAATAAGCGTGATGATAACTACAAACACCATTTCGGGAATAGCTATCTGATTTGCTGTCATAAACGACAAGCTATTGAACCAATCGGTAAGGGGCTCCGCAAAGCTGTCCGCGGCAAACGCAGATCCTAAGAAGCCCGCAAGGGTGATAGCTACCTGAATAGTCGATAAGAATTTTGACGAGTCGCGCGTGAGCTTTTGAAGCGTTCTCGCCTTTTTTCTCGTCTTTTTGTTGCCTTCTTCAATAATTTTTTCTACTCTTGCCGAGTTAATTGATAAAAACGCCGCCTCGGCACTGGCGAATAACGCGTTAAGCGCTATAAGAACAACCTGTAATAGTATGTACCAAACGTATTTTTCCATTGTAATGCTCCTGTTTAATAAACAAAAAATAACCTGATTTTCATTTTTTCAATAACGCAAAAAAGCATAGACTCTCGACCTCTCTCCCTATCATTTCAGGAGTCTCTGTCCAAGCTATGCCACCACACATTATGAAATATAGTGAAAATCACGTACAACAGTTAAGGCATTACACGTACAAGTAGTGTCCGTACTATCGCCGTCATCCATGATATATATACCTTCCTTTAGTCAATATTTTCGTATATGATAACATACCTAAGCGTTAAAGTCAAGGAAAACGTCCTTATATTAACACTTTGTTTACGAAAACTCCAAAACAAATTAACATTTTTGTTTATCTACGCCCCAAAATCCGAATATTTACACATTTAAACGCCATAATATATACTGAATGAAGAATTTTTCGCTAATCTATTGACAATTTGCTATTTAAATGATAAAATATATGCGAAATAAGGGAGTAATCCGCGCGCAAGCGTAATAAAGTCAACAACTCTGGACGTCTTGTCCTGGCTTTATTGTAAGTGATGAGACTTATCCGTGGAGGATAGGTCTTTTTTTGCTAAAAGACATCTCCCACGAAAACAAAATAAGAAAAAAAGGAGTTTTCGACACAAATGAAAGAGTATCTCAGATCCTCTGCCGAAGTCATTGAAGAGGTTTCCTCATCGCACGACGGTCTTTCGTCTGGCGAGGCGGCATCAAGACTTGAGAAAAACGGCAAAAACAAGCTGATCGAGGGCAAGAAGGAATCCCTCATCGTAAGATTTTTCAAGCAGCTCGCAGAGCCTATGACGATCATCCTTCTCGTCGCCGCAGCAGTAAGCGCAGGCGTTGAGATCTACAACGGTCTTCAGCACGGCTTCGAGTTCCCCGCTGACGTTGTAATTATTCTCGCAGTAGTTCTTATCAACGCAATCCTCGGCGTTTTCCAGGAAAGCAAGGCTGAAAAGGCAATTGAAGCGCTTCAGGAAATGTCCAAGGCGCAGTCAAAGGTCATTCGTGACGGCAAGCAGATAACCGTAGCCAGCGAAGACCTCGTTGTCGGTGATATCATCGTGCTTGAAGCAGGCGACGCAGTTCCCGCAGACGCGAGAATTATCGAGTGCGCTTCTCTGAAAATCGAAGAAGCGGCACTTACCGGTGAGTCTGTTCCCGTTGACAAGAAGGAAGAGGCACTTAAGGCAGGCGACAACGGCGACGTTGCGCTCGGCGACCGCAAGAACATGGTATTCATGGGCTCTACCGTCGTTTACGGACGTGGCAAGGCAGTTGTAGTTGCTACCGGTATGGACACCGAAATGGGAAAGATCGCAGACGCGCTCGCTCAGGCTGAGGAGGGTAAAACTCCCCTTCAGATCAAGCTCGCGGGACTCTCGAAGATCCTTACCTGGCTCGTTATCGGTATCTGCGTTGTTATTTTCGGCGTTCAGCTTATTCGTGACGGTATCGGCTTTGAGCCTATTCTCAATTCCTTCATGATCGCTATCTCCCTTGCAGTTGCGGCGATCCCCGAGGGACTTGCTACCGTCGTTACTATCGTTCTCTCTATCGGCGTTACCAATATGTCGAAGCGTAACGCTATTATCCGTAAGCTTACCGCAGTTGAAACTCTCGGATGTACCCAGATCATCTGCTCCGACAAGACCGGTACTCTTACACAGAACAAGATGACCGTAGTTGACCACTACGGCGATGATGAAAAGCTTCTCGCAAACGCTATGTCGCTCTGCTCTGACGCCGAGTTTGACAGAGAGGCAGACACCGCAGTGGGTGAGCCTACCGAGGCAGCGCTTGTAAACTATGCTGAAAAGCTTGATCTTTCTAAGAACGAGCAGAAAAAGCTCTTCGCAAGAATTGGCGAGGTTCCCTTCGACTCGGGCAGAAAGATGATGTCCACTATCCACAAGACTGAGGACGGCACTCTTATTCAATTTACCAAGGGCGCTCCCGACGAGCTTCTCAAGAAATGCACCAAGGCTCTCATCGGCGGTAACGTAGTTGAGATTACCGACGAGATCAGAGCAAACGTTCTCGCAGCTAACAAGGCAATGGCAGACAAGGCTCTCCGTGTTCTTGCAGCTGCAAAGAAGGATCTTACAGCTGAGCCTGCGGCTTACGAGCCCGAAACCGTTGAATGCGACCTTATCTTTATCGGACTTGTCGGCATGATCGACCCCGTTCGTCCCGAGGTTAAGGCAGCTATCGACGAGTGCAGAAGCGCGGGTATCCGTCCTATCATGATCACGGGCGACCACAAGGACACCGCCGTTGCTATTGCAACCGAGCTTGGCATCATCACCGATGCTTCTCAGGCTATTATGGGCGCTGAGCTTGACGACATCTCCGACGAGGAATTTGAAACTCTCGTTGAAAAATACAGCGTTTACGCACGTGTTCAGCCCGAGCATAAGACCAGAATCGTAAATGCTTGGAGAAAGAAGGGCATGGTTACCGCGATGACCGGTGACGGCGTTAACGACGCTCCCTCGATCAAAAACGCAGACATCGGCGTTGGCATGGGTATCACGGGTACTGACGTAACCAAGAACGTTGCGGATATGATCCTTGCAGACGACAACTTTGCTACCATCGTTGCGGCTGTTGGCGAGGGACGTAGAATTTACGACAATATTCGTAAGGCTATTCAGTTCCTCCTCGCCTCCAATCTTTCCGAGGTTCTTACGATATTCTTCGCAACACTCTTCGGATTCACCATTTTCGCACCCGTTCACCTTCTCTGGATCAACCTTATCACAGACTGCTTCCCTGCTCTCGCGCTCGGTATGGAAAAGCCCGAGGCAAGCATCATGAAGCGCAAGCCCCGTGACAGTAAGGAAGGCATCTTCGCAGGCGGTCTTGGCTTTGCGGTTGCATATCAGGGTGTTCTTGTAACTCTTATCACTCTCGCTTCCTACGTTATCGGTCGTTTCTACCTTGCTGATCTTCATCACGCAGAGGCAATCGCGGCAGGACAGTACTCTGCAGAAATGCTCGGCACCTCGATGGCATTCCTCACTCTTTCTCTTTGTGAGATCTGCCACGCGTTCAACATGAGATCTCTCCACGGCTCTATCTTCAAAATGAAGAATCAGAACTGGTGGCTCTGGGGCGCAGGACTTCTCTCTCTCATTCTCACCACTGCGGTAGTTGAGATAGACTTCCTCGCAAACGCTTTCGAGCTTGCTCACCTCGACCTTATGGAATACGGTATTGCATTCGGTCTTGCGATCCTCATCATCCCGATCGTTGAGATCGTTAAGATAGTTCACAGAGCGATTGACAAGAAAAAAGAAGCATAAATCTAAAATATTCACTGCCTCGGCTATTTGCCGAGGCAGTTTTTTCTTGACAAGAAAGCAAAAAAGCTATATAATAAAGGAAATTATTTTTTTAGGAGAGATCAATATGTACAACGAATGGTCACTTGACGTATTTTACAAGGGTATGGATGATCCCGCGCTCGCATCTGACATGGCGAAGCTTGAAAAAACCGTCGGCGAATATAAAAATGCAATCGCCACCCTCTCTTACGACAACGTAACGAAAACACTTCGAGAAATCATTGACATAAAAGAAACTATCACTCTGCTTGTACGCCGTCTTGCAGGCTATTTCAGCCTTCGTCGCTCGGCAAATAGCTCTGACAGCGAGGTATCTGCTCCTCAGACCAAGGTTCAGACACTTATGGCAGGTCTTGCCAAGGAAAACACTATGTTTGAGGCGTACGTCGGCAAGATAGAAGATCTTGACGCGGCACTTGATGCCGACGAGGTTCTTTCACAGTACAAATTCTATTTCGGTGAGATCAAGGAAGCGGTTTCTCACAATATGAGCGACGAGGCAGAGGACGTTTTCGCACGAATGAACATTTCGGGCGGCTCGTCATGGGGCAATCTCGTTACCTACGTTACCTCCACTCTTGAGGTCGACTACAACGGCGAGAAAACCACCTTGCCCGCTATCCGCGGACTTGCGGAGCATGACGATCAGGCGGTAAGACGCGCCGCTTACGAAGCCGAGCTTGCATCCTACGCAAAGATCAAGGATCCCGTCGCGTTTGCACTCAACAGCATCAAGGCACAGGTCAACACCGAGGCTGAGCTTCGCGGATATGAAAATCCGCTTGCGATCACTCTCGCTCAGTCGCGTATGAAGAAGGAAACGCTTGACGCGATGTTTGAGGCTATGAGAGAATATATGCCCAAGTTCCGCGAGTACTTAAAGCACAAGGCAAAGCTTCTCGGTCATAAAAACGGACTTCCTTGGTACGATATTTTCGCGCCTATGGGCAAGGCAGACAGCCACACCTTTACCGCAGAGGAGGCTCACGAATACCTCGTTGAGCATTTTGGTAGCTTCGCCCCCGATCTTGCAGAAATGGTTGACGAAGCGTTCAAGAACGATTGGATCGACTTTTACTCCCGTCCCGGCAAGTCGGGCGGCGCGTTCTGCTCCAATCTTCCCTTCCTGAAGCAGAGCCGAATTCTTACCAATTTCTCAGGTAGCTTTGGCTCGGTCGTAACCCTCGCGCACGAGCTTGGTCACGCTTACCACGGCATGATGATTCAGGATCACCGTCCTCTCAACACGGGTTATACTATGCCCGTTGCCGAAACCGCATCAAACTTCAACGAGCTTATCATCGTCAACGACGCTATCGCAAAGTCCTTCGGCGAGGAAAAGGTTCAGCTTATCGAAAGTCAGATCCAGGACTGCACGCAGATCATCGTTGACATCTATTCTCGCTTCCTCTTTGAAGATGAGGTTATCCGCCGCCGTAACAAGACCTTTATGTTCGCAAAGGATCTTGAAGAGATCATGATAAACGCGCAAAAGGAAGCCTTCGGCGACGCGCTCGATCCCGAATATCTCCACCCGTATATGTGGTGTTGCAAGAGCCACTACTACCGCGCGGGACTCAGCTACTATAACTTCCCCTATGCCTTTGGCGGTCTGTTCTCTCGCGGTCTTTACGCAAAATTCCTTGAGGAAGGAGAAGATTTCCTTCCCAAGTACCGCGCGCTCCTCACCGCAACTACCGTTGAAACGGTTGAAAACGTTGCAGGCATCGCAGGCATTGACCTCACCGATCCTACCTTCTGGCGCAAGAGCTTGCAGCTTATCGCGGACAGAATCGACGAGTTTATCGCTGAAACAAGCAAGTAATAATCAAAAAGCCGTTGCATCTGCAACGGCTTTTTACTTTAATAATTGAAATCGTTATTATCTGAATTGTTGTTCGGTCGGTAGGTGCTGTCGTCACCCTCTTTTTCCTTCTGCGCCCTTCTCGCCTTAATTCCCTTTACGACGAGAACTATCGCAAGGACTATGAGGCCAATGCCGATAATTACGAAGAAGATGTCTATCGACGCCATTCTTCTGCCAAATACCTCTTCTTGATCCTCAACTACTACGACAAGCGATATTCCCGTTTTCTCGGTAAAGTTCTCAATCGCTCTGTTTACGGTAGAATCACTGATCGCGATTTCACTGTCGTTGATGAGTCTTGATTCTACCTGAACGTGATTTTCATTGCAGATAAACGATGATTCAAGTCCTCGCACGACAATGTGCTTGGTCATATCGTCGACCACCGCGGCAAGTCCCGAGCTTAAGGAGTATTTGTAACTGTCACCGTGAATTGCAGAATTTCTGATCGCTCTGCCAAGCTCGGTATGCTCTGCTCCGAACATATAATTTATCTCACGGTCAACGTGATCGCCAACCCACGCTATAAAGTTATAGTCGTAATAATCCTCGTCCTCGACCAAAAGCACGATGAGAATATTATCCTCGTACGCCGTAGAATCTCCAAACGCCTCCATATATTGCTCGTTGGCGTAGTCCTGGAATTTTTCTTCGTTATAGTAGATGCTTCCGCCCTCTGCAAGAGAAACGAAAGACGTAAACATCATAGTTGCTGCAATTACCAACACGACGATGGGCGCGAGCAATATGCTAAGGCACCCTCCGCCTCCGCCGTAATAATAACGTCTGCGTGGCCCAAACCAACCGAAATATCGTGGGCCGAAATGGTGATGGTGATAATGATGCCCGCCGTATCCACGGCCGCCTCCAAAACCGCCTCTTGATCCACCGCCGAAGCTTCCGCCTCCCGAAAATCCTCCGCGGCCACCGCCGCCTCCTCTGCTTCCTCCTCCGGGTCCCGGCATATCTATTTCCTCCTTGATAGGTTAAACTTGCTTTCGCTATCATTATTATACCACGAAAATGAGTAGTTTTCAATAATTCTAAAAATAAATCTCGTTTTTTTAGGCAGAGGGATTCTGAACCTTTACCAAAGCTTGCGCTTTGGCGTAGGACTTCTCTTGACCGGCTTCCTACGCAAAAAATCAAGACACCACGATTTGTGGTGCCTTGATTTTTGGCGGAGGCAGAGGGATTCGAACCCCCGTGGGGTTGCCCCCAAACGGTTTTCAAGACTTTTTGATAAATCCGACATTAACGCAAAATAATCGAAAATATCAGACGGTAGAAAACGCTGAAAACCCAGTAAAATCAAGGGTTTTCGACGTTTTGTCTTTCCCAAGCCCCGAAATCTTAAGCGGTGCAAGAATTTCCGCTTCTAAAACAATTTCTAAAGATTTTTTAGAAAAACTTTTAGATAAATCCGCCCTAATACGCCTCGTGGCAAGCCACATTCTGTCCGCCAAATCCGCCGCAACGGATTAAGTTATTAGCATCATTATACCATAAAGCCGCCGAGAGTTCAAGAGAGAGTAAGTATATTCTTTCTTTCCGCCGTTGTTTTACAAAAAAGTTTACATAAAAGAATATAATAATTATTGACAGACGATATAACATTTGGTATAATGGAAATGATAATACTTGTTATATGAAGCGGAGGCATAAAATGCAAAAGCTAATCAAGAGTATAAGAGAATATTTGGGGTTAAGCCAAGCCGACTTCGCCGAGAAGCTGGGCGTGACCTTTGCGACCATCAACCGTTGGGAAAACGGTCGTGCGATCCCCACCAAATTGGCGCAGGCAACCCTTTACGAATACTGCAAGGCGCAGGGCGTTCCCGTCTATCAGATGATCCTCGATAAGATCAGAAACGCAGCCGAGGAAATCGCACTTGAAGAAGGACGAATCCTGCTCTACCACGGCTCAAAGTCGGGTATCGTTGG
>JAFVQU010000013.1 GCA_017504625.1 Clostridia bacterium | reverse complement strand
CGGGGCAGTCAACGTGAGCATAGTGACGGTTCTCAGTCTCGTACTCAACGTGTCTGGTGTTAATTGTGATACCTCTTGCTCTCTCTTCGGGTGCGTTGTCGATCTGGTCGTATGCCATGAACTCAACCTTACCGTTAGCGAGACCGAGGGTCTTGGTGATAGCAGCAGTAAGAGTGGTCTTACCGTGGTCAACGTGACCGATAGTACCAATGTTTACATGGGGCTTGGTTCTTTCAAATGTAGCCTTTGCCATTTTAAAAATCCTCCGTAAAATTAGATTTTGTTTTTATTTTGAATTTTTTGCTTTTATATTGGGGGGCTTTCTTGCTGTCGGGATAATACCTTTTGCAAGAAAGCTATCTTGCTTCCCTTTTACGAACAGTCAAGATAAACAAACCGTCTTTTCTTTGGCCTTGTCCGCCGGGAAGCTTTTTGGCTTACCTTTTTCTCTAAAAAGGTAAGGATCTTAGTTCTTAGCAGCTCTGGTCTTAACGATCTCTTCCTGAATGGACTTAGGAACCTGCTCGAAGTGGCTGGGCTCCATGGAGTAAAGTCCACGTCCCTGAGTCTTGGAACGAAGGTCGGTTGCATAACCGAACATCTCGGAAAGGGGAACGTAAGCGAGTATCTCCTGAACACCGTTTCCAGCTTCCATCTTCTGGATCTGTCCACGGCGGGAGTTGAAGTCACCGATAACGTCACCCATGTAATCATCGGGAACGATAGTAGTAACCTTCATCATAGGCTCGGTGAGAACGGGATCAGCCTTTCTCATAGCCTCCTTAATAGCCATAGATCCTGCGATCTTGAACGCCATTTCAGAGGAGTCGACCTCATGGTAAGAACCATCATAAAGGGTAACCTTGATGTCAACTACGTTGTAGCCTGCGAGTACACCGGACTGAAGGGCGCCCTGGATACCTGCATCAACTGCGGGAATGTATTCCTTGGGAATAGCACCGCCCTTAACGCTGTCGATAAAGGTGTAGCCTGCACCGGGCTCGTTGGGCTCAACGATGAGCTTAACGTGACCGTACTGACCCGAACCACCGGACTGTCTCTTGTACTTGCACTCGTGGTCGACCTGCTTACGGATGGTTTCCTTGTAAGCAACCTGAGGCTTACCGATGTTAGCTTCTACCTTAAATTCGCGGAGAAGTCTGTCAACGATAATTTCAAGGTGAAGCTCACCCATACCTGCGATAATTGTCTGACCTGTTTCCTCGTCAGTGTAGGTACGGAAGGTGGGGTCTTCCTCTGCAAGCTTTGCAAGAGCGATACCCATCTTCTCCTGACCTGCGCGGGTCTTAGGCTCGATAGCAACACGGATAACGGGTTCCGGGAATTCCATGGATTCAAGAATTACGGGAGCCTTTTCATCACAGAAGGTATCACCGGTAGTAGTGTTCTTGGTACCGATAACCGCTGCGATATCACCGCTGTAAACCTCGTCGATATCCTTTCTGTCATTTGCATGCATCTGAAGGATACGGCCGAGTCTTTCCTTCTTACCCTTAGTAGAGTTAAGAACGGTTTCACCTGCGTTAAGATGTCCCGAGTATACGCGGAAGAAGCAAAGCTTTCCAACGAAGGGGTCGGTAGCGATCTTGAATGCAAGTGCGGAGAAAGGAGCGTTGTCGTCAGAAGGTCTTTCACATTCCTCGCCGCTGTCTACGTCGATACCCTTGATTGCGGGTACGTCGAGAGGAGAGGGCATGTAATCAACGATAGCGTCGAGAAGCTTCTGAACGCCCTTGTTTCTGTAAGAGGAACCGCAAACTACGGGAACCATCTTGTTGTCGATGGTAGCCTTACGGATAGCAGCCTTAAGCTCTTCCTTGGTGATCTCCTCTTCCATAAGGAACTTCTCCATGAGATCGTCATCAACCGAAGCAGCAGCCTCGACCATTGCGTCTCTGTATTCCTGAGCGAGCTCGAGCATATCTGCGGGAATCTCCTCAGTTCTCATGTCCTTACCGAGCTCATCGTAGTAAACCTCAGCCTTCATTTCGATAAGGTCAACGATGCCCTTGAAGGTCATCTCCTTACCGATAGGAAGCTGGATCGGAACTGCGTTAGCCTTAAGTCTGTCCTTCATCATGTCAATAACACGGAAGAAGTCAGCTCCGGTAATGTCCATCTTGTTAACATATGCCATTCTGGGGACACGGTACTTGTCTGCCTGTCTCCAAACGGTTTCGGACTGAGGCTCAACGCCGCCCTTTGCACAAAGGACAGTTACGGAACCGTCAAGTACACGGAGCGAACGCTCAACCTCGACGGTAAAGTCAACGTGACCGGGGGTATCAATGATATTGATACGGTGGGTGTTGGCCTTAGTTGCAACGGGATCGTCGTGGAATTCAGAACGAGCCCAGTAGCAAGTAGTAGCCGCAGAAGTAATGGTAATACCTCTCTCCTGCTCCTGTACCATCCAGTCCATCGTTGCGCCACCCTCGTGAGTTTCACCTATCTTGTGGGTCTTACCCGTGTAGAAAAGGATACGCTCGGAGGTAGTTGTCTTACCGGCGTCGATGTGAGCCATTATACCGATATTTCTTGTTTTTTCAAGTGAATATTCTCTAGGCATGAAATGGTCTCCTTGATATTAATATCTGTAGTGAGCAAAAGCCTTGTTAGCCTCTGCCATTCTGTGTGTTTCTTCTCTCTTCTTGAATGCGCCGCCCATGCTGTTCTTAGCATCGGTGATCTCAGCTGCAAGTCTTTCAGCCATGGTTCTCTCGCTGCGGTTTCTGGAATAACCTACGAGCCAACGGAGAGCAAGAGTCTGCTGTCTTTCTGCTCTTACTTCCATAGGAACCTGGTAGGTAGAACCACCTACACGGCGAGCCTTAACCTCAAGCTGGGGCTTAAGATTGTTGAGCGCTTCTTCAAATACTTCGAGGGCATTCTGTCCGACCTTCTCCTCAATGATTGCGAATGCATCATAAACGATGGTCTGAGCAACACCCTTCTTGCCGTCATACATTACGTTGTTGATAAGCTTTGTTACGAGCTTAGAACCGTACATAGGATCCGGCAATACGTCTCTTTTGGATATACGACCTCTTCTTGGCACTGTACTTCCCTCCTTCATCAAATTTGTAAAATGAAATCATTGGTACTCAAAAGCAATACTTCTGTTAGCGCGCCTCGTTAACATAAACGTTAAAAAAGATAACTCGGACGAGCGGATATATTGTTTGCTTTATTACCTTATTTTGTTTCAGCAGTTTCGGATGCTGACACCGATAGTTGTTTTAAAACCTAAGATTACTTCTTGGGTCTCTTTGCACCGTACTTGGAACGGCTCTGCTTACGGTTTGCTACGCCCTGTGCGTCAAGAGTACCACGGATAATGTGATAACGTACACCAGGGAGGTCACGAACTCTTCCGCCTCTGATAAGAACTACAGAGTGCTCCTGAAGGTTGTGTCCGATACCGGGAATGTAAGTGGTTGCCTCAAGACCGTTGGTGAGTCTTACTCTCGCGATCTTACGAAGTGCGGAGTTAGGCTTCTTAGGGCTTGTGGTGGAAACCTTAGTACATACGCCTCTCTTCTGAGGTGCGGACTGGTCGGTTGCTTTGTTGGTAAGGGTGTTAAGACCTACCTGAAGTACAGGTGCCTTAGACTTATAAGTCTTGTCCTGACGACCCTGTCTAACGAGCTGGTTAAAGGTTGGCATTCTTCCTTTTCATCCTCCTTCTTGAAATCTTTTAACGTTTATATTACAGACGCACAAGAGTGGTGCGCAACTGTCTTTTTTGGGGGACGGATGCTTCCGTCTGCGCTAAAAATGCGCTTTTTGTGCAAGTTGTACTTGTTTTTGGGCGCAGTACACCCTTTGGACATGCTCACACATTGTTTATTATAGCATTGACAAGGGTTTTTGTCAATAGTCATTAAAATTAAGTGAAAATTTCTACGTTTTGCACAAAAAAACATAGCGAAACAAAAAAATATTGTTCAAAAAATCCCCCGCGTATGCTTTTTTGAAGCTCCACGGGGGATTTTTATTTAAATTTCGCTATATTACGGATCAGATAGCGGTTTCAACCGCACTGTCTGCTCCTGCTTCTTCGATCACGATATTGCCTTCACCGTCAACCTGTTCCTCGCCCTTACGGGAAACGTCGATGTTGTGGTAGCAGCCCATACCCGTACCTGCGGGAATAAGCTTACCGATAATAACGTTTTCCTTAAGACCGAGCAAGTGGTCGACCTTACCTCTGATAGCCGCCTCGGTAAGAGCCTTTGTGGTCTCCTGGAAGGAAGCTGCGGAGAGGAAGGATTCGGAGTGAGAAGCAGCCTTACTGATACCGAGGATCACAGGATAGCCAACAGCTTCCTTGAGATCTTCCTCGCCTGCCGCAATTCTTGCCTTTATCTTGTCGTTTTCTTCCTCGAACTCAACAATGTCAACAAGCGCGCCAAGGAGCATTTCGGTATCACCGTTGTCCTCAACTCTGATCTTTCTGGTCATCTGACGTGCGATGATCTCGATATGCTTATCGTTTACGTTACAGGACTGAGAACGGTAAACCTTCTGAGTTTCCTTGATAACGTATTCGTAAACCGCGTCAAGACCGAGAATTCTCATGATATCCGCGGGAGACTTGCTACCCTCGGTAAGAGCGTCGCCCTTCTCTACGTGGTCGCCGTCGTTTACTGCAAGACGGATACCGTAGGGAACGTCGATCTTCTTGTAATCCTGAGTGGTGAAGCTCTGATCGCTGCTGTCAGCGTGGATCGTGAGTACGTTCATGCCGGGAACGTCGCCGGGCTGAACGTGAACAGTACCTGCATACTCTGCCATGATCGCGATCTTCTTGGGCTGTCTTGCCTCAAAGAGCTCTTCAACTCTGGGAAGACCCTGAGTAATATCGCTTCCTGCGACACCACCCGAGTGGAAGGTTCTCATCGTAAGCTGAGTACCGGGCTCACCGATAGACTGCGCCGCGATGATACCTACTGCCTCACCGATATTTACGGGCTTGCCGGACGCAAGGTCGGCACCGTAGCAGCGAGCGCATATACCGTACTTCGCGTGACACTGAATAACGGTTCTGATATATACCTTATCGATACCTGCCTTAACGATTGCGGCAGCCATCTCGTCAGAGATCATTACGTCGTCCTCAACGATAACCTCGCCGGTTTCGGGATGGATAACGGGACCCATCGTGTATCTGCCGACGATTCTGTCGGTGAGAGGCTCAAGAACGTTCTTGCCATCGAGAATCTCGTTGACCCAAGCACCCTTGGTAGTATCACACTTCTCTTCTCTGATGATGACCTCCTGCGCAACGTCAACAAGACGACGGGTAAGGTAACCCGAGTCTGCGGTACGGAGCGCGGTATCGGAAAGCGACTTACGCGAGGAACGAGCACCCATAAAGTACTCGGTGATGTTAAGACCCTCACGGAAGTTAGACTTGATGGGGATTTCCATCGTCTTACCGCTGGTAGAGAACATAAGTCCACGCATACCTGCAAGCTGACGCATCTGAGTCATAGAACCACGGGCTCCCGAGTCTGCCATGATCTTGATCGGGTTGTAGGTCGAGAAGGAAGCGTTGAGCGCCTCGGTGACCTTGTCTGTGGTCTCGCCCCAGAGTTTGACGACGGAGTTATATCTCTCCTCCTCGGAAAGCTCTCCTCGCATGAAGTGCTTGGAAATGGTATCAACCGACTTCTGAGCCTCTGCAAGGTAGCCCTTCTTCTCGGAAGGAATGGTCATATCGTAAACCGAGATCGAGAAGGAAGCTCTGGTAGAATACTTGTAGCCCATCGACTTGATGTCGTCAAGCATGGTAGCACAGATCGCGCTGCCGTGCTTCTTGATGCAGTAGTCGATGATCTGACCGAGCTGCTTCTTCTTTACCACGAAGTCGATCTCAAGCTTGAAATCGTTTTCGGGGATGGATCTGTCAACGAAACCGAGGTCCTGAGGAAGAGGTCTGTTGAATATAAGACGTCCGAGAGTGGTATTGATAACCTTGGTTCTCTTTACGCCGTCAAAATCCTTTTCAATGCGAACGTTAATTCTCGAGTGAAGTCCGATAATTCCATTCTCGTAAGCCATAACAGCCTCGTCGAAGTTACGGAAGGACTTGCCCTCGCCGGGCTCACCGGGCTTATCCATCGTAAGATAGTAGGATCCGAGGATCATATCCTGCGTAGGAGTTGCAACTGCACGGCCGTCCATGGGCTTCAATAGGTTGTTAGCCGAGAGCATAAGGAATCTTGCCTCAACCTGAGCCTCTGCCGACAGAGGAACGTGAACAGGCATCTGGTCACCGTCGAAGTCTGCGTTAAACGCGGTACATACGAGCGGGTGGAGCTTTATAGCGCGTCCGTCGACAAGTACGGGCTCGAACGCCTGAATAGACAGACGGTGGAGCGTAGGCGCACGGTTAAGAAGCACGGGGTGCTCCTTGATAACGTTCTCAAGTGCGTCCCAAACGTCGGGATGTACTCTTTCGATCTTCTTCTGAGCGTCCTTTACGTTGGTAGCCTTGCCCATTTCGGTCAATCTCTTGACTACGAAGGGCTTAAAGAGCTCGAGAGCCATTTCACGGGGAAGACCGCACTGATAGATCTTGAGCTGAGGACCTACGACGATAACCGAACGTCCGGAATAGTCAACACGCTTACCAAGAAGGTTCTGACGGAAGCGTCCCTGCTTACCGCGGAGCATCTCGGAGAGCGACTTGAATGCACGGTTGGACGAGCCTGTTACGGGCTTGCCGCGGCGGCCGTTGTCGATAAGTGCGTCAACTGCCTCCTGAAGCATTCTCTTTTCGTTTCTGATAACGATCTCGGGGGTCTTTATTTCAAGGAGCTTCTTAAGACGGTTATTTCTCGAAATAACTCTTCTGTAAAGCTCGTTGAGGTCGTTGGATGCAAATCTTCCACCGTCAAGCTGTACCATAGGACGAATATCGGGGGGAAGAACGGGAATGGTGACGAGGATCATCCACTCAAGCTTATTGCGCGACTTTCTGAATGCCTCTACTACCTCGAGTCTCTTGATAAGTCTGGTCTTCTTCTGACCGGTAGCGGTGGTAAGATCGCTCTTTATCTCGCGGGAAATTCTTTCGATACCTGCGTGATAGAGTATTTCAAGCTCAGCGTTCTCTTCCTCGGTGCGCTCCTCAATAGCCTCGAGCTCGTCGCGGCGAGCGATCTGATCCTTTTCAAGACCGATGTTGCGAAGAAGCTCCTTGATAGCAGCCGCGCCCATTCCTACTCTGAACTCGTTCTCGTACATCTCACGGTATTCCGCAAGCTGTCTTTCGGAAAGAACTGTACCTACGGTAAGAGGAGTGGAGCCTGCGTCAAGAACTACGTTTTCCGCAAAGTAAAGCACCTGCTCGAGCTGCTTGGGAGAAAGCTCAAGCACTGCAGCCATTCTCGAGGGAATAGTTTTGAAGTACCAGATGTGTGACACGGGAGCAGCAAGCTCGATGTGTCCCATTCTCTCACGTCTTACCTTCTTTGTAGTAAGCTCAACGCCGCACTTTTCGCACTTACGGGACTCCTTGAGATGAGTGTTTTTATATTTTCCACAATAGCAAGCGCCGTCCTTGGTAGGACCAAAGATACGCTCGCAGAAAAGTCCGCCTACCTCAGGCTTGAGGGTTCTGTAATTGATAGTCTCGGGCTTGGTTACCTCACCGTAAGACCAGTCTCTTATCATTTCCGGAGATGCCAGACCTATTTTTATGGATGAAAATTCATTATGTTCCACAGCGTTCTCCTAACTGTATCTGTAAATTTATATTTTTGTTCCCGCAGCCTCCGCTTTTGTCGGAAGCTGCAGGTCAGTCAACCTTATCGGTCGGATCAATCGTAATAATCGGAACTGTCGTCCTCATAGTCGGGAATGTAGGTTTCCTCGTACTCGTCGTTCTCGGGAAGAGTGATAGGATCACCGTTCTCGTCTTCGATCTGGAAGGAAGCTTCAAATTCCTTCTCGTCAGAATCAAAGGATGAGAAGTCGGGAAGCTCGTCTGTATGCTTGCCCGAATACTTGGGACCCTCGTCCTCGTTGCAGAGAGTCGAGAGCTGGATCTCCTCGCCGTTCTTGTTGAAGACGCGAATGTCAAGCGCAAGCGCCTGAAGCTCCTTCACGAGCACCTTGAAGGACTCGGGAACGCCGGGAGTAGGAATGTTCTGTCCCTTGATGATAGCCTCGTAAGCCTTGCGGCGTCCGTTGATATCGTCGGACTTAACGGTGAGTATTTCCTGAAGCGTGTAAGCTGCGCCGTACGCCTCAAGTGCCCAAACCTCCATCTCTCCGAATCTCTGTCCACCAAACTGCGCTTTACCGCCGAGAGGCTGCTGAGTTACGAGAGAGTAAGGACCGTTGGAACGAGCGTGTACCTTATCGTCAACGAGGTGATGGAGCTTTAAGTAGTACATGATACCTACGGTTACGGGGTTGTCGAAGGGCTCGCCCGTACGTCCGTCGTATACAGTCATCTTACCGTCGAAGAGCTTGAGCTTCTTCTGAAGTCTGAGGCTCTCGCAGTATTCCTTATCAGCCTTTTCAGCCTCGCTGAGCTGTCTGTAATCTTTGTTTCCGTCCGCGTCAACTATTTCCTCGAAGAGATCCTTGCCTTCGGGATTTTCGTTGGCGAAGAGGTCACGGCAGTAGCCTGCCATACGGAGACACTCTGCGATATCTCTTTCGTTCGCGCCGTCGAATACGGGAGTCATTATCTTCCAGCCGAGCTTCTTAGCCGCGATGCCGAGATGCACCTCAAGCACCTGACCGATGTTCATTCGGGAAGGAACGCCGAGGGGGTTAAGACAAATGTCAAGAGGAGTTCCGTCGGGAAGGAAGGGCATATCCTCGGGGGGGAGTATACGCGATACGACACCCTTGTTACCGTGACGGCCTGCCATCTTATCTCCGACAGAGATCTTTCTCTTCTGAGCTATATAGAGCTTAACAACCTTGTTTACGCCTGCGGGGAGATCGTCGCCTGCCTCGTGAGAGAATACGCGAATGTCAACTACGACGCCACTTTCACCGTGAGGAACGCGGAGCGAGGTGTCTCTTACTTCCCTTGCCTTCTCACCGAAGATCGCGCGGAGAAGTCTTTCCTCTGCGGTAAGCTCGGTCTCTCCCTTAGGAGTGATCTTACCTACGAGAATGTCGCCTGCTCTTACCTCGGTTCCCTTCTTGATGATACCGTCTGCGTTAAGATCCTTCAATGCGTCGTCACCGACGTTGGGGATCTCGCGGGTGATCTCTTCCGGGCCGAGCTTGGTATCTCTTGCCTCGTGCGTGTACTCTTCGATGTGGATAGAGGTGTAAACGTCGTCTCTTACGAGCTTTTCGTTAAGAAGGACTGCGTCCTCGTAGTTATAACCCTCCCAGGTCATAAATCCGATAAGCGCGTTCTTACCGAGCGAGATCTCACCGTTATAGGTAGCGGGACCGTCGGCAATAACCTCTCCTGCCTCTACTCTCTGTCCTCTCTTTACGATAGGCTTCTGGTTTACGCAGTTGGACTGGTTGCTTCTCTTGAACTTGATAAGTGAGTAAACGGTTTTGTGTCCGTCATCCTCAAGTATCGTGATATTGTTAGCGTCAACTCTCTCAACAGTACCCGCAGCCTTAGCTACAACTACAACGCCGGAGTCAACAGCCGCCTTATACTCCATACCTGTACCAACGATAGGCGAATCGGTGATAAGGAGCGGAACTGCCTGCTTCTGCATGTTCGATCCCATGAGCGCACGAGAGTTGTCGTCGTTCTCAAGGAAGGGGATACACGCGGTAGCAACAGAAACGACCATCTTAGGAGAAACGTCCATGAAGTCAACGTTTGCCGCGTCAACCTCAAAGATCTCGGTCTTGTCTCTTGCAGTTACCTTCTTATTGACAAAGTGTCCGTTTTCGTCAAGGGGCTCGTTACCCTGAGCAACGATGTACTTATCCTCAACGTCAGCGGTCATGTAAACGACCTCATCGGTTACCTTGTGCTCAACTGTGCCGTTTTCGCCAGGGATGTGAACTACCTTACGGTAGGGAGCCTCGATAAATCCGTAGTCGCTGATGCGCGCATAGGTGGTGAGGTAGGAAATAAGACCGATGTTAGGACCTTCAGGCGTTTCGATAGGACACATACGGCCGTAATGGGTATAGTGTACGTCACGGACGTCGAAGGAAGCGCGGTCACGCGAAAGACCGCCGGGACCGAGAGCAGAAAGACGACGCTTGTGAGTAAGCTCTGCAAGCGGGTTGTTCTGGTCCATGAACTGAGAAAGCTGGCTCGATCCGAAGAACTCGCGGATAGCGGTTGCTACGGGGCGGATGTTGATGAGCGCCTGAGGAGTGAGCTTCTCGTTGTCCTGAGTGGTCATTCTTTCCTTTATTATTTTATCCATTCTGGTGAAGCCGATCCGCATCTGGTTCTGAAGCTGCTCGCCTACCGAACGGACTCTTCTGTTTCCAAGGTGGTCGATATCGTCAACCACGCCCACGTCGTGAGTGAGGTTAAGCATATAGCTTACAGTTGCGAAAATATCGTCCTTAGTGATGTGCTTGGGGCAAAGCTCTGCTATTCTTTCCTTAGCCATTTCCTTGATAGCGTCAACGTCGCCGCCGCACTGCTGCATAATGTCAACGAGAACGGCAACGCTTGCTCTCTCGTTTACACCGCAGTCCTTAAGATCGAAGCCGAGAATATGCTCAGGCTCGATGGTGTTATTTGAAACTACTCTTACGGTCTCACCGTTATCAAGCTCAATAACGACTTCATTTACGGCATTGCGCTCAACTACGAGAGCCATCTCGTTGTTAAGAACTGCTCCCTTCTCATAAAGAACCTCGCCGGTAAGAGGGCTTACGATATCCTCAGCTACCTTGCGATTAGCGATTCTTGAGTGAATAGCCATCTTTGCGTCGAACTTGTAACGTCCGACAGACATGATGTCGTATCTTCTGGGATCGAAGAAGTAGTTGTGGAGAAGCTGCTTTGCAGACTCAACGAGCGGAGGCTCGCCGGGACGAAGCTTCTTATATATTTCCTTGAGAGATTCAACCTCGGGATCTGTGCCGTTAGCTTCAGCAAGGCTCTCACTCTCATCCTTTTCAAGAGTTGCGAGAAGTCTTGCGTCCTCACCGAACATCTTGAAGATGTCCTCTCTGTGCGTAAGACCGAGAGCACGAACGAACAGGGTAAGAGGAAGCTTTCTGTTTTTATCTATACGCACGTAGAGAACACCGTTTACGTCACTTTCGTACTCAAGCCATGCTCCTCTGTAAGGGATGATCTGAGCCGCGTAGGTCTTCTTACCCGTCTTGTCAACCTCGGATGAATAGTACATACCGGGGGAACGAACGAGCTGAGAAACGATAACTCTCTCTGCACCGTTGATAACGAAGGTACCGTTATCGGTCATAAGCGGGAAGTCGCCAAGGTAGATATCCGAGTACTTAACGTCGCCTGCCTGCTTGTTGGTAAGACGAACGTTTACCTTAAGAGGTGCAGCGTAGTTAACGTCACGCTCCTTGCACTCTTCAACGGGGTACTTTGCGGCATTCTTATCGATAGAATAAGAAATGAAGTCTATCGAGAGGTTGCCGGAGTAGTCAGTGATGGGCGAAACGTCGCGCAGCACTTCCTTGAGTCCTTCTTCGAGGAACCAATCGAAGGACTTTGTCTGGATTTCCACGAGGTTGGGCAATTCCAGATTGAAACGGGAACGGGAAAAGGACATTCTCGTATTCTTTCCGAGTTTTTGCTCTTTTACATTGACCATGAAATCAATCACTCCATTCAAGTAATACTTTTTGAATGGACAAAACCCTTTAAAATTCTTTTGTTTTATCGGATTTTGTCAAATTCGAACCGCTGCATGCTCTAAAAATAGGCAAACTAAGCGATTATAATGCAGTTTACAATTATATCAAAGAAAACAAGCTTTGTCAATACTTTTTTTTGAAAATTTTTTAAAATTTCGTAATATTTTTCACTTTTGGTGAATAAAAGTGCTGAAAATACGCCAAAGCGTGAAAAAAGCGGAGTGAAACTCACTCCGCTTTTTTGATATTAGTATCTTTATTATCGCTATTTTACATTTGCAATAAATTTCTTAAGGTTTTTGTTTGCGGTGCCTTCATATCTTGCAACGTAGGATGCAAGATTTTCGGTCGCACCCACCTTGGTAATTTCGGGAAGCATATACACGAAATTGGTGTTCTCGATTACGGAGAAATATGTCTGTCCGAAGTCGGAGCACACGCTATCCCATACTATATCAAGCATTCTTCTGTCGTTCGGCTCGTTTGCTACCTGCTTGCCGAGAAGCTTTTCATAAAATGCTATGTTGACCTCTTCGCTATAATAAGAAAGAAGCTCTACTGTTTCGCCTACCATTTGCGCATTGGAAAGATAGGAGGGCACGCAGAGGTACCCGCCCCACTGAAGAGAACGGTATCCAACGTCTTTTTGCTCCTCGTTATACATCGGGAAAGGGACTACTCCAAACTCAACGCCACTTTTAAGATATTCGGGAAGCTTAAACGTGCTGGATATCTCCATAAGAGCCATATCGGTAGTCATACCGTTGTAAAAATATCCACCCATCAGGTTTGCATAATTACTGCGGCTGAGCTCACTGAGTTTGTCAACGAGGTCACTCATTCTCTGCTTGTTCTTTTCGTTATATACAGAAATGACGTAAGATCCCTGCTCGTTCATCTCGACCACATTTATATTGCTTGCGTGCATAAATCCGATAAACGGTACGCTTTGATATCCGACAAGACCGAATATGTCGTCGTTGGTTTTTCCGTCTGCGTTGGTGTCAATATACGCAAGGCTTGCCAACCACATCATTTTATCAATGGTCCAGTGGTAGTTGTCCACCATCTCATAAATGCTTTCGTCGAGCTGATCCTCGTACTTCGAGAGCATATTTTTGTTGAAGCTGAGAACGTGCGTGTATAGAATATTAAAATCACTGAATCCAAGGAATCGCTTGCCGTTGATTGAGATCTCGTCCATTACGTCAATGTTCCAATATGGGGCGTTAAGATCGATTTCGGGGATGTCGTTAAAATCGACAATATAATTTCCTGTGATAAATCCGTCTATACCGTAGAAAACGTGTGATATAAGAAGATGAACGGAGTCATCCTTGTTTTTTATGGCGCTTTTGAAGGGCTGGATGTATCCCTTTACGGTTTCGGTTCTCGAACCGATTATTTCAACGCCGATATGCGCTCTGACGCGTTCTTGTCTTTCGTATACTGCGGCGCTCATTGAATCGGACTTGTTCTCTTCAAGCCAGTAATATTCCGGCGGATTAACGTCGCCCATTATTGAAAGATAAAATTCTTCACCATAGTTTGTTTTGTCGATTGCAGGAATGTATTCCGTAGGATCTGCAGTGGTAGATACAGATGGTTCATCGGTTCCCTGCTCTTGAGAATCTTTGGCCGTTTCACAGCCGGGAAGTGCTGTGATGAGAATTATAACCGTAAGCAGCACAGACAATAATTTGAAAAATCTTTTCATGTTATCCTCGTTTTTAAAATATGTTAATTCATTATATCATTCTCAAAAATATTTGTCAATAACTCGGTTGGAATTAGGCGAAACATTTAACCGTAAAAGTTGATTAATCAAAGTATAAATCCCCTAAAAAATACAAATACTAACATCACAATCTGAAGCAAAAGGAGATTTATATTTATATATGAAAGCAACAGGAATAGTAAGAAGAATAGACGACCTTGGACGTGTAGTCATCCCCAAGGAGATCCGCCGCACGATGCGAATCCGCGAGGGCGATCCGCTTGAAATTTTTACCGACCGCGACGGTGAGGTGATTTTTAAGAAGTATTCGCCTATCGGCGAGCTGACTGCGTTTGCGGCGCAGTATGCCGAAACGCTCCACAAGACCTGCGATCTTTCGGTCGTGATCTGCGACCGTGACAGCGTGGTCGCCTCCGCAGGCGTGCCCAAAAAGGAATACTCCGAGAAGCGACTTTCCGACGAGCTTGAGAATATTATTGAATCACGCTCGCTCTATACGCACCGCGACGACGAGCAAAAATGGTCGCCCCTTAAGGACGGATCATCCCATTACGTCAGCTGTGCCATGCCTATAATAAGCGAGGGCGACATCGTTGGTTGCGTGGCATCACTCTGCTCTGCCGACAAAAACACGATGCCCGATCCCGTAGAGATCAAGCTCGTTCAGACCGCCGCAGGTTTTCTCGGCAGACAGCTTGAAGGATAATAACGAAAACGGACGACCGAGGTCGTCCGTTTTTTGTATGCCGCAAATGCGGCTTGTTAGTCTGATCCGGAATTATCCAAGAGGATATTTCACGGGGCTATAAATGTGCTTGAACATCAACAAAACGTCTGCGTTGTCAATAGATCCGTCACGGTTAACGTCAGCAGCATATTCACTTGTAAGTACATTAACCTCCGGATTGGATATGTAAAGGAACATTGTGAAAAGGTCCATGGTAGAGATGCATTTATCACCGTTAACATCTCCGGTGCTATATCCTATTGCAGGAGTGATTATTGTCTCATCAACAAATGCCGTACTGCAGCACGAACAGCTTACCGTCAAATCGTAAGATCCGTCACTCTGCTCAGATGCGTCAACTTTATTATCTACAACCTTTGTTGCTGTGTGAGCTGTGTCATTCAATACTATCGTGAAATTATCCACATTCTCATCAAACGTGCAAATCTCACTGAGATCGTCATGAAGTGCGAAATATGCGATGTCAACTTGATCCTTGAACTCCTTGTTGGTGTCTGCAATTCCGTTGAAGGGGTCAAATCTGACGTACTGAACTCTGTGCTGACCGTCAGAATCTGCAGCAAAGCTCCATTTGTCTGTGTAGCTTGCAAGATCAACGATCAAAGTATGCCATTCGCCGTCAGCTTCGAGTATTGAACTGTCAAAATTAAGCTTATCAGCAGGGTCTTTTATATCCTTGACAGAGTGCTGAGTGCTGAGGAAGAACTGGAACAGCATCTCATCGTTGTTAGCGTTATCAAGAGGCAGTCTGTACTTGAGCACCATATACTGTCCGGTTACATTTCTCTCGTTGTTCACAACGAGCTCACTTATAACCGACTCGCCGCCGGTATGGAGAGGATAAAGAGAAATGTATCCTGATCCGTCATCCTCGTAGTTAGTGGAAACTCGTCCAAACCATTCCTTCCAAAGTGCGCCGCCGAAATCCTGGTAATCAACGAATACGTTCATCGGTTCTTCATAGACGACTGAGAGATCCTCGCCCTTGATCTTTTCAAAACCGGTGAAGTTTTCAACAAGCTCGATCTTGAATTCACGCGCCTGTGCGTCTGTTACGTCGATTACGAACGAATACGAGTACGTACCGTCTTCCTCATAATATACGTTATAGCCGTCATAGTATGCGCCGTAGCCAAGTCCGTCAAGATTATCTGCAGACGAGATGTCATGCTTTACCCATTCGCCGTTTTTCTTTTCATAAACTACCGGTACGGAGAGCTTTTCAAATCCGTAAATTCTTACGGGTACGGTGTGATATCCTTCACGGTAAGGAATCTCTGTGGTGTTCTTATTGCCGCCCGAAATTGAGAATGTAGCAGACTCACCGTTGGTGGTCTGAAGCTTATACATGAAGTGATTTTCAGTTACGGTACAGTTCTCAACTGACGCGATTCTGACGGGATTAAGAAGTGTGTTTTCACGCACGTCGCGAACGTTCTGGTCGGGAGCGTATGTGGTTCCGCTATAATCCGATTCCTCAGATCCCCAAGGAAGAAGAATTGCGTTAAGGGTGATCTTGTCGCCCGTGTTAAGTGTAAGGGTATCTGCATTAAGAGTAAGAGAAATTCTGCCGTCGCTGCATCTGATCGCAAGCTGAATGTTTTCCGTTGTACCGTTGCTTCTTATAACGCTACAGCTGTCAATTATCAAGGAAACGTTTGCGTAGTTAACAGAGTCACGATCAAAGATTGAGAAATAAGGCTTGTTTGAGCCGAGGGTATAATATTTTGTAACGCCTGCGCCAATATTTGCAAAAGTGTTTGTCTGAGAAACGTTACTACTGTTAAGATATCCGAACTGCTTGTAGGGATCATCAATATCATTAGTTGCTACACTGTAGAACTGAAGGTTTTCCTTAGAGAGAGTAACACTCTGAAGTGCTTCATATTCGAACATGTAGTAGGTTCTGTTTTCATCAAGATCGCTGTATTCAAGGTGACGGCGTGTGGTCTTGATCTTTTCATCAACAGTAAGATATTCGGAAATGTAATCTACGTAAGTAGGTCCGTAAGAGTCAATAACCTGGTTTTTCAGCTCTTCATAGTACGAATCACTGTATCTGAAGAAGGAATGGCTTCCTGCTTGCTGGTGAGTTCTGCTTCCGGGCCATTCTGTACCCGACATACCTCTGTGGTCAGGCATAAAACCGGGTATCGCACGGTTGTTAGTCCAACCCCAAGGAACAAGGCAGTTAGACTCAACCGTACCGGTTGAGAGGTGGTAATACGCAGTAGTATACTCAATGAAGGAGATCTGCTTGAGCTGGAAATCTCCCCAGTTCTCGTAAAGATGAAGAACGGTATATTCTCTCGCTTCGGCATCGGCGATTATAGGCAGGATCGCTTCACTGTATCCGATATCAAGCTTGTCAAAGATGTTTTCATCGCCGTCGCCGCAGAAGTTCTTTCCGACCTCGATCGGCACGGGAAGAAGCATAAGATTTTCATCCAGAACAACCGAGCATTCAAGAAGCGAGTTGTCGGTGCCTACAACAAAGTAAGCAAGACGACCGTCGCCGTTATTAATGGTAAAGTTCAGCGCAAAGTGCTTGTTGCGGAAGTTATCGTACATTCTGTAGGTATTATCTACAAGCTTAAACATGTACGATCCGCGTACTCCATCGTATCCGAGGAAGGCTGCATCATCAGAGTTTGCGTAGTCAATAACAATCTGACTTTCATCAAGGGGGGATCTTTCAATTTTAGCCTGACGCTTAAGCTCGGTGAAGTCGTGGGTTTCATCGGTGTGAATACGGTAACCCATATAGAAGTCGTTTACGTTGCCGACTCCGGGCTCATTTTGGTCAGCTGAGCCGCTTCCGGGAAGTATCTGGTTGTTAAAAGGAGTACGAGAGTAAACTATAACGTAATTTCCGTTCTCTACGGTAACGTTCAGCTTTCCGGTCGTTTTATCAATAGGAAGGATAATACCGAATACACCTGCGTTAGTTATATCAAAGCCTACGTATGTAACGCTATTCCAGTCAACACCGTCGATAGTGTTGTGTTCATCGTTTTTGTCTGCAACGATGATCTTTGCAACGTTAGCGGTAGGAATCTCAGTCTTAACGCCGATTTCTTCAATATTATTTACAGCTTCACTTGCCGCAAGCTGCATCTCATAGTGAAGCTTGTCAGAGTAAACGTGGAAAATGTTTGCAAGGTAAAGATTCTTTATTCCGCCTTCTACGCCGTTGACGAACTTGATACTCTTGATGTCGACGGTATCGTTAAGCTCATATTTATCAATGTCAAGTCTGAAAGCCGTTAAATTTGAGCCGTCAGTATATCCGCTGATCTTTGTAAGGTCGATCTTATAGGTGTGTTCAACGCCATCGGGGAATATGTTAAATCCGATTGATTTATATTCTCCACCGTCGATCTTCACGTAAACGGCTCCGGCACTTACATTTGTGGAGGTCATCGTTATATACACGTAGTTATGCGACGTAGCAACAGACAATGATTTACTGAATTCTACGTACGGGTCGGACGCTTCCGTTACTTTAAGGGTAATACTGGTCTTAGTACCGCCAATGCCAAAAAATCCACCGGTAGAGTTCGTTGTGACCTTAACATTATTTTTAGTGCTTTGAGAGTAGATATCAAGAGCCGTTTCTTGAAGATTTGCGACCTCTTCGGCAAAGTTCTGACCTTCAAATCTGACCTCGTCGTAATAGTAGCCGTGACGGTACATGTTTACTATCGCGTTCTCGGAGGACGTGGATGCGTAAACGGTCTGTCCGTCGGTCATTCTTACGAAGACGTCCATAGTATTCTCTATGTACGATTGTTTCTGGCTATTTTGAATATAGTCAAGATACTGAGGCTGGTCCTTTGAAACAGTATATTTGAGCGACATGTTGGAGTTATCCACGATGTACTTATGCCAATCGCTGTTTTCAAAATACGCCTGTACCGTGCCTGCCAACTCGTTCGATGTTTCAATAAATTCCGAATTGTCGTCAGAGGACTGGGGCTGTGCCTGGTTTGCGACAGTCTGTGTTTTGGTTTCGTCAACTGTAATAGCGCTTGCAGCCGCGTCGACGGTCTGCCCGTGATTGCTTACGAAAGCGGTCGCGGGAATCGAAGTGGACACAAGTACAGTAACCAAAAGGACAACTAAAAGCCTGAATTTCATTGTCTTCATGTTAAGTGCTCCCTTTCTCACTTGGAAACCTTGATAATTAGTTCCCTGAATTAAAATGTTGCGATCCAACGGTGAATTTGAAATGTGAGCGGCGAATCGCTTGCCTGACTCAAATTTCATGGATATGCTGTGGAGATAAAGCTAAAAGTTTGCAAGTTCTTTCGGAAAAGCATAGGGGGGGCTTGCCGCCGTTTTGCGACTTTATTCCATTATATTACGAATATACCATATTCTCTGACAATTTGTCAACAGTTTTTGGTAAATTTTTATATATTTTTATTGTTCCCTTATCTTGTCCAGCCCTCACCGTTTATTTCGTGCGCTCTGTGTATCGTCACGAAAGCGGATTTATCATGCTTGTTTATGATGTTTATTATTTCGGCGTATTGGTTAACCGTGAACGATACCATAAGCATTTTCTTGCTCTCGCCGGAGTATCCTCCGGTAATATCGATTATCGTAGAGCCGCGGTCGACCTTCTCAAGTATCTCTTTATTAATGCTTGGGTATTCGTCTGAAATTATCTGCGCAATAAACGATTTCGTCCTTCCAATGAATACCTTGTCGATCATATACGCCGCAATGAACGCCGAAACTATACCGAGGAGCGACAGCACGAAATCGCCGATGGCGAACATACCAAGGATAATTATCGTTGCGTCGATGAAGAACATAACGGTTGAGTGCTTAAGACGCTTGAATATTTTACATATCAGAAACGCAATAACGTCTACTCCGCCCGTTGAGCCGCCGCCGAGAAATGACAAGGCGCAACCAACGCCAACGCAAATTCCGCTTGATACCGCCGCGATCATAAGGGCGAGTGCGGGATGCGCGTGGCTTGAAAGATCAAAGAACCCGTTAAGAATATCGGGTGATGTAAGACGCATAAATAACGATACTCCGATAGGATAAACGATAGTGGATATAAGCGTCTTTGCGGCAAAGGATTTACCAAGCACAATAAATCCGATCAAAAAGAGCGACCAGGTCAATATTGTGACCAGAATATCCACCGTCAGCCATTCTACCGAGATGATGTTGCTGATTACAAGTGAAATACCCGGAATGCCGCCCGTTACGAGATTGAACGGCAAAAGAAATATTGACGTTCCAAACGAAAGTATAAACGTTCCGAGAACGACGAGCCCGATGTTTTTAATCATCGAACGAGGGTCGTATTTAAGCTTTTTCATAGATTTAGTCCTTTACTCATTCAAAAATCGGCAAAACGGCATCCGCGATCCTCTCCGCGACTTCGTCGACGCTACCGTATGCGTCAATTACTATTATGTTCTCTCCGCGCGCCTTCAAACGCTCGAAGGTGTCAAAAAACATTTTTCGGGTTTTTTCAAGATATTCGCGGTTTTCGTATATCTCGGTCGGGACGTCGGCGCGAGCGCCGATCCTCTCAAGACTTCTCTCGGGTGTGAGGTCAAGAAATACGCAAAGGTCGGGACGGCGGATGCTTACGTTGTCGAGATTAAGCCTTGCCACAATGTCGTATCCGAGTGCCGCGCCCTGATAGGCAAGCGATGAGTAGTAATATCTGTCGCTGATAACCGTCACGCCGTTTTCAAGACAGGCATTAATGCCGTCATGCTCGTGAGCATTATGTATCTCTCGGTCAGAGGCAAACATCTCCGCCATTTCAAGCGGAGTGACCGCGAGTCTGCCCGAAAGCGCCTCGCGTATCTTCTTTCCCGAGGGGTAAGTCGTCGGCTCTGCCGTAATATTGCATTTTATACCCAGATTTTCAAGGTGTGAGGCAAGGCGCTTTATCTGCGTGGTCTTGCCCGCGCCGTCAATGCCCTCAAAGACTATAAATTTCGGTGAATTATTCATTTATAAACACGCTCCGTTGTTGTTTTTCGGAGCGATTCGCTCCGTTTTTATTTTTCGCGCCATACCGACGGCGAGAAGAGGAATATCAAGGGGAATATCTCAAGTCTGCCGAGAAGCATATCAAGAGAAAGCACTATCTTTGAAATAGGAGAATAAAACGCGTAGTTGCTTGCGGGGCCTACCTCACCAAGACCGGGGCCGATATTGTTAATGCACGCCGCCACGGAAGAAAACGATGTTTCAATATTTTGTCCGTCGATCAAGGATATAAAGAGGAAGGATGCAAAGAAGATAAAGCAGTACGCCACTATATAGGCAAAGGTTCCCTTCACCGTGTCGCCCTCAACCGCCTTTTTCTCAAAAAACACCTTTTTTATCTCGCGGGGACGAACCATTCTTCTTATCTCCGCCCAGGTACCCTTTACGGCAATTATAAGACGGCTGACCTTTATTCCGCCACCGGTCGAGCCGGCACACGCGCCGATAAACATCAGTATCAAGAGCAGGGTTTTTGATATGTTAGGCCACAGATTGAAATCATCGGTCGCAAAGCCCGTCGTTGAAATGACCGTTGATACCTGAAAGAAGGCCTGACGTACGGAATCCGAAATGTTGCCGTAAACAGAATAAAGATTTGCGGTTACTATCGCCGTTGACGCCAATACGATACCGACAAACCAGCGAAGCTCCTCAGAAAAGAGCGCCGCTGCGATCTTGCCCGTAAGAACCAGGAAATAAAGGTTGAAGTTGATGCTGAAAAGGAACATAAATATGCCGATTACCCAAATACAGAAATTCGGGTGAGCAACCGTTCCTCCAAAGCTTACCATACTATCCGACCAAACGGCAAATCCTCCCGTGCCTGCGGTTGAAAACGAGGTGCAAAGTGACTCGTAAAGGTCCATTCCGCCAAAAAGAAGGAGAACTACCTGCGCCGCCGTCATAACGACGTATATAGCGTACATTATCGCCGCGGTCTTTCTGACCGTCGCAACTATTTTATCAACCTTAGGTCCGGGCATTTCGGCTCTCATTACGTGAACAAGGCGTGATGACTTCATATCCTGCTGAGGCATTATTGCCAGCACGAATACAAGCACACCCATACCGCCGATCCAGTTGGTAAAGCTTCGCCAGAAAAAGACTCCTCTCATACCAAGCTCCGCAGACGCGGGAGCCCAGAGCTTATCAAAATCAGATGCGGAAAGCACGCTTGAGCCGGTCGTGGTAAAGCCCGACACCGTTTCAAAGAAGGCATCGATGAAATTGGGTATAAGCCCCGAGATAACGAAGGGCAAGCAACCGAAAAATGACAAAACTATCCACGAAAGACCGACGATCACGAAGCCGTCCTTGACCTTCAAGGTCTTGTTTTCGGGTTTTTTCAATGAGAAAAGCAACCCTATAATAAGCATCGCCGCCATTGGAATTATAAATGCCTCAAGGTTGGCAAATTCACCGTAAACGAGCGAAACTATAAGTGACAAAAACATAAGCAGACATTCTACTATAAGCAGCTGTCCGGTTATGTAGCGCAGCATTTTGTAATTCATATATGCCTCCGCATCATGCGATTATATCGCCAAGGTCACAAAGATTTGTTACCTTCGTGATAACTACCACTCTGTCGCTGAATTCAAGCGTAGTGTTACCGTGGGGGTATATGACCGCGCCCTCGCGGATAATTGCGCCGATAAGTATATTTTTCTTGAGCTTTGGATTAAGATCTCGAAGCGCAATGCCCGTAAACTCAAAATCGTCCGCAACGTCGAATTCAAGCGCCTCGACCTTGCCGTCCGCAAGCTTATAAAGCGTTCTGATCTCGCTCTTGTATCCCTTCTCACCCTTGTTGGCAAGACCGCGAAGATAGCGAAGCACCTTTGCCGAGGACAAAAGATGAGGAGTTACGTTAGAACCTACACCCGCCGAGTCCGAAAGCTTGGCAAGTGTGGGAGAGGTTATTTTTGTGATTATCTTATCAACCTTTCTCGTGCTTGCAAACATCGAGATAAGCAGATTGGTCTGGTCGTTTGGAGTTGTGACTACGCATGCGCCTGTACCGTCTATGCCCTCGTCGTCAAGCACGTCGGGGTCGCTTGCGTTTCCGCAAATAACGGTTGCCTTCGGGAAAAGCTCGGCAAGCTCCTCGCAGACAGCTGCGTTCTGCTCGATCATCTTTACTCTGAAGCCGTCGCCGAGAAGCGCGGGAGCAAGATAGCGCGAGATTCGGTCACTGCCTATGATCATTACGTCCTTTATCTGCTTTCCGATAAGTCCTATTCGAACAAAAAGATCGGTAATATCCTTTCTTGACGCGGTTATAAATATGCTGTCGCCCTCGCGGATAACGAAATCGCCTCCGGGAATTATGACCTCGTCGCCTCTCTCCGCCATACATATAAGGGCGTTGGTGTTGCATTTGCTCTTGAAATCTATTATAGGCAGGTCACACAGGGGGTGATTTTTGCCTATATGTATCTCGACCATCTCAACCTGTCCCTGCGCAAATTTTTCAAGCTTTATCGCCGCGGGAAAGCGAATAAGACGGGCAGTCTCACGAGCCGCCTCAAAGTCGGGATTAACTATCATATCAATGCCGAGATAGCTGCTCATAAAGCCGGTCTGCTTTAGGTATCTCGGATCTCTTACGCGGGCAATAGTATGCTTTGCGCCAAGCTGCTTTGCGATCATGCAGGAGAGCAGATTAAGCTCGTCACCGGGAGTAACCGCGATGATAACGTCGCAGTTTTGCGCTCCCGCTTCCTTTTGTACGCTTACCGACGCGCCGTTGCCGCAAACGCCGAAAACGTCGTATTTATTAACTACCTTGGTAACCTCCGCAGAGTCCTCGTCAATAACCGTGACGCTGTGTCCCTCCTGCGATATAAAGTCGATGAGATTTTCACCGACCGAGCCGTTTCCAACAATAATAACGTTCATTTTTACCTCACTATTTTAATCTCCTTGGGTGCGGAGAGCTTTATTGCAGTTCCTTCGCTCGTTTTTTTAAGCTCGATCTCGATATTACCGTACGCAGTCGGATAGCTTCCGCGCGCCCAATCAAGACCTGAAAGCTCAGGGTCTATTATGTAAGTGTCGTGTGATATCGGACGAACGCCGAGCACGAAATGTGAAAGATAGGGACAAGGCCCGCTTGACCAGCCGTGACATAGCGAGTGGCGAAGCTGTGTGTAGCAGTGCTTGCCAAAATCTCCGTGAATGTCGTTCTTGCCCTCGGGTACGATCTCGTCAATCGGTGCCGAATCATCAAGCCAGTCAAGGTCGAAATCCTCCCAGAAGGTCGTAGCTCCCATTTTAAGCATCGCGCCCCAATATTCTCTGATATCGTCAAGCGCACCGACAAAATCGCCTGCCTTAGCCTTTGCAGCAAGGATATAGTAGCCAAAGAAGGTTGAATATCCGTGCGCGCCGCCGCAAGATATGACCTCGTCGTTCATCTTTTTCGCGTCCTCAAGTCCCGAGAGAGCAAGAAGCGCAGCGACCTGCTTTGAATTCTGATGGTCGGGAACATAGTTTTTCATTCTGTCAGCTATTGCCTTACACTCTGCGGCAAGCTCGCCGTCACCAAGTGTCGCCAAAAGACTTGCACCCGTATCAAGTCCTAATTTCATCAATCCCTGCAGTCCCGCGTGCTTCGCGTCGGGATTATTTTCGTTGTGCCAATCAAGGAATCTCCAGCCGGTGATCTGCTCTTTTCCCTTCTCGTCAACGAGTGAGATAAGCCTTTTCATCAGGTCGGTAAGATATATTTTCTGCTCCTCAAGATAGTCAAGGTCGCCCGTTGTGCGATAGAGCATCTCCTGGATCAATATCCACCAGATTGAATACGCCGCCGTGCCGTTGAGAAAAAGGTCTTTGGGATTTTCGTCACGGACGAGGTCGAGCGAATCGCGAATGATCTGCTGATCGCCGAACGCGGCAAGGATAGTCAGCACCTCGGGGTGCATATCTCCGATCCAGACAAGCCTGTCGCGCTTTATTCCATCCCAAAGGTATTCCTGCATGCAAAGGTGAACCGTGTAGGCTGAGGTGTTCCAGATTTTATTAAGCAAAGGATCGCTGCACTGAAAGCTTCCCTTGTATTCGATATCGCGGAAGGCAAAAACTCCTTGAATCGACTTTAAAAATACCGAGCCGTCGTCATCGAGAAGCTCAACATATGCAAATCGAAATCCCGATTCGTTGGTTTCGTTTGCCGAGAGCTGATTTATCTCAAGTATCATCTCGCGGTTTGCGTGATCGTTAGTCGCGTTCTTCTCGCCAATGGGGGTCATTGCTTCGCTAACGCTTTCTCCAAAGCGGACAAGAAGTCTGGCGCTTTCTGCCTTATATCCTCTTACCTGCCACGCCATAATGCGAAGGCTTCCTGAAAACTCGATGCCAAAATCTACTAAAATTGCCGCGTGAGCCTGTCCCACCTTGTTTTCAAGTACACATCTCTCAAGCCCGAAAAGTGAGATCTGATTTGATCTCTCACTAAGTAATATATCAGCGCCGGAAACAAGTCCTTTGGAGTAAACTATTCTTTTGGGAGTAAGATATCTTCTTGTGCGAGGATCAATATTTTTGCTCTCAAGTGCGCAAAATTTATCGTAAACCCTTGGCATAACGCCACCTCCATATAAGAGAACATACTTTTACAAATACAGTATATCATATATAATTTGAAAAATCAATAACAAAAGAAAAAAAGACCGCCGATTTTGAAGTGAACCCCCTTTAGTTCACTTCATTTCGACAGTCTTTTATTCAGGCTGCGTCGCGCGTTTTGCCACTGTGGGCATGCAAGCCTCAGTCCACCCCGAGAAGCTCAGAGAGCGAAATGCCAAGGGCGTCGGCAATTTCATCGAGAATGGCAATGTCGGGACAGGCGTTACCTCTTTCCCATTTGGAGACAGCTTGCGCAGTCACTCCTACCCGTGACGCGAGATCACTCTGCGTCAGTCCGGAGTGTTTTCGGGCACAAGCGATCTTCCTGCCCAAGTTGTTTGTATCTATCATCTGCTAACTCCTTACAGCAATTCGCACCGACGAAGCTCTGCAAAAGCTCCGCCGATTTTTTTCGGGATAAATCGCCGCAAAGAGCATGGATAGTGACCGCAATATCGGTCAATTATTCCAAGACCTGCTCCGAGGCGAGTTTGCAGTATCCATAGCTTAAATAAATCATTCAATCCGCCTCCTTTTCCTTAAAATTTCGGCGCGGCGCGGTCTTTATCGCTTTGCCGATATTACCATTATAAGCCCCAAGTCAGATTTTGTCAATAAACCGATGGTTGATTTTGGAGAGCGTGCATATCTTCCATTATTTTCTTGACACGGTAAATATTGTATGATATAATCCATATAGCAAATATTGGAAAAGAACGCTTACGCCAAACTTTTCCGAAAGGAGCGAAAATGACGAATAAAGCTCGCAAATATATAAAAATCATTGCTGCAATGCTTTGTTGCGCGGCGGTGATTTCCTCGGCTATTCTCTGCGCGCACGCCGCGTCGCCGACCTACAATGTGTCGGCAGACTACAAGGGCGGCAGATACTACGAAAATTTCAGAGAGGTTGACCTCGTTGGCGACGGCGCGAGAGATACTCTTGCAATCGCGCTTTCCCAGCTCGGCTACCACGAGGGCAACGACGACGCGGGGCGCGACGGTCTTTCAATAGACGGTGACCGCGACTACGTTGAATACAACGTGCTTTACGGAAAGCTTGACAACAATCAGGGCAACGGTATAAGCTACGGATACTATTGGTGCGCCTCCTTTGTAAACTGGTGCTTAAGACAGGCAGAGGTCAGCAAGGAAGCAAGCGCCGCCGCCGAGGTAAGCTGCCGACGTTGGCTTGCCGCCTGTAAGGATGTCGGTATTTACAACGAAAAAGAGGGATATATACCGAAGAGCGCGGATATCGTTTTTTTCAAGGAGGCGGACAGCGCCGTCACCTCAACTCATATGGGGCTCGTGCTTTACTGCGAGGGTGATACCGTCTACACGATAGAGGGCAACACTTCAAACGGAAGCGAGTTTTCGACTAACGGAAACTACGTGGCTCTTAAATCCTACTCGCTTTCAAGCTCATACATAGTTGGATATGCCACTCCAAAATATACGAGTGCCGAGGGCATAGGCGAGCTTGACTACTCAGGCAAGACGTTTGGTGTCGGCAAATATATCGCAACCGCGGATATAAGTATTTACTCCGACAATAGCTATACCGCCGAGATCGGCAAAATTGACGCCTTCAGTATATTTGAGGTCGAGAGAGTTGAAAATAACGCACTATATATTAACGGCGGCTGCGTAAAAGCCGAAAATATCAAGCAAATGACGGCAAAAAATAATATACGCTCGATCTCATATCTCAATAGCTCCGGCAAAAAGCTCTATTCAAATCAGTATGCCGAGCGGGGTGCTGAAGTCGTTATCACAAGCGAGATACCCGAGCGAAGCTCGGCATCGTTTGTCGGTTGGTTGATAAACGGTACCGACGAAATGATCGCTCCGGGCGATACAGTTGTTCTTGAGGACAGCCTTGAGCTTTGCGCGATCTACGACGACACAAAGCCGCCCGAGGATGTTACCGAAACAAACACGGCGGAAAGCGAGGAAGTGACGACCGAAAGCGTTTCTACGACCGTACACACAACCGAAAACACAACCGAAAACTCCACCGAGAGTATAACCGAGATCTCGACCGAGCAGATCGAGGCTGCGAGCGAGTCAAATCAAGCGTCCGTTTCCGCACCGCAGGGCTTGCTCGGAGGCTGCACCTCAACCGTTGGCGCGGTATACGGGGTTGCTACGATTATTGCGATTGCCGCCGGAATATTTCTGCGAAAAAGAAAAAACATGGTCTGATACGGCGCGCGTAAAGAAAACACCTGCGAAAACGCTTTAGATATCACATAAAAGCGGACGGAATTTTCCGTCCGCTTTTTCACGTATAAAATTCGGTTTTGATGCTTCTTTCAAATAGGCCGGAGAATGCCAGGCGAGCGTCGATACCCTCGTGTACGATCTCGTATACGCAGCGGCAGATGGGAAGGTCAACTCCGTACCTTTTGCCGAGATCGACTATTGCTTGTACGGTATAATATCCCTCCGCCAGCTTATCAAAGCTCTCACCTTTAACGAGCTTTTCACCAAACGCGCGGTTGTGGCTGAATTTTGAAAAGACGGTTGCCTCGTAGTCTCCGAGATGGCAAAGTCCGTATGCCGAAAGCTCCGATCCTCCCATCTTAACGATAAGTCGGGCTATCTCCCTACACCCTCTCGACATAAGCGCCCCCTTGAGCGTTGAAAGTCCAAATCCGTCCAGCATTCCCGCCGCTATTCCGATAACGTTCTTCGCCGCCGCGCCTATTTCGTTTCCGATAAGGTCATCGCCGTAATAAAAACGTATAAGATCACTTGAAAAGCTATCGACGAGCATTTTTTTCACATCGTCGTGCTCGCTGTCAATAACCATACAGTTTGGGATGCCCGCGTAAAATTCCTGAACGTGACCGGGACCGAGCCAGACTGCGATCCTGTTTGAAGCATCCGTTGCTGAGCGTACGACCTCTGAAAGACGGCGGCCGCTTCCGACCTCAAGTCCCTTCATACAAAGCACGAATATCTTGTTCGTTAGCTTGAAAGGTCTGATGCTTTCCATAAACGCAGCAAGCCCCTGTGAGTTTATTGAAATTACGATCACCTCGGCATCCGATACGCAGGACGGGTCGGTTGATAAGACGACTGAACCGGGTAACGTTAAAAGATCGTTTCTCCCCTCTCGGATAAAGCGTTGCATCGTCGCCGAGCCTTCCCGACCGTAGAGCGTGACCTCAAAATTCTTTTTTTCGGCAAGATACCAGGTGATAAGCGATCCCCATCTGCCGCATCCAACTACCGTAATCTTCATTTTTTATCCTTTCTGCGGTATACGATCTCAATTTCTCTTGCGCCATTGACAAAAAAGCGATATGATGATAGAATTATAGAAATAAGCAATATGATTATACCGCAAGATGCAGAAATTGTCAATATTACAACGACCTCGCTTGCAGATAAGGATATAAAATGACCGCAATAAGCATAAACGACCTTTGCCTTTCCTTTGGCACGACGGTAATACTCGATAAAGTATCGTTTTCTCTTGAAGAGAACGACAAGCTCGGTATCATCGGCTCAAACGGAAGTGGCAAAACTTCACTTTTCAAGTTAATAACCGGCGAATACGATGCCACCGATGGCGAGGTCTTTATCGCAAAGGGAAAGACTGTCGGCATTCTTTCACAGTACGGCGCGTTTGCCGACGGTGACGACGGACTCGTGCGCGACGAGGGCGACAGCGCGATCTCGCATATGTATAACGCCTTCCCTGCCCTGCTTGCCGATGAGGAAAGACTTAGCTTCCTTGAAAAAAAGCTCGGTGACGAGAATAATCCTTTGCACGCGTCGTACACCGCCGAATACTCGGCTCTCCACGAAAAATTTATTCGTGAAGGCGGACTTGAATTCCGCGGAAGATGTCGCTCGATATTGCAAAAGCTCGGCTTTGACGACGAGGCAATGGATAAGAGCGTATCGCTCCTCTCGGGAGGTCAGAGAACGCGATTGTCACTTGCGATCCAGCTCTGCCGCGAGCCCGACATCCTCTTGCTCGACGAGCCGACAAACCACCTTGATATAGAAACGCTCTCGTGGCTTGAAAATTTTCTTATCCAGTACAAAAAGTGCGTCATGGTTATCTCGCACGACCGATATTTTCTTGATAAGGTGACGAACAAAACTCTTTCGATCGAACGGCACCGTGCAAAGCTCTACAACGGCAACTACACGCGCAGCATGGAGCAGAGAAAAATTGACCGTGAGATATACGAAAAGCATTACAGAAATCAGCAAAAGGAAATAGCGCGCCAGGAGGCGTATATCGAGCAGCAAAGACGCTGGAACAGAGAGCGAAACATTATCGCCGCCGAGTCGCGACAGAAGCTGCTTGACAAAATAGAAAGACTTGAAGCACCCGAGAGCGAAGAAAGAGCGATCAGACTCAAATTCACATCCTCTGTTGCAAGCGGCAACGAGGTCTTGACCGTAAAAAATCTCACCATGAGCTTTGGCGAAAAGAAGCTTTTTGAGGATCTTGGCTTCCTTGTCAAAAAGAATGACCGTTTGCTTATCATTGGCAAAAACGGTTGCGGGAAATCAACGCTTATAAAGCTTATAATGGACAAGCTGACGCCCACCTGCGGCTCGCTTGAGCTTGGATACAACGTCGAGATAGGCTATTACGATCAGGAAAACCAGAATCTCGATCCTAAAAAGACGGTTATCGACGAGCTTTGGGACGCGTATCCAACTCTGCCCGAAAAGCAGATACGCTCGACGCTTGCGTGGTTCAAATTCTTTGGCGAGGACGTTTTCAAGACCGTCGGAATGTTGTCTGGAGGTGAGCGCGCGCGACTTACGCTCTCAAAGCTGATCCTTTCCCATATGAATTTGCTCGTTCTTGACGAGCCGACAAACCACCTTGATATTGACTCGCGCGAAGCGCTTGAAGCCGCTCTTGAGGACTTCGACGGCACTATAATCGCGGTATCGCACGACAGATATTTCGTTGAAAAGCTGGCAAACCGCATAATTGAAATAAAGCCCGAGGGATATATTGATTCGGATATGTTTGACTATCGCGTGACACGCGACGGCGAGGCTTATACCGAGTTCCGCGAGGCAACCAACGCAAGAATAGAAAAGCTCGGAGTCGTTGAAAGAAGCGCCGATAAGCAAGCAACTGCACCCGCGGCGCAGAGCGGCAAGGAGCAATATCTCCGCAACAAGCAGGCCGCATCCGAGGCAAGAAAAAAAGCCTCGCGCATAGAAAAATTGACGCGCGAGATGAACGATATTGAAGCCGAGATCGAGAAGATCGATGCAGAAATGTCGGGAGATGCCGCAACCGATTACAAAAAGGTCGCCGAGCTTGACGAGAAAAAGACAAGCCTTGAGGAAAGACTCCTTGAAATATACGAGGAGCTTGAAGACTTAGGCGAATAAAGAGAAGCTCCCCGCATGAGCGGGGAGTTTTCTGGTTTATTTCATATAAATCACGTTTAGCATCGTGCCGCGATGCCCCTTTGAATAGCGGTGCGAAAAGTATTTATCGGGATTGCAGCAGGTGCATTCGTCGATCACGTCAATATTTTCGGGTGAAATTCCGCAATTAATCAACAGGCATCTGTTTAGCGCGACAAGGTCGCAGACAAGTCTGCCGCCGTCGCGGATAACGAATTTCTCGGCAACCTCGCGGCCGAGCGCCTCTGAAACAGACTGCAAAAAGTCCTCGCCGACCTCGTAACAGCACTTGTGAATACAAGGGCCTATCGCGACCCTTATGTTTTCAGGCTTGACGTCGTACTCTCGGCAGATCATATCGACGCATTTTTGCGCGATTTTAGCAACCGAGCCTCTCCAACCTGCATGCACCGCGCCGACCGCGACTACCTCGCCGTCCTTTTCAGCCTCAAAGAGTATCGGCACGCAGTCTGCGGTCTTGATCCCAAGAACAACACCCTTTTTGTCCGTAATATAGCCGTCACCCTTTCGGATATCCTTGGTCTTGAAATATCCTTCGCCGCGATTATCTTCTCCGACCTTGTAAATGATGTCGGAGTGTATCTGCGGCAAAGAAATTACCTGCTCGGGCTTAAACCCGACCTCATCGGCAAAGATTTTAAGGTTTTCAAGCACTGTTTCACGCTCGTCACCTCGTCCGAAGGCAAGATTAAGCGATTTTGTGTGCTCGTTGGTACTGATTCCCTCGTTTCTTGTTGCGAAAGCATGCGGAGTGCGCAAGAGGGTAGATTTTACGAACATAATGCCTCCTCTTATAGCAAAGCGACCTGTCAGGACAGGTCGCTTTAACTTTAAATTAGTGTATAGCCGTTCCCTCGGGAACCGAGTCGTCAACGAAGATGACCTGACAGCCGCAAGCATTGTTGCTTGCCGCAAGAAGCATACCGTTGCTGTTTACACCCGTAATTCTCGTGGGAGTAAGGTTTGCGATAACGATGATCTTTCTGCCAACCAGCTCGTCTGCCTTGTAATCGTGCTTGATGCTCGATACGATAACTCTCTCGTCAATTCCGTCGAAGAGAGTGAGCTTGTAGCAGGAATGCGACTTTCTGATCTCCTGACACTTAACTATCTTACATACGCGAAGGTCGAGCTTTGCGAAGTCGTCGATAGTCGCGTACTCCTCCTTGATAGGCTCAACGGGATCGGGCTCGCCGTATACTCTTTCCTCAACTACGGGATTCGCCGCTTCCTCTGCCGCCTTGTTGGTCGCCCTCTCCTCGTCGGTCTCGGCATAGGAGAAATCAAGAAGTCCTACGTATCTTTCCTTCTCTATCGCGTAAAGGAAGAGATAAAGTCTGGGGCCCTGCTCCTTGTCGATAAGAAGCTTATAAACGGTCTTGAAGAACTTGCCCTGGATAGCCTTAAGCTCCTTCTGGTCGGTCACGTCGCTGTAAACTCTCTTGGGGATAGCATAAAGCTCTGCGTTAAGGTCGTCAAGAGTATAGCTTGCGTTAGCAATGTAATTGTGAAGCTCTGCTATCTCCTGCTTCTCCTTTTCGTCAAGCTCGCCCCATACCTCAAAGTTTCGGGTAGCGCGAAGCTTGTTCACCTGATCGGGAGCGCATACCTCAAGCCAGAACTTTGCTCTGTCAAGTCTGTCGGCAAACTGCTCGTACTTATAGGGAGTACCGATCTTTTCAAATACGGTCTCAAGCATGGGAACGTTGAAGTCAACGATAGAGCCGAGCTGAACGAGAAGTCCCATAGGAACGGTCTCAAGCTTTCTGCCCTCAATCATGCAGTTATACATAACCGACGCATTGTACTCGCTTGCGTTGCCCGATACGTATTCATTATACATCTTGTCAAACTCAAAATACTGACGAAGGATTCCGTCGTCGAAGCAAAAGTCAAACGCCTTTACGGGCTCGGTCTTTGAGTAGAGCCAGAGGATGATCTCGGGCTGGTAGAGCTTAAGAAGAGTTTCGGGAGTCATATTAAGACCCGAGGACGAGGACATCTTGCCCGCAACGCCCTTGATACCGATAAACTCGTAGCCCTGATAGATAGGAGCCTCGTGGTTGTATATTTTCTTTGCGATGACCTTGGAGTTGTTGTAAGAGCCGGTAGGCGCGGAATGGTCCTTTCCGCCGGGCTCAAAATCAACGCCCTCGTACATCCATCTCATTGCCCAGTCGACCTTCCAGCCAAGCTTGCAATCGAAGTTTTCAAGGAAGTTGAACTTGCCGTGGTGACCGCAACGGCAGGTAAACTCTGCCTCGGTGCAATCCTCGTTTATAGAGGTAATCTTTGTAAAGTCGGTGCGGCACTCGGGACAGAAAATGCTTACGGGATAATAATCTGCCTTATCTGCGTCGTGCTGAGCGCGTCTTTCCTCCTCAGACTTTGTCATATCCTTGGTCTTGAAGGAGTCAAGTATTTCAAATATCTCGCCTCTCTTGCGGAGAGCCTCGATAAGATTATCTCTGTACTTGCCCGAGCGGTACATCTCAGCCTGATATCTGCAATCAAGCTTGATGCCGAAGGGGGCGATTCCGCGAAGGAACTCATCCTCAAAGTGCTTTGCATAGTTTTCGTGACAGCCCCAAGGGTCGGGAATGTCAACGTAGGAGCAACCGATGTACTTATCGTAGGTATCGCCTACCACCGCCTGAACGTTTGCGGGGATCTTACGGCAACGGTCAAACTCGTCCCACGAAATGAGAAGACGAGCCTTCTTGCCCTTCTTTTCAAGTGCCTTTACCACGAAAAGCGAGGTCGCTATATCACGGAAATTTCCGATGTGAACCGAACCCGAAGGGCTTACGCCCGCGGCGCAAACGTACTCCTCCTTGTCGGGATTTTTCTGTATTATTCTTTCAGCTAATTCTTCTGACCAATGCATATTTCATTCGTCCTTTCTATTATAAACGCATATTTACACAAAATTTCATTGTATTATATCACAATTTTTTTTGCTTGTCAATACAGTCTTATCTTTTTACTTGTTCTCTTCGCCCACGATCGTGCGCTCGCGCGGGATCGACACGCCAAGGCTGTCAACGCGCCCTTTTTTTCTGTATTCGCTCGGCGAGCAGCCTATCTGCTTTATAAAAGCGCGGTTGAACGTACGGGGTGTGCCGTAGCCTATCGCGTAGGAGATCTCGGTCACACTCATATCGGTGGTGCGGAGCAGTCTGCACGATTCACTTACTCGCAGATGGTTTACGTAATCCGAAAAGCTTATTCCCAGCTTTTCGCTGAAGAGGTGCGAGATGTAATATTTGCTCAGGTGCAGTCCGTTTTCAAGCGAGGACAAGGAGATGTCGTCCTTGTAATTCTTTGAGCAGAATTTGACGATTGATCTTATTGCTCTGCTCTCCTCGACATTTACGCTTTTGAGTGTGAAATGCTCGAAAAGCTCTGTCATAAGAGCGAGAAGATATCCCTTCAGAAGCAGATCCTTTGACTGCTGTGGGAAGCTTTTTTCCTCTGACAGTGCCGATATGAGTGAGACTATTCTTGAACACCCGTCTACTCCCTTGATGATAGGGTCTTGCGGTTCCTCTGTAAGCAACCGTGCGGACAGCTCGGGAATGAGGTCGGGGCTTACTATAAAAAGGTCGTATATCGCGCCCCTTTCTATGTCCTCGTATCTGTGGATCTGATTGGGAAATACGACGAGCAGCTCTCCCGAGGACAAAATATGCTCCTCGGCGTTGATGAAGACTCTGACCTGCCCCTTTTTCATATACACCATCTCAATGTGTTTGTGTATATGGGCAGGATATGCAAGAGTAAGTCTACCGCCCTTATCGTTGCGGTAATTAAAGTCGCTCGCCCTTTTTTCGTAGATGACCTTCAATGCTCCGCCCCCCTTCTTCTGTTATTCTGCGTCAGTGTCTTTTCTCCTTCTTAGATTACGGCTTCTTCTCTTTGTCAAAAGGAAAAGAAGTCCGCAAACCGCAAGCGTACCAAGTGCAACGAAAATAACGGTTTTTACCGTCGCGCTGCCGTTACCCGAATTGCCGTAGAGCGCGATATCGGTTACGGTAAGGGTATCGGTCGTATATTCCGCATCATCGGGAACGATAATGGAAAACGTCAAGACGTCAGCGGGCTTAAGATGATCGGTAAGCTCGGTTATATTGAAATAATAAGTCTTTTCAACGCTACCGACTCTCGCTTTGCCTATATACGATACTCTGCCCTCCTTGCCCTCTGCCGTGATGATCAGTTCAACGTCACAAACGTCGGCGCAATACATATCTATGCCGATATATCCCGCCTCGATAATTCCCTTGGCGGAGATATTCCCGATCACGGCACCGCCAGATCCGAGCGAGATATCGCTTGACAGTGTAAGCGTTGTTTTACCGCCCTCGCTTGAAAGCCTAGTATCGTACGTTGAGCCTATCGGCTCAAACGCGGAAATGTCGGTCGGAAATTTTCTTTTATTTCTCGTTGCGGCATCGGATATCTTGTCGGGTATCTCGTCCTCAAGGTCTGTCGACGCGAACACGTAGTCGACAAGCTTTGGTATACTGCCGCCCTGAAGTCTGCCAAGATAGTCGTAGACCTGCTGATAATAGCTGCTTCCGCACATATAAGCGACGTAGAAAAGGTCGCGTCGCTCGCCCTCGGCGTTCATAATTCCGCTGTTTTCGTTTGCTGTAAAGAAGAACGCGTCAAAGCCCGCCTCAGCCGCTTTATAGTAGGTATAGGCATAGTATGTCGCTCGATTTTGCTCAGTCATCGTCACGGGAAGGCACAAGGAATCAATAATAACTCCCCTTTCCTTGCCGTTGATAAGCATCTCCTCGCTTGAAAGAAGCTCGGAAATAAGAGCAAAGCTGTTGGCGTTGACGAGTGATATATCCTTATTAGCTCCCGCTAAAATGTCGCCTATATCCTCGCCGTTGCCGAGCGATATCGCAATATCAAACGGAATGCCGCCCGACGCCTTTACGTTTGTTGAAAGCTTTTGCAAAAAGACCTTCGCGCCAATGGCGTCGCTGTCGTCTGTGCGGAGTCGGTTGTCAACCGACACGTAAACTTTTACGTTTCTGTTCTGCTCCAAAAGCACGTTGCCCGCGGTGCAAATCCAGACAAAATAAGATTGTTCAAAATCCTCAGCACTCGGGGCATAGCAATTTTTCGCGTATCTGTTTACTTCCTTGCCGATAATGTAATCGGTGACGAGCATATCTTCGTTATTATATCTTTCGCCAAAGAAGGAATAGAAAACGCGCAAATGAGTTATTGCCTCGGGATTTGCGGAGTTGACCGCAAAACCTATCGCCGATTTTGGCGCGCCGCCGAAGCTGAGCTTGTCAAATACGCCCTCGCCCTCAGTTTTAGCAATAACCGTGCGAAGATAAACTCTTTGTGAGAGCATATTTGCCTCGCGGATCTGTTTATCAAGAGCTTCAAGCTTTTCGCCGTCAAAATAGTATGAATTCCCGTCAAAAACGTAATTTATAGCCCCTGTTTTGTACGACGGAAGCATAAATTCGTTGATATTTACCTCGATGAGCAGATTTGATGCGCCAACCGCGCTTGCGTCAAGCGCGTCAATACCCGAAAAGCCCTTTATTTCGCCGCTTTGTATCGGAGCGTTGTTTTTCGTTGCAACGATAGCTGTGTTTTCAACGTATTTCGGCGCGGTTATGAGCGCAAAGCTCTCCTTGCCCGTAAGCTCGTCAACTGTTCTCGTAGCGAGCGCAAGCGCAGACGACAAAAAGTCCTCGTCAAGCTTATCAAGCTTTAGGGTAAAGCTCATTTTTTTCTTTGCCTTAGCCTTCGCTACGACAGCTACTCCGTCTGTTTGGCTGGAAGAATCAAGCGATACGAGGCAAAGCTCACTGCCCTTATGCTCGGAAAAGTCCTCGTCCGACAACGTCGCCTCAATTTTTACCTTGTTCCTGTCGTTTTTGATGACCGCGGACTTGATCTCGGTAACGCTCTCCTCACCCGATGCGCAAAAGCAAAGTAAAATCGGCAAGAGAAGAACCACAAGGCATATAAGCAGTCGTCCTATTTTGTTTGATTTTTGAAAATCAGTCATTTTTACTCTCCGTAAGATTTATCTTGTCAACTGAACGTCGCTTTGCAACTCTCGGCACTCGCGCGGACACAAGGCAAAGGCACTCGTATTCAATGGTGTCTGCTCTCTTTGCCAGTTCCTTGAGATCGTCGGGAAGATTTCCGAATATAGTAACGACGTCGCCGACCTTGGCGGGAATTCCCGTCACGTCGATCATACATTGGTCCATACAAATCCTACCAACTACGGGAGCCTTGAAATTGCCCTCCGCGGTCGATACCGTCACCTTATACCCGCCGTAAGCACGCAAAAATCCGTCCGCGTAACCTATGGGAATAGTTGCGATAGCTCTCTCATCCTCCGCGGTGTAAAGACCGCCGTAGCTCACGCTTTCTCCGGGGATAAGCGTATGAGTGTGGCAGATAAGAGTTTTAAGTGACATTACGGGCTTGAGCCCAAGTCTTGACACGTCGTCTATATAAGCCGACGGCGCAACGCCGTAAAGCGCGATGCCAAGTCTTACACCGTCAAGAGCATAGCTGCTTTCGCTGATAGCCGCCGCGCTGTTTGACGCGTGGCAGAAAAGGAATATTCCATCCTCCGCCAGCATTTTTTTGACCGACAAAAAGCGGTCAAACTGTAGTCTTGTGAACTCCTTGGATACGTCCGCGCCCTCGTCGGCGCGGGCAAAATGCGTGAAAAGTCCCTCAAGCGAAAGACCTTCAAGCGAAAAGATCTTCTTGACGGTTATCGCCGCGCGGAATATTTGTTCATCGCTGCAGGCAGAGATGCCGATTCGGTTCATTCCGGTGTCAAGCGCCGCGTGAACCCTCACGCACATTCTCTTGCGACATGCCTCAAAATTGAGCTTTTCTGCGTATTCGTAGCTCAGAATGGTCTGTATTATATTATTTTCGCAAAGCAGATGTGCCTGGGTTGGATCGGTATATCCAAGAATGAGCACCTCTGCGTCGATGTTTTCGTTGTTGCATATGGAACGGACAGATATAGCCTCCTCGATGCAGGAAACCGCGAAGAAGCGGCATCCGGCGGAGAGCAAAGCTCTTACGCAGATGTCTGCGGCGTGTCCGTAAGCGTCCGCCTTAACGACGCAGATGTGATGCGTCCCCTGTGTCGCGGCGGAAAGCAGTTTATAGTTGTATATCAAAGCCTCGGTGTCGATCTCGGCGTAAAGCTTATGCTCACGAAGCTTTGGAAGATCCGAATAAAGATATGTTGGAAGCATTTGCACTCCTTAATTTATTGTGGGCAAGCGCCCAATCTCTGTTTATGTGTTTTCAATGAGAAGCTGCAAGAGAGAAGGATCAACAGAAAGGTAGATCACGCTGGTATAATCGCCGGTCTTAGCGACGATCTCAATTCTCTCTTTCCATAAAAATCTGTTGTCGTAAATGTATCTGAAGCCGTCAAGCTTCTCCTTTTTTGATGCCTTTAGGCTCTCTTTGGTCACTATTTTGACTGATTTTATCGTGTTTAATCCAATGTGACATACCTTAGGCTCTCTTTTCCCTTTTCGCTCGTATACGATAAGGTCGTACAGCTCCCTTATCTCGCCCTCTTTTTTATCGTTTTTCTCTACTGACACTCTGTATTCCTTTAAAAGATAAGCGGTTGCAACGAAGACCGAGTAAATGATAAGGGAAAGTCCTGCCGCCTGAAATAATACGGGCATCGGGAAAAGCCTTGAGTTGCCAAAGCCGTAGAAAAGTCCGCCGAAGAGCAAGCTTGCAAGGGCAATAATCTTAGCCTCGCGGTTTTGATGCTTGAATGCCTTGTCATAAAGCCGCATATTACTTGTCCTCCTTTGCCGCAATTTCGCGCGCCATGTCTGTGAGAGCTTCGATAGTGTTAACGCTCGGCTCCTTTATTGCGGCAAGCAGAAGATTTGAGAGTATCTCTCCAAGCATTCTCTGCGGAATTTTTACCGCCATAAGCATGTTTCCGTCAATTTTAAGCTCGCGGATCTCGGTGGGAAAGCCGCCTTTTGCTCTTTCGCGGTCTATTGCCGATAATATATCATCATCTCGGCGCAAAATTGCCGCCGCCTCGGCGTCATTTTTGTATTTGCTTATCATATATCGCGCGTTCGCGCCGATATCCTCACCGAAAAAATGACAGGTATAATTATAAAACTCTCGGTCGGCAAGCAGGACTGCTCTGCGCGTGACCTCGTTTGAAAGCTTCATTTCGGCAAGAGATATTCTCTCGTTTCCCTCGATAAGAGACGCAAGTCTGGCGGGAAAATTTTGAGGCAGACTTGAAAGCGGCACGCAGGGCGCGTGAATATGGCGATGTGTATATTTTGCCGCATCTATGTCGCAAAGAGTCATAAATCCCTTGTCCGCATTGGCGGAAAGCAGGATTTTTTCAAGCTCTGCGGCTTTTCTCTCTGCGGAAATGTCGGCAAGCTTATGAGAAAGACTTGCAGATGCTATAAGAGTTTCTCCGTCAATTTCAAAGCCAAGCACCGATGAAAATCTCACGGCGCGGAGAATGCGGAGCGCATCCTCGGAAAATCTCTCAAAAGGATCGCCAACGCATCTTATAATTTTATTTTCTATGTCACAAAGCCCGCCGAAAAGATCAACGATCTCACCGCTCGACGAAAGCGGGTCTGCCGCCATTGCGTTGACGGTAAAATCTCTTCTTTTAAGGTCTTCGGATATATCGGAAGAAAAGGTTACGCTGTCGGGGCGGCGGGAGTCGGTGTATTCGCCGTCAATGCGGAAGGTCGTGATCTCAAAGGGCTTGTGGTCGATCATAACCGTAACCGTACCGTGCTTAAGCCCGGTCGGTATCGTGTGAAGCCCCGCCGCTTTAAAAATATCAAGCATATCCTCAGGTCTTGCATCGGTGGTCATGTCCCAATCGGACGGGACTCTGCCCATCACCGAATCACGCACGCAACCGCCAACGGCATATGCTTTATAGCCTTTTTCTGCAAGAACGCTTGCGATTTTTACGACCTCGTCGGGAAAAATGATCCTATTTGTCATTTTCATCGCGACCTTTCTCCTTTCCTCGTATTTTGGGTTGTTTATTCAAGCGATGGCAAGCTTAAGATTGTTTGCAGGCATCAACAAACGCCGCAAAAATATTCGCAGCGGTCTTATCTTCGGCAAAATAAGCCTCGGGATGCCATTGTACGCCAAGACAAAATCTATGTCCTGCAAGATGAGCCGCCTCTATATATCCGTCGGCGCTCTCCGCATCGGCAACAAGATCCCGTCCAAGTGTTTTTATGTTTTGGTGGTGGAATGAGTTTGTCAAAATTTCATTCTCGCCGACAATCTTATGAAGCAAAGAGCCTTTATTTATAAGCGTTTTCTGCTCCCGCACATTCTTTGGAAGGCTTTGAGAATGATTATCTATATGCTGATAAAGTGTTCCGCCAAGATAGACGTTCAATACTTGAAGCCCTCGGCATATGGCAAGAATTGGTTTGCCCGCGTTAATGATCTCATCAAACATTTCCAGCTCAAAGTCGTCACGAAGAGAACAAGTGTTCTTTGATGCCCTGTTCTCTTCCCCATAAAGCTTGGGGTCAATATCGTCACCGCCGCAGAACATAAATCCGTCAAAATAGTCCTTCGCCCAGGATAGATAATCCCTATCCGTGCGGTACGGAAGCAAAACTCCCACTGCCCCCTGTGCCCAAAGCGCAGCGAGATATTCTGGTAAAATGCAGACTCTTCCCTCTCCGTCAAACGAGCCCATAAGGGCAATTCTGACTTTATCCATAAGATAACCTTTCTGTAAATCAAGCAAAATAATGCGCGAGAAACCGAAAAGGACGATAATCTTACCGTCCTTTCCTTGACAATCTCGTCAATTGCCCTTCGTGATAGATATGAAATTATCCACCATTTTAATAAGGTCGGGCAAAAAATGGCATATCAACGCGCAAATTACGAGCGAAGCTATAATAACGATCACCGCCGTGCCTATATTTGCGCCCTTTGAATCAAATCTGATATCCGCCGTGTACTTCTTTTCCTCGGGGATATAAAAATGCATAGTGTTGAGATCACGCTTGAACTCGGGTTCGACAAATCTTGCTTTTTGATCGTCTTTGTGCAATTCCTCAAATTCGGCGCGCTTTTTATCGATCTCGGCAAAAAAGTCGTCCTCTTCAACGCATCTTACAAGACGAGAGAGCGTTCCACCGCTTTTTACAGCATTCCTTACGCCTGCGTTTTTCAGATATCCAAGCTCGTAGAGCGTTTTTGCTGATTCGGCATCGTGGCACTTGCAATCAAGCAACCTTCGCACGAAGCTTCCGATATACCTCTTTGTATATATCGTTCCGATCGACGCGATGATTATTCCGACGGTTATACCGACAATTATGCTTTGAATAGAAAACAGTCCGCCCGTCTTGATGGTAAAATTCTCCAAATATGGCAAATCTACGGAAAAGTATTTATTTACAAAATACTCCCAAAGCTCTTCGATAAGGCTTTGCTCCTTGGCAAGCGAAAAAAACATCATACGAAGCATCATTTGGTTTACAGTATATTACTTTTTGATGATATCGGTTCCGATGTACTTGCGAAGCACCTCGGGAACTGTAACGCTTCCGTCTGCGTTCTGATTTTGCTCAACGAGAGCGGGAAGTACGCGGGAGGTTGCAAGACCTGAACCGTTGAGGGTGTGGAGATACTCGATCTTACCGTTCGCTCTCTTCACTCTCATCATACCGCGGCGAGCCTGGTAATCGCGCGCGTTGGAAACAGAGCTTACCTCCTTATATCCGTTCATAGAGGGAATGTTGATCTCGATGTCGTAGGTTCTTGCCATAGAAGCCGAGCAGTCGCCTGCCGCAAGCTTAACTGTTCTGAAATGGAAGCCAAGTCCGCCAACGAGGGCCTCTGCCTTTGCAACGAGCTCGTCAAATGCCGCGTCGCTCTGCTCGGGGAGAGTGAACTGGAACATTTCTACCTTGTTAAACTGATGTCCGCGAACCATTCCTCTTTCGTCGGAACGGTAAGAGCCCGCCTCACGTCTGAAGCAAGGTGTATAGCTTATAAGCTTCTTGGGAAGATCGGATTCCTGAAGGATCTCTTTTCTGTAAAGAGATGCAAGAGCCGCCTCTGCAGTAGGAAGCATATAGTGAATTCTGTCGTCGGTGGGGTTTTCGATCTTGTAAACCTCGTCAGCAAACTTGGGGAACTGACCTGCGGTGACGCCGCACTCGTATTCAAGCATGTGAGGAGGAAGAATAAGCTCGTACCCGTCGCCAATGTGTGTGTCAATGAAGTAATTGAGAAGCGCCCATTCAAGTCTTGCGCCCATTCCGCGATAGATCCAGAAGCCCGAGCCTGCCAGCTTTGTGCCGCGCTCGTAGTCGATAAGACCAAGATCGGTACAGAGATCTACGTGGTTCTTGGGTTCAAAATCAAAGGTCTTAGGCTCGGAGAAGTAGCGGAGAGGCTCGTTATTTTCCTTTCCACCGGGGAGAAGATCGGTGTCGGGAAGGTTGGGAAGTCCAAGCATCCAGGAGGTAAGCTCGGTTTCAACCGCCTTAAGCTTTTCGTCGTTTTCCTTTGCCTTGCCGCCAAGCTCCTTGGATTTTGCAAAGATTTCGGAAGGATCCTTTCCTTCTTTTTTATACTGAGGGATCATCTTGGTAAGCTTATTCTGCTCCGCCTTGTATCCCTCGGTTTCTGCGATAAGCGCACGTCTTTTGCCGTCAAGCTCAAGTATTTTCGCTATATCCTCGTTAGCGTCCTTCCCCTTCATAGCAAGTCTGTCAATGACTTCCTGGGGATTTTCCTTTATATAATTGATGTCAAGCATGTGTCTGTTTTACCTTTCTTTTTTATGTGGATCAAGCGTTGAAAAAATTCTTTCCGCAAAGAAGTGTGAGAAGCTCTTCAAGGTCTGAATCGCTGTCAAACGTAAGCTCAACGGTCTTTTTCTTGCTTGTCTGATTGATCTTTACCTTGCGGCCGAGCGTATCCATAGCACGTCTTTCAAGATCTCTCATGTAAACTCTTCTCTGAGCGTTGTTGTCGCCGGTTTGCTCGACGATTCTTATATCCTTCTGAGCAAGAAGTCGGCGCACAGTTGCCTCAACTTCACGTACCGAAAGCTCTTTTTCTACCGTCTTTTGAGCGAGAATTACCATTTGCTCCTCATCCTCAAGACCGAGAATTGCTCTTGCGTGGCCGTTTGTTATCTTCCCGTCGCGAAGAAGTGTAAGAACCTCGTCGGGAAGGTCGATAAGACGGAGCATATTTGCAATGGCGGAACGGGATTTACCTACCTCGCGGGAAAGCTGCTCCTGTGTAAGTCCAAACTTTTCAATAAGCGCGCTATATGCGAGAGCTTCTTCTACGGGATTAAGGTTCTCTCTCTGAATGTTTTCAACAAGAGAAACCTGCGCGACCTTAAGGTCGTCGCCGTCAATAGTTATTGCAGGGATTTCGGAAAGACCTGCAATTTTTGCAGCTCTCCAACGTCTTTCGCCCGCGATTATCTCGTAAGTACCGGGCAAATGAAGGCTTTCTCTTACTATAATGGGTTGGAGAACGCCGTGAACCGCGATAGAATCTGCGAGAAGCTGAAGCGCTTCATCGTCAAAATCCTTTCGGGGCTGATCTGCTCTGGGTTCAATGTCGCTTATTCTTATAGTGGTGAGGGAGTCCTTTTTTTCCTCAACCATATTATCCTCGAGCAAAGAATAGAAATCTCTGCCGAGTGCTGATCTTCCTTTTGCCATAATAAAATTCTCCTATTATTATATTCTGCTTGCAAGCTCTTTGGCAACCGCAAGATATTCGGCGGCGCCCTTGCATCTCTTGTCGTGGTAATATACGGGCATTCCAAAGCCGGGGGCCTCGGAAACCTTTACGCCACGGGAAATCTGTGTGCTGAAAAGCTTGTCCGAATAATGCTTCTTAAGCTCGTTCATAACCTGAAGCGAGAGAAGAAGACGAGAATTATACATTGTAATGAGAATTCCCGTAATATTAAGATTGCTGTTGAAGTTAGCTTTTATTCTGTTGATAGTTACTGTCAACTGAGAAAGACCTTCAAGTGCGTAGAATTCACACTGCATGGGGATGATAACTCCATCACTTGCGACCATTGCGTTTACTGTAAGCATGCTGAGCGAAGGAGGGCAGTCTATAATAATGTAGTCAAATTTGTCTTTAACGGGCGCAAGCGCGTTTTTCATGATGCTTTCTGTTCCGCCGCCGCTGTAAAGATTATATTCTGCTCCCGCGAGCGAAATGTTTGCGGGAAGAATACTCAAGTTGTCGTATTCGGTGGGAAGAATAGCCTCTTCTGCCGTTGCATCGCCAACAAGAACATCGTTTATGGTCTTTTTGAGGTTCTTTTTTGCAATTCCGACACCGCTTGTTGCGTTGCCCTGGGGGTCAAGGTCAACAATAAGCACCTTGTGTCCGAGTATTCCAAGGGAAGCTGCAACGTTGACTGCCGAGGTGGTCTTGCCAACGCCGCCCTTCTGGTTAGAGAATGATATAATTTTTCCCAATTTTGTATCCTCCAAATCAAGATTTTGTTTCTGATTAATATTATACTACAAGTTTTTTTGTTTTTCAAGACCTTTTTTGTTATTTTCTAAAAAAGTTGACTGTTTCACGTGAAACAAATTTCTTTGCGGCGCGAGTTTGCTGTTTTGTTTCACGTGAAACATTGATAATGTTTTCTTTTGTTTGTTTCACGTGAAACAAAAACCGCCGATTTCTGCATCGGCGGTTGAAAATATGTTTCTTTGAATGTCTTATAACGGCTTTTTAAGAATTTGTGCGTATTTTCTTGGAAACTCCTTCGGTGTAGGCCTTCCTTTTTTGAATACGTAGGTTTCTCTTGCTATCGAGTCGCTTTCGAGTACAAAGCTCTCTTCTTTTGAAAATTTAAGAGTTGCGCCCAGCTTGGTTATGCCGTTTTGTGCCTCGGCATATTCTTCTGCGCCCTTGTTTGATTTCATTGCGATAAACAAGCCGCCAACTTTTACAAGCGGAAGGCAAAGCTCGGAAAGAATGTTGAGTCTTGCGACGGCGCGGCTTGTGCAGACATCAAACATCTCGCGATTTTCTGTAACAAATTCCTCGGCTCTCGCACACACGGCGGTGATGTTATCAAGCTTAAGATTCGCGGCAGCTCTGTTAACAAAGTCGATTTTCTTTCCTGTGCTATCAAGTGAAACGACGGCAATGTCGGGTCTGATTATGGCAAGCGGCAATGAAGGAAATCCTGCTCCGCACCCTACGTCTATAAGGCGATAATTTGTTGGGATATAACGGGAAATTGACGCGCAGTCAACGAAATGCTTGAGAATTATTCCTTTTTCGTCAGTGATTGCGGTAAGGTTTGTTATTTTGTTGGTCTCGACCAAAAGATTTGAGAAGAGATATAGCTTTTCAGCGCTTTCTGCCGTGACGAGATCAGAAATCCCGTTGTTTTCAAACGTGGATAAAAGCGTTGATATATATTGATTTTTGTCCATGGCAGCCTCCTTTATTTTATCCCAAGATAGATCAGAAGAACAGAAATATCGGCAGGGCTTACTCCGCTGATTCTTGATGCTTGTCCAATGGTTAAAGGCCTTATTTTGTCAAGCTTTTGCGCGGCCTCAATGCGTAATCCTTTTACATTTTTATAGTCAATGTCTGTCGGAAGCTGTTTTGACTCAAGCTTTTCGTATTTTTGCACCTCTGCAAGCTGCCTTTTTACGTAGCCTGCGTACTTTATGTCGGTCGATGCCGTAAGAACGACTTCACGAGGAAGGCTCGGCCTGTCTTGATCAACCTCGGCGATCTTGTCGTAGTCGAGGTCGGGGCGTCGTATAAGGTCGGCTAAGGAAACGCCCGATTTTGCCGCATCAAGTCCTTTATTTGTAAGGAATTCAGTTGCTAATTCCTTGGAAATATAGGTTTTTTCAAGCCTTTCCTTTTCAGCGGCTATAAGCTCCTGCTTTTGAGTAAAGTAATTAAATTGCTCGTCGCTGACAAGCCCGGCGCGTCTGCCGATAGGTGTGAGTCTTGTGTCCGAATTATCCTGGCGAAGTAAAAGCCTGTATTCAGATCGGGAGGTCATCATTCGGTATGGCTCGCTCGTTCCTTTCGTCGTCAAGTCGTCGATAAGAGTTCCTATGTAGCTTGACGATCTTTCGAGAATAACAGGCTCTTTTCCTTTTATCTTCAAGGAAGAATTAATGCCTGCGATAAGTCCCTGAGCCGCCGCCTCCTCGTATCCCGAGGTGCCGTTGAACTGTCCTGCGCCGTAAAGTCCCGATATTGATTTAAATTCAAGAGTTGGGTAAAGCTCGGTGGGATCAATGCAATCGTATTCTATTGCGTAAGCATATCTCATTATCTCCGCGTTCTCAAATCCGTCAAGGGAACGGAGCATCTGATACTGAACGTCGGTGGGAAGTGACGTTGAAAATCCTTGGATGTACATTTCCTCGGTGTCCTCTCCGACGGGCTCAACAAAAAGCTGATGTCTTTCCTTGTCGGCAAAGCGAACCAGCTTGTCCTCGATTGACGGACAGTATCTCGGGCCAGTACCGTGTATCTGTCCCGAATACATAGCCGATCGGTGTATGTTTTCCCTTATAATACGGTGAGTTTCTGCGTTTGTGTATACAATGTGGCAAGGAATATTTGCTCTTTCGTTTATTTCCTCCGAGGTTGTTTTCCAAGAGAAAGGCAACGCGTTTGTTTCGCCCTCCTGAACCTCGAGCTTTGAAAAATCGATTGTGCTTCTTTTGACTCTTGCGGGTGTGCCGGTTTTAAATCTCATTATTGAAATTCCGTTGTCGGATAAGGACTTTGTGAGTCCGTCCGCGCCGAGAAGCCCGTCGGGACCCGCGTCGTAAGCTACGTCGCCGACGAATATTTTTCCTTTGAGGAATGTGCCCGCCGCGATTATCGCGCTTTGACATTTCCACACCTCACCAAGCTTGGTTTTGACACCAACTATCCTTTTGGTATAAGGAGAATCTTCGCGTATATCCTCGGTTATTATCTCAACGATCTCGCCCTGAATAAGACGAAGATTTGGAGTTTTTTCGATAACCGATTTCATTATCGATTGATATTTTTTTCGGTCTGCCTGCACTCTCTTTGAGTGTACTGCCGCACCCTTGCCAAGATTGAGCGTTCTTGATTGAAGCGTAACAAGGTCAGCCGCCCGTCCCATCTCGCCTCCGAGCGCGTCTATCTCGTAAACGAGGTGGCCCTTTGCCGTACCGCCGATCGAGGGATTGCAGGGCATGTTTGCGATACTGTCAAGTGACATTGTGAAGAGAACAGTATCAATGCCCATTCTTGCGCTTGCAAGAGCCGCTTCGACGCCTGCGTGTCCCGCGCCGACGACTATTGTTTGTGCTTTAAGTTCCATAATAGATCCTTAAAAAGTGTGATTTTAAAATAAAACGTGTTATAAATTCTATACAGAATAAGGGATTTATGGCATTAGTCAACCTTTGCCATGTATTCCTTCTGCTCAGGTGTGAGGTAGTCGATTTCGATATTCATCGTCTTGAGCCTGAGTGCCGCAACGGCTCTGTCGATCTCTGCGGGAACGGCGTAAAGCTTCTTTTCAAGCTTTCCTTTGTTCTTTGCAAGATACTCAAGTGACTTTGCCTGAATTGCAAAGCTCATATCCATAATTTCAGCAGGGTGACCGTTTCCTGCCGCAAGGTTTACAAGTCTGCCCTCTGCAAGAAGGTTGATAATTCTTCCGTCAGCCATTCTGTATCCCACGATATTAGGCTTGCGATCAAATATTTCGGTCGAGAGGGAAGCAAGCTCCTGCTTGTTGATCTCAACGTCGAAGTGACCACTGTTTGCGAGAAGGACACCGTCTTTCATTGTCTTGAAATGCTTTTCGGTTATTACGTCGGAGCAACCGGTAAGGGTAACGAAGATGTCACCGATCTTTGCCGCCTCATCCATAGGCATAACGGCAAATCCGTCCATAACCGCCTCAATAGCCTTGATGGGATCGATCTCGGTAACTACGACAACTGCACCCATACCCTTAGCGCGCATTGCAAGTCCCTTACCGCACCAGCCGTATCCGGCGATAACGAAGATCTTGCCCGCGATCATAAGATTGGTGGAATTCATAATGCCGTCAAGAGTTGACTGACCTGTTCCGTATCTATTATCGAACAAATGTTTGCAATCTGCGTCATTTACGTCGATCATTGTGTAATCGAGAAGTCCTGCCGCCTCGCGAGCGATAAGTCTGTGAACGCCCGTGGTGGTTTCCTCGCAACCGCCGATGAGATTTTTACCGTATTCGCGGTATTCTCCGTGGAGAAGGCTCATAAGGTCACCGCCGTCGTCTATAAGAAGATCGGGAGTGTGAGATATCGTCGCGATAAGGTCCTTGGTGTAACCCTCGGCATCCGTGCCGTGAATTGCGTTGACCTCAAATCCGTCGTGAACGAGAGATGCGGCAACGTCGTCCTGAGTAGAGAGAGGATTGCAGCCGGTAACTCTTACTGTCGCGCCGCCTGCGCGAAGAACGTGTGCAAGATAAGCGGTCTTTGCCTCAAGGTGTATCGACATCGATATTTTCATACCCGCAAAGGGCTTTGTTTCGGAAAATTCCTTTTCAATAGAGTTGAGAAGGGGCATGTAGGAGCGTACCCAGTTTATTTTGTCGCTGCCTGACTGCCAGAGATTTACGTCTTTGATGTTACTCATTTTAAAATTCCTTTCGGAGAGCATATTTTTACAAATACTATTTTACCAAAAAAGCGGCGGCTCGTCAATAGATTTACCTGCCGTTGTATCGGTCGGAATTTGAAAATAATGAAAAATAGTAAAAAAACACATAAAAATCACACAAAAATGGCACCGCGCGGTATATAGTTCATAAAATATTTACAATCAAGTGATATAATATATAAGTTAAAATATAAATTACGAGCGATGGATCTCCGAAGGGAAGGAACGCAAAATGATAAAAATTGAACGATTGACAAAAAATTACGGCTCGAATCTTGCGGTGGATGATATAAGCTTTGAGGTCGGCGCGGGGGAAACCGTAGGATTTCTCGGCCCGAACGGTGCGGGTAAGAGCACGACTATGAATATTCTGACCGGATATTTGTCCGCAAGCGCGGGCAGAGTGCTTATCGACGGAGTTGATATCCTCTCCGATCCTATCGGAGCAAAGAAAATGATCGGATATCTGCCCGAGCAGCCTCCGGTTTATCTTGATATGACTGTTGACGAATATCTTAACTTTAATTACGAGCTTAAGGGGTGCAAGCTTCCTCGCGAGGAGCATCTTGCAGAAATTTGCGACGTAGTAAAGATAAGCGACGTAAGACGCCGTCTTATAAAGAATCTTTCCAAGGGATACAGACAGAGAGTTGGCGTGGCTCAGGCGCTTATCGGCAATCCTCCCGTCATTATTTTCGACGAGCCTACGGTCGGCCTTGACCCCAAACAGATAATCGAGATAAGAAGTCTTATCCGCTCGCTCGGAAAAAACCATACCGTACTGCTTTCAACGCACATTTTGCAGGAGGTTGCGGCGGTCTGCGACAGAATAATCATTATCAACAAGGGAAAGATCGTTGCCGACGCAAAAACTGAGAACATAACCCGCGCGGTTGACACCTCGCGCCGCTTCAACGTCAAGGTCTGCGGTAATCAAAAGGACGTTATCGACACGATAAAGTCGATAGCAGGAGTTTCCTACGTTGAGGCACTTGCGCAAAAGGACGGCGACGCGTACACATACACGGTTGAAAGTGAGCCGGGAGTGGATATTCGCAAAAAGCTATTCTTTACCTTGTCGGATAAGGGAATGGCTATGATAGGTCTTGAGGCTGTCGGAATGAGTCTTGAGGATATTTTTATCACCGTCGTTGATAAAAATCAGGGCGAGAGTGATAAAAAGACCGCGAAATACGAAAGACAGCAGAGAAGGGGCCGCCGCCAAAGAAGCATTGAAAACGAGATCGGCGATACGCTTTACCGCGAGGCAGAGCAGCGCCGCCGCGAGCAGTCCGAGAGCGAAGAATAAAGTGACAGAGCTATATACTGAAAGGATCTTTTCAAATGTTTGCTATATATAAAAAAGAATTGCGCTCATATTTCACGAATCCTCACGGATACGTATTTGCGGGAATTTTTCTCGCACTTTCGGCGCTTGTGTTTTCATATACCACGCTTCTTATGCAGAGCTATGATACCACACTTTACTTTACCGTGATGGTGTTTGCGCTTGTGGTACTTGTGCCTCTGCTTACGATGCGACTTTTCACAGAGGAAAAGAAGCTCCGTACCGAGCAATTGCTGCTCACGGCTCCCGTGACCATCACGGGAATGGTGCTTGGCAAATTCCTTGCGGCATTCACGCTTTTCTTCTCCTGTACCGCGCTTACCTGCATCAATTTTATCCCCCTTTATCTTATCGCGGCGGCGGAGAGAGGAAATCTTCCCTATGACACAACGCATATAGGCCCCGTAACTCCTCAGATAATCGGTTGCCTTATCGGAGTCGTGCTTATTGGCGCGGCGTTTATAGCGATCGGCACCTTTGTTTCGTCACTCACCGAAAATCAGCTTGCGGCGGCGATAATTACCATCGCGGTGCTTCTCGCCCTCGTCGGTATCGGACTTTTTGCCAACGTTATTGACGTTTACGCGATCAGAATGGCTCTTGGCTGGATCTCGATTCTCGGCAGATTTTCAAATCTCAGTTCGGGAATATTTGATATCGCCTCAATAATTTATTTTGTATCGCTTGCCTTTTTGTTCGTTTTTCTCACTGTGCGCGTTTACGAAAAGCGCCGTTGGAGCTGAGCTTTTCTGAGGTGACGAATGAAAAGTAGGATGCAAACAAGCAAGATGAGGCATGGAGCCTCGTCGGTCGTACTGATTGCGCTTGTTCTTGTTGCCGTGGTGATGCTTAACGTCATCGTGGCGATTCTTGCGCAAAGGTACGAATGGATGTATAAAAATATGAATGTTCCCGTTGCGTACACGCTCAGTGACGACTATGCCGAGTACGTAAGAGAAACCGTCGTGCCCGAGGTAGACAGGGTAAGAGCGAATACGGGAAACGGCGAAAAAATAAAGATAATTTTCTGCGATTCAAAGGAAAATCTTGAGGCGGGAAACACCGAAAAGTACGTTTACGGCTCGATAATTGACCTTTGCGAGCTTTTTCCCGAGTATATTGAGATCAAGCATCTCAATATTTGGGAGCAACCAACCGTTGCGCGCGAATACGGAGTCAGCTCAACGCTTGACGTGGTCTGCGCGTTCAACGGCGAATTTGAAACGATAAGTATAAACAATTTCTTTATAAGCGACGCGGCGTCAAGCTCATACGTTGCTTATAACGGAGAAAAAATGCTTGCGGCGGCGCTTATGCGGGTTACTCAAGAGAACACGCCTGTGTGCTATATTACCGCAAATCACGGCGAGCAGTTTTCAGACTATCAGTTCCTGTTTTCTCTCGTTCAGGCGGGATATAAATTCTCGTATATAGATCTTTCGGTAGACGAGCTTCCCGAGGATTGCGATATGCTCGTTACCTTTGATCCGAAGCAGGACTTTATTGCTGCTAATGAGTTTTCAAGCGTTTCCGAGGCGGACAAAATCGAGGAATATATGAGTCGCGGCGGAAAATATATGATATTTACCTCTGCGGATACCTTTATTTCGGGCGCGCGCCCAAATCTTGAGGCGTTTCTTGAAAAATGGGGAGTTTCATTTGCTCACAAAGTGGGGGATGGAGGTCTTGAGGAGTGCTATCTTATAAAAGACCCTCAGAATTCGACCACGGTTGACGGATATACTGTGATGTCAACGGTTGCTGATAATGCTGTTGCAGAGCAGATATTCGGTGAGCTTGAGCGTCCCAACGTTTTCGGTAATTCGGGCAGTATCAATATTGCCGACGGATTTGAGGGCGAAAAGGGAGTTTACATTTCGTCTGAGAGTGGATTTGAAAGAAAGATATCTCCCATTCTCGTCACTTATCCCAGCGCTGAGGCTTGGGTGGGCGGCAGAGCGGTAGAGAGAGCCGATGAAGAGCCCTTCACGCTTATGACCGTGACTACTCAGAAATGTGAAAACGGTAAGACGGCTTATCTCGTCGCGTCGGCATCGGTTGAATTCGCCTGTGAGAATGCGATGAACTCCGCGGTGCTTGGAAACAGCAGAGCTGTTTCTATGCTGTATAGATTTATGGGCAAGGAAAACGTTCCTACCGAGCTTATCTTCAAGCCCTTTGCAAGCACGGATATTGAAAGCCTTTCGAGTGCGGATGCAAAAAATATTACGCTTGCACTTACGATTACCCCTGCGGTGATATTCGCCGTTTTGGGCGCAGTCGTGCTTATAAGGAGAAAGCATTTATGATAAATTCAGAAATTTTTGAGAGAGGAGGGAGAAAAGCGTGAGTTTTAATCAAAACGATAAGGATTTTGAAAAAGAATCAGACGAGGATGCCCCCGTAGTACGAAAGGGCAGAATCTGGACGTTGCTTGGCACAATAGTCGTCGTTGCGGTTATAATTCTCAACGTTTTTGCCGCCGTGCTTGGCGATAGAAATCTTTGGTATATCGATATGACCAGAGATAAATACAAAAGCGCGACGTCTACCCTCTACACTCTTTCGGATAGCTGTATATCGTTGCTTTCATACGATGCGATACCAAGGGTTGCCGAGATAAATGCAGAAAGAGTGGCGAATGGCGAGGATGAGATCAAGGTAAAGATAGTTTTCTGCGCCGATAAGGACTTTATTGAGGCCGACAGTATGATGAGATACGTCAGCTTCACCGCCCGTGCGCTTGAAAAGGAATTTCCCGATGCTATCGAGGTAGAATATATAAATATGACGAAAAATCCGTCCGCAGTTCAGAAATACAAGACGACCACGGCGGCTTCTATCTATACCTCGGACGTGATAGTCGAGTTTGGAAGCGAATATCTTGTGCAGAGCATAAAATCCTTCTATTATATCGAGGACACCGAAACAAAGCCTTGGGCTTATAACGGAGAAAAGCGACTTTCGGCGATGATCCGCGCTCTTACGCGCGCAGAAGCGCCTATATGCTGTATTACTGCAAATCACGGAGAGGGACTGTTTGATCAGCTTGGCAACGTGAAGGAGGAATACAGTGAATTTTTGAAGGTCATCGAGGGCTCGGGCTACGATATTATGTTCATCGACCTTGAGCGTGATGAGATCCCTGAAAATTGCAGGATGATGCTCACCTTTGCGCCTGTGATTGATTTCAAGGCGTACGGAAATCTTGGTGAGGGCGGTGTGTCTGAGATCGAGAAGCTTGATAAGTATCTTGACGAGGCTAACGCGTTCTTCTATATCTGCGACCAGAGCTCCCCTGAGCTTCCTAACCTTGAGGAATACCTTGAGGAGTGGGGAATTACAGTTGCATCGGTTGACGACGGACTTGGCGGCAGAAATAACTACGCGATCAAGGATAAGGTTGCCTGTACCGATTCGGGTGTCGGTAACGCCGTTATAGGAAGCTATGCTACCGAGGGACTTGGTGCTACGCTTACCGAGGATATGAGGGAGTCGGGCTATCCTGCAAAGGTTGTGTTTGGTAACGCGACAGCCATCTCCCCCGCGGAGAGCTATTATAAGGCCTACGTAGCGGCAGATCAGGAAACAGGACAGCAGGCGTTTAATTATTATCGCTATTACAGAAACGGCGTGTCGAGAAATATGCTCGATATCTTCACAACGTCGGCTTCGGCATATGCCGAGGCGGGTGGGGAGCAGTACGAGATCGCAACCGAGCTTTTGCGCTTTAAGCTCATGACTATAACTCAGGAAACAAGACAGGTGCAGGAGGATAACTTCACGACTGCCAACCGCGCGTCCTACGTTGTCGCGCTTGGTTCAACCGATTTTTGCAAGAACGAGGTGCTTTCCTCGCGCTCTTATGGAAATACAGACGTTTTGATGAGCGTGCTGAGAAGCACGGGTAACGAGGTTGTGCCTACCGATATTCCTCTTAAGGTGTTCTACGATTACGGTGTTGAGGATAGCTTCGCTTACCGTGCAGAAAAGCCGGAGACTTGGTCAAATTGGCTTATAATCTCCCCTGCGGTAGTTGCGATCGCGCTTGGAGTCGTGGTGTGCGTTCGCCGCAGATACAGATAAAACGAAAATAAAAAGGTTTTTATATGTCAGAAGTAAGTAAGAATTTTGATGCGGGACAGTCCGCAGTCGCGCGAATAAAGCGTCGCGATGCGTTAAAAAGACAGAGGATAGCGATCGTTTCGGTTGCTATCGTTATTGCTCTGCTTATCGCCGCGCTTGCGGTCGTCTTGTATTGGATAGATATTTTTATCTACGAGGACGTAGACGGAAGTGAATATTACGTCAAAAAGATCGAGGACAAGTATTCGCTGTGCTATAAGAGCGGAGAGGAGCTTGATAAAAACGATGACGGATATTATCAGACTGATGCGGGTACTCTCGTTGCGGTCGATGCTATAAACGGTACCTGTACGCGCTTTGCTGTTGTCGATACCGAGGGCAGCGAGGTCGTAGGCTACGGTGAGTACGTTCTTATGTTCAAGCAGTTGACCTACGATAATTATTCAACAAAGGACGAGTCCAAGATCATAAAGTCCATCGAGGTACATAACGGTACGGGAGAGTTTACCTTCTACCGTGACGAGAGCGGAGAATTTGTCATCAAGGGTAATGAAAATACGCCGTATAGCAAGGAGACCTTTGCAAAGCTCGCCGTTGCGTGCGGATATACTCTGTCTATGCGCCGCCTTGAAAACCCCGCAAGGCTTGAAAACGGAGAGATAGACTACGCTGAGTACGGACTTGCTCCGAGAGAAGAATATATTTACGACGGGCTTCCCGATTGCGGCACTCCGTCGGTAGTCAAGGTCGAGCCTGCGTATTACGTCATAACTACTATGACGGGCGAGAGCCATAAGGTCATAATCGGTGACGCGACGGTAACGGGTACGGGATATTACGCAAAATATGACGGCAGAGATACCATATATATTCTCGGCTCTAATGGAATTGGTGACGTGGTGCTCGGACGGATCGAGGATATAGTCACACCCACGATAGTTTATCCTATGGGAATGACCGACTATTTCAACGTTGCGGATTTTGTGATCTACGATGATATCGATTACGATGCTATCTATGAGGAGCTTCGTGCGATATACGGTGACGACATCGATAATATTGATACGGATGATTTTGCCCAAAAATACGCTGAAGCGTATGAAAAAAACAGTCGAAAGGTATGCTATTTCGATTATATCGATGCAGACCTCAGAAGAAACACGATGTATTCGGCTACGCCGTATTTCTCGGCGCTTGAATACGCAGACGGATATTATATAAACAGCGGAAGCATCGACGAGGTGCTATATAACCTCTACGCTACCGAGTTTATAAAGGTTGAGGTGCTTTCTCCCGACGAGAACGAGCTTGATGCATACGGACTCGGAGAGGCGCCCCACGCGATCGCGTTCCTTTACAAAACCGCAGATGCGGAGGGTAACGATGCCTACGTTTATAATTTTGTCGATATAAGTGAAAAGACCAAGGATGGAATATACTATGCTTACTCGTCAACCTACGATATGATCGTAAGCGTGACCGAGGCAAGCTTTGATTTTCTTTCCTGGGAAGAAATAGAGTGGTACGATCCAAGCTATATCCAGCTTGACATATCGCACGTTACCGACATCATTGTCGAAGCTCCCGGCTTCAAGACCCATTTTGAGATAGACGACAGCGCGTCAAGATTTATGACCTACGTTGCGCAGTCGGGTAATACCTTTAAGGTTGGAGATAGTGAATATCATATAGTGAAAAATCCGATTACGGGAAGATACGGCCTTGAGGTTGGTGGAAAGTTTGTAGAGGCGACCTACAACGGCGATTATCTTGTTACACCCCTTGCGTATACTCCCGGAGTTCCCGAGGGCGAAGGATTTTTGTTCGTTGAAAGCGAGGAGGTTGATGCTGACGGCGACGGCAACAAGGACGCCTTCCTCTACTACTATTACGGCCTTGCGAGAACCGAAAAGGGAATATATCTCGCCGCGCAGATAATTATGGCGGATCTTGAGGGTAATAAGATCAAGGAAACGCAGGCGATGGCGGGAACTCCTTATTATACAACAGATTATTTCCTTACCAACAGCTCGTATATATACTTTACGGGCAAAAGCTCTCACGTTGGCAAACAGCTTGATAAGACCTATGCCGATGCGGGCAGAGGACGTTGGGGCGTTGGAAACCTTTTCGTCACGGCAAGCGGTAAATACGTGCTTGTGAATGCAGAAACGGGAGATTGGAGCATTATTGACGATATTTCCTGCGGAATTTACTTTGCCGATGACACGGACAGCCGCCTTGCAAAGCGCGCGGTCGAGATCCCCGCGGTGTACGACGCTAACGGAAATGTAAAAAGACATCCCGAAACTTATTATCCCACCACGGAGAAAAAGGTGCTTTACGATGACGAGAGCGGTGCTTTGCAGGTGTACGATTATAAGAATCTTACCTGGAGAAACGCGACCTATAACGAATGCACGATAGGAGTATGGAGCGAGGGCTCGTACTATATAACCGAAGCAGGCACTATAGTCGTCATTAACGGAGAAACGGGTGATTGGGGAGTAGCGACACTTTCGGCGATCGAAAACTACGTTGCCGAGATATTTGCCGACGGAAAGCTCCTCGATTACAATATAAATACGACGAATCACGTCGGTTCACCGACGGTTTCCAGTGCTACCGACAACTTCAAGCAGTTCTACAAGGCTTTGGTCTATGCTTCTCTTGAGGGAATGGCAGAGCTTAGCGATGAGGAGATGGCGGCACTCGCGGCACTTGATGATTTCTCGCTTGACAGCGACAGCGAGGGAAATCCGTGCCAGCTCAAGATAACAATATTCGCGGAGGATTTCAAGGGTAACAGACGCGATACAGTATACAGATTCTATCGGTATACCGAAAGAAAGTCGTATATAACGATAGAATCGCTTGATTCGTCTGACACGTCAACGTCTGATTCGACACGCGGATACGGAAAATTTTACGTGCTTCGCACCTTTGCGGATAAGATAATCGAGGACGCAAAGAAGGTTGCCAATGCCGAAGAGGTAACGGCGATAACCAAATATTGAGTTGATCCGATAAGATAAAATACGGAGGAGAACAATATGGATAAGAACATATACCTGCCGCTTATTTTCGTTGCATTTGCGGCAGTAATAACTCTTTGCTACGTTTTCGTGCTTTTCCGCAGAGTGTCCCGCATTAAAATTGCCGACGCAAGGGTTGCGCAAATCAGACAGTACATAAGCGATGGAGCGATTACGTTCCTTCGCCGAGAATATAAAATAATTTACCCCTTTATTTTGGGCGTTGCTGCCTTGTTGGTGGTTCTTGGATTTGTTCCTGCGCTTAAGGGCGCGGAGGGTATAGGATGGCAATCTGCGATCTGCTTTGTTATCGGTGCGCTTTTCTCGGGTGTCGCCGGCTGGATAGGTATGTCTATTGCCACGCGAGCCAACGCAAGAACGGCAATGAAAGCAAAGGAAGAAGGTATATCAGGAGCCCTTAAGACAGCGTTTGGAGGCGGTGCGGTGCTTGGACTTTCGGTTGCAGGCTTCGGACTTCTCGGACTTGTGCTTATATTCTTTGTTGTGTATTTCATAACGAAGGACTATAATGCGCCGATACGAATACTTACGGGATATAGCCTTGGATGCTCGCTTATCGCGCTCTTTGCGCGTGTTGGCGGCGGCATTTACACAAAGGCGGCAGACGTAGGTGCGGACCTTGTAGGCAAGATCGAGGCTGATATTCCCGAGGACGATCCGAGAAATCCTGCGACTATTGCGGACAACGTCGGCGATAACGTCGGTGACGTAGCGGGAATGGGCTCGGACCTTACCGAGTCGTACGTTGGATCAATAATCTCCTGTCTTACGATGGCGCTCTTTACGGGGCTTTCATATAAGCATATGCTTTTCCCGTTGATCATCTGCGGAATAGGAATTCTTGCTTCGGTGATCTCGGTAATTATCGTACGTGCTAAGAAATGGGCAGACCCTCATAAAGCGCTTAATATAGCAACGTATATTGCGACTGCAATCGTCGTTGCGGCATCGGTGCTGCTTGCAATATTCTATCTTGGAGAATATAAATACTTGTTCTGCGTAGTTATGGGACTTGCCGCGGGAATTGCGGTAGGAACGGTAGCGGAGCGATATACATCTGACGAGTACAAGCAGGTCAAGCAGATAGCGAACGAGTCGCAGACAGGACATGCTACGAACATTATTTCGGGACTTGGTGTTGGAATGAGATCGACCTTCCCGACCGTTCTTTGTCTTGGCGCGGCTATTGCCTTCTCGTTCTTCACCGGAGGCTCGTATGGTATCGCGCTTGCGGCAGTTGGTATGCTTTGTACGGTTGGAATCACCGTCTCGGTCGATGGCTACGGCCCTATCGCCGACAATGCCGGCGGAATTGCGCAGATGGCGCATCTTCCCAAAGAGGTGCGTAGCATTACCGACAAGCTTGACGCGGTTGGTAACACGACCGCGGCTATCGGTAAGGGATTTTGTATCTGCTCTGCGGCGCTTACCTCGCTTGCGTTTGTCGTTTCGTTTATTGAGGCGGTAAAAATATATATTCCTACGTTTTCAATTCAGCTGAGCGATCCCAGAGTTATCGTGGGCTTGCTCTTTGGCGCAATGCTTCCTTATTTGTTTGGCGCGATGACTATAAGCTCGGTTGGCAGAGCGGCAAATAAGATGGTAGAGGAGGTCAGAGCTCAGTTTGAGAACAATCCTGATATTCTTGAAGGCAAGGCTGTTCCGAATTACAATCGTTGTATAGATATTTCGACAAAGGCATCGTTGAGAGAAATGATCGCTCCCGGCCTGCTTTCAATATTTGCGCCCGTTATTGCGGGAATATTGCTTGGCGCATCGGGTCTTGGCGGTATGCTTGTAGGCGGACTTATCTCGTCAATAATGCTTGCGGTATTTATGGCAAATTCAGGCGGCGCCTGGGATAACGCGAAGAAGTTTATTGAGAGCGGAAATTTTGGCGGCAAGGGAAGCCGCGCGCATAAAGCATCGGTAACCGGAGATACCGTTGGCGATCCGCTTAAGGACACCGCGGGCCCCGCGATGAATATACTTATCAAGCTTATGACGGTAATTTCGCTTATTCTCGTTCCCGTGCTTGTTAAGCTCACACCCGTGTGGGATATTATTGTCGAGCTTTTCTCAAAGCTTTGATTGAAAAACAAAAGAGGAGTAGCGTTGCTACTCCTCTTTTGTTTCTGATGATCAGTACGGCGAAGTTTTGCGAAGCAAAACTCGGTTAGTGAGCGAAGCGAACGTAGGAATCTGAACCTTTAATTCAAATTTGAAAGCAAATTTGAATCAATGACGTTTCTTTGCCATCCGTATGAATAAAGCAAAAAAGAAAGAGTAGCACGATGTGCTACTCTTCCTTTTTTGGTGACCCGTACGGGAATCAGAACCTTTACACAAAATTTGCGAGCAAATTTTGGCAATGTCATTTCTCTGCCGCCACATACGAATTATCAAAAACAAAAAAGAAGTAGCATTGCTACTCCTTCTTTGTTTGTGGTGACCCGTACGGGAATCGAACCCATGTTACAGCCGTGAAAGGGCCGTGTCTTAACCGCTTGACCAACGGGCCGAAATATCCGCTATTGCGGATATTTGGTAGCGGAAGTCGGACTTGAACCAACGACCATTCGGGTATGAACCGAGCGCTCTAGCCAACTGAGCTATTCCGCCATATTTAAATTCATCCGATTTTTTACGTCGAACGCTTGAATATTATATCACAAAGGCATTCCTTTGTCAATAGTTTTCTCTATTTTTTTTGAAAAATTTTGTTTAAGTGATGAAAAGCATTGTAAAATAAGCAAAAACGAGGAAGAATTGGATTTGAAATCCGCGTCTTTCTCGTTTGTTTTATTGATTTTCCGGCTTATTTTGTCAAAATCTTTGCAAGAAGCGTTCTGTGCACCTTCATTGCGCCAAATGGACAGAATTCCTGACAACAGAAGCACTTGATGCATTTTTTGCGGTCGATCATGGGCTTGCCGTCAACCATTGTAATGGCTTGCGCGGGGCAGATCTCTTTACATTTTTTACATCCCTTGCATTCCTTTTTGACAACGTAGGGCTTTGCCTCAAGCACGCGTTTTGCAACTTTGCCGAAAAGCTTTGACTTGCTATCAAAGAGCAAGCTGCTTTTTACCGCGATGTTTTTGTAGTCGTTTATTACGAGCGAGTCGATGTCCCCGCAAATATTTAGATCGTCAACGCTATCGGGTATAAGTCCGCGCTCACGCGCCGCGCCGAGCGTGGGGATCTCGTCTGTCGAAAGTCCGATAAGCTTTGAGGCGGCAAGATCGAGCTTGTGGGGTGAGGTTGATGCGAGGATCGCGCCTATCTTGCGCGGCGTGCCCTGCGTCGGGCCGTTGCCCTCCATTCCGACTATCGCGTCGGCTATGCAAAGCTTCATCTTGGGTGCGAAATATTCGTCGATATCGACTATCATACGCGCAAAATCCGCGGGATTTGGAAAACGAAAGTGGTATTCGGGCTTGATTGTGCCGGGAATAACGCCAAACATATTTTTCGCCGCGGCGCTCATACCCATCATTCCGTGAGTTTTCAGCTTGCAGAAGTTTACTATAGCATCGCAGTTGTCGAGGTACGAGGTGTAGAGAAAGTCGCGCGCTACCTTGGCATCTTCAAACCTCGCTTCCGATTGACCGAAATCGCGGTTTAATTCGCCGCCCGCCGCCTCAACCGCCGTAAGACCGCATACGCTGTATACTTTATTGAGAAATGCGGCGTTATAAAGTCCACCCGGGCTATCGCCGACCACGACTGATGCGCCGCGCTCACGCAAAAGCTTGATAAGCGCGCAGATAAGCGCGGGATGTGTCGTTACTGCCTCTTCGGGCTTTGCAAAGGTGACGAGATTTGCCTTGATGGCAACTCTCATGCCTTGTTCTACCCAGTCAAGCCCGCCAATAGAATCAAACAGATTTTTGAGTGCGGAGCTGACCTCGTCCTCATCGTATGAGAAGCAGGGAACTATTGAAACGTCAAATTCTGACATGGTGAAATCATCCTTTTAATTATTCGTTCACGTGTGGAAGCTTGGAAAATGCCTTTTCAATGTCTTCGTCGGAGGGGGCTGAATCTACCATTCTTCCGTCGTGGAATTTTTCGTAGGACATCATGTCGAAATATCCCGTGCCGGTAAGACCAAACACGATCGTCTTTTCTTCGCCCGTCTTGACACATTCCTTTGCAATATCAAGCGCGACCTTGATCGCGTGGCTTGATTCGGGTGCGGGGAGGATACCTTCAACGCGCGCAAATTCCTCTGCGGCGGCAAAGACCTCGGTCTGCTTGACCGTAGTAGCCTCCATAAGACCGTCCGCGTACAGCTGGGAGAGAGTTGAGTTCATTCCGTGGTAGCGAAGTCCCCCAGCGTGCGTTGCCGCAGGCATAAAGGATGATCCGAGCGTGTACATCTTGGAGAGAGGACATACCATACCCGTATCGCAATAGTCGTAGGCATATTTGCCACGAGTAAAGCTAGGGCAGGATTCGGGCTCGACGGCGATAAAGCGGTAGTTTGCCTCTCCGCGTATCTTTTCGCCCATAAAGGGAGCGATAAGACCGCCGAGATTTGAGCCGCCGCCCGCGCAACCGATGATAACGTCGGGCTTTATGTTATATTTGTCAAGCGCGATCTTTGTTTCAAGACCGATAATTGACTGATGGAGCATTACCTGATTTAGCACGCTTCCGAGCACGTAGCGGTAACCCTCGGTATTCGTTGCGGTTTCAACCGCCTCACTGATAGCACATCCAAGGCTTCCCACCGTGTCGGGATGCTCGGCAAGTATCTTTCTTCCTATCTTGGTTTCGGTTGAGGGCGAGGGAGTGACCGATGCGCCGTATGTTCTCATTACCTCGCGGCGATGTGGCTTTTGCTCGTAAGAGCATTTAACCATATAGACCTTGCAGTCAAGTCCGAGATAAGAGCATGCCATCGAGAGAGCCGTACCCCACTGACCTGCTCCCGTTTCGGTGGTAACGCCTACAAGACCTTGATTTTTTGCGTAATATGCCTGCGCGATCGCAGAATTGAGCTTGTGGCTCCCGCTTGTGTTGTTACCTTCAAATTTATAGTATATTTTTGCGGGCGTGCCGAGCTTTTCCTCAAGGCAGTAAGCTCGGACGAGAGGCGCGGGGCGGTACATTTTATAGAAATTGCGGATCTCCTCGGGAATGGGGAAGTAAGCCGTCGTGTCGTCAAGCTCCTGAGCTATAAGCTCGTCGCAGAATACGCCTGCTAGATCCTTTGCGGTCATTTTCTCGTGTGTTTCGGGGTGAAGAAGCGGCGCGGGCTTGTTTATCATATCCGCGCGAAGATTGTACCACGCGGAAGGCATCTCGCTCTCTTCAATATATATTTTATAGGGGATCCGGTTCTTGTCTGACATAAAGGGGCACCTCGTTTGCATAATTTTGCCATAAAAACATAATACCGCCCCTCTGCAATAACGCGGGGACGGAAGCTGCCGATTCGTATATTGTGGCGGCACTCTGCGCATGATCGCAGGACGATTTTGTATATGGCACACTTTAGCATGTTAAAGATGTTAACAGTATAGCACCAAAAGTCAAAGTTGTCAATAGATTTCAAGCAATTTTGGAAATAGCTTATTGTGTAAGGATTATTTTACAAGGAGTTTCGGATTTTTGACAATATTTTATTACTGAAAGCGTACCTTTTGAGCTACCGTCCCAAAAGGCTATAACCAGGTCAGAGTAATCAACTATCTGCCTGTTCCTCACGATTGGCGCGGCGCGACCGTATTTTTTATATTCGGGCAGAAATACGGTCAGTTTTATATTGTTTTTGAGTGCGAAATCCGCCGCGCAGGTATCAACACCCTTTGCCCCTCCTGAAACTATCTCAGAGCATTCGGGCGGCAGATATTTGTCTATATCGGATACGTTAACGTTTCTTGAACCTATAATTGCAATCTTCATTTTTCTTCTCCGTTCCAAATTTTGTATACTTAAATCAAGTATACTGACAACATTATACCACAAAATAATCTTAAAATATACTTGAATTAAGATTTTTTGGGGGAGAAAAATATGAGAAACAAGAATAACAAGCACCTCGGAATTGAAATTGATCCCGAATTACACTACAAATTGCATTATATTTCCAAATATTACGGACGCTCTGCAAACGGAGAGATCCTTTATCTTATCAGACAGGCGATCAAGGATTTTGAAAAGAGCGAGGGGACTATTGAATTTCCAAGCAACGAAGAAAAATAAGGGAGGCTAAGCCTCCCTCTTTTTTGTTATTTGTTATTTTTCGATTATTTTCCATTCTCCTCGATTTTCAATGCTTCTCTCACCGTTCTTGACGGTAACGGTAATTCCGCATTTGAGGTCAAAGACGCCGTTATAGTTTTTGGCGTGACACTTGTCGACATAAAGGATTTTGTCCTTATTATCTATCCACTTGATACCGCAGATTGCGCGTGTGATCGCAACTGCTGCAAAGGAGGCAAAACCGTGGCAGGTGCTTGCCCAATCGGCGTCGTGCTCCCAGAGCGTTCCCGTGATGTCTGCCATCTTCGTGAAGAATTTTTTAATCTGGTCGAGTATCTCATCATATTTCTGCCAACGGAGGAGAAGCTCCATTCGTAAATAGTTGCCGATAAAGGGCTTTGCGGGCTCGATCTTGTATTTTTCTCTGTCCATATCGGGACCGAGATTGTAAAGTACGGTCTTGTAATATTCGGCAAATCGGGGATCGTCGCGATCTGCAACGCCCGTGAAAAATGCGTAATACTGTCCCGCCTCGGAGATATTACTCGTAAGCTCAAGTCTTCCGTCGTCGCGACGGATCGAGTTGTCGATAAAGAATTCACCGTTAAAGGATTGCTCGATTATTTTCTCGCGGAGTGTTTTTGAGTATGCGATGAGCTCATCGTCGCCGTAGATCTCACCGATCACGCGGCAGCACTTTGAAAAGAGCATATTCGAGGGGTAATTTACGTCCTGCACCCACTTGTTTGCCATCGACCATTCGACAAAATTCCAGCCGGGAACTTTTTCAAGCAAACCGTCGGCATTTCTGAACTGCATTATGTAGTCAAGGAAATCGTAGCAGATCCTGCGGTATTTTTCTTTATCCGCACGAGTTCTCTTGAAGAATTGCTCAAGCTCGATCATAAGCCACATATTCCACTGCGGAATATGGTTGCCGTCAAGAATGTCGGCAGGGTAGCACATCGGCAAAATTCCTTCAGGCGCACTTGGAAATTCCTCTGCCATTACGAAGTTGTCTATAAAGGCGGTTTCTACGTCGCTGTTTCCGACGAAATATTGCTCGGATTGCGCAGTGAAAAAGCTGTCACAGAGCCAGCCCGCGCGCTCACGCGAGGGACAATCCATAAATACGTCAAGGGTGTTCTGACGGAAGGTTTCTATCGCTGCGGCGAAGATTTTGTTAAGATTTTCGTCATCGGAGCTGAATTTAATGTTTTCGCAGTGCGGATAGCAGTATTCACGCACGCCAACTTCGCCTATTTCCACCTCACCCTCGGTCACTTGCGCGCAGATATACTGAAATGTGTATGCCTCAAAGCTTTCAAATTCGTACTCGCCGGGTAGATAGGTGAGCTTTATAATATTGCTGACCTGACTGTCGCGGTAGAGATGCTCACCGCGCAGGACTTCAGAGTAGGTGAGATAGACGGTAGCCTTTTCTTTTACTTTGAATTTCGCTCTGATAAAGCCTGTGCTGTTGCATGTGAGGCGATAAATAACGTAATTGCCGTAATTGAGCGTGAAAGGTGCTGCCGCGCGGCAGAATTTTGTAGGCTTGTAGGTACAGCTTATTTCCTCGACGGGACGTTCTCTGATGTCATCGGGATAGAATCCGCAAAACGTGTTGGATATGCCCTTGATTCTGCGGTCAAGATAGTAATTTTTATCAAAGGGTTCTTTTTCGGTAATGCCGCTTTTCGCTATCTCAGAAGCCTTCCTGATCTCATATTTTGGGTATGCAGTGGTACGTTCGATGAATCTTTCGGCGATCTGAAATGCTTTGACCGGAAAAAAGGTCAGTGTGTCAGATGTTTTCCAATCCGAAAGCGCCTTGTCGGTATAATCCCATACCTCTGTGTACGGTCTTTGGAAGCTGTAGCGAAAAACAACGCGCTTGCGCAAGCTGTCAAGCGGGAGAGCTGAAAAATCGCGTCCCGTATATGCGATCACATCACCGTCCAATAGCACCTCTGCAGAAAGGAAGGAGGGAATATTTAAGGTGTAAAAACACGCGCAGTTGTAGCCTGCAACCTCAATCGCAAGCTTGTTTTCACCCGCTCTGACGTCAAGAGATATTGTGTCGATCCTCATATACCCGTGACCTGCACGCGCGGGGCCGTAGCCGACAAACTCACCGTTCAGAAAAATTCGGTAAAGTGTCGATCCACATAAGCGCAAAGTGTATTTTTGGTTTTTGGGGGCAAGAAAATCGCATCTGAAGCCAACCTGAAGATTGGCATCGTGTCGTCGATTTTTGAGCCATACGGGTATAGCCTTGATAAATGCAGACATGTCTTTAATTCCTTCCACAAATATATGATGTTATCCTTACAGTTTAATTATAACACGGCGCAAAGATCCGTGTCAATCAAATTTTCGCGTAAAAATGGGCGATCAAATATGATATTTGATAAAAAATCGACCTGCGATGGCAGGTCGATTTCGTGTGTATAAAATTTTAAACCTTTGCAGGTACCTTTGCCGTTGCCCTATATCCCGTGACGCCGAGTATCGTTTCGCCGTCAATTTGGAGAGCGCAAGGTTTGTCAAACGTGACCTCTATCTCATACCCCTCGTGGATAGCGACCATATCCTTATGCTTGATATGCTCACCCTTGAAAAGAGAGGGGAACACGATAAGAGTTTTAAGCTTGCCTTTGCCGTAGAAGAGCATAAGAGAGAGCTTACCGTCAGGCGCATGTCTGTCCTGCGCGGGAGTCGGCATCATACCGCCGCCGTAAAATCTGCCCTTCATTGTCGGCGCAATCCAGACTTTTTTGTAGGAGTATTCCTTGCCGTCGACCTTGACCGTTGCGTTCTTGGACTTGAAGTGGAAAAGCAGACCCATTATGGCGATGGCGGTATAGTTTATGTTCTTTTCTCCCTTTGCCTTCTTTGCGTCGCCGACCTCACAGCAGTAGCCGTCGATGCCAAAGCCGACGTTGTTTAGGAAGTGATATGACTTGCCCATGACCTCGACTGAGGGGAGATTTTTGATATGCTGATTTATTTCAACAGGCTCTTTTCCGTCGGAATTTATGTCACGGAGAAAATCGTTGCCCGAGCCCTGTGCAAAGTAGAGCAAGGAGCAATTTATCTCAATATTTGCCACGGCGTTTGCGAATCTGTTAAGCGTGCCGTCGCCACCGCACAGAATTACGGTATCGCCGCGCGACTTGGAGGAGAACAGCTCTGCATAATCATTTACAGATGTGATATCAAGTACCTGACAGTCTTCACCGTCGAAGGTGGTGGCAAGCTCGCGCGCCTTTGCTTCAGCTTCGCCCTTTCCCGCTAAGGTGTTGTATAAGATAGTTACGCTCATAATGATATTTCTCCTTTTGAGGAAGTTTATGTGATGAGTTTAGCATTCTTATGTAAACCGAATTTTAATTTTGAGACGAAATTCGTCCAAATTTGACAGATTTTGATATGAAAATCGACTTTTCGGGCACAAAAGAGATGTTGAAACCTTGACAGCCGTGAAAAATTATTCTATAATTTACATATAATGGATTACTATGTAAATAAATTATACGGAGGCGGGTATGGCAAAAAAGAAAAATAAAAGCTGGACGAAATTTCGTCACCGAGTGGTGAGAAATATCGCCTATTGCATACTTAAGCCTTACGTGAGCTTGGTATACAAAATAAAAATAGATAAATTCAAGGATCAGGAAAAGCGTCCGTATCTCATTTTGATGAATCATCAGACACCCTTTGATCAGTTCTTTGTGGGAATGGCTTTCAAGGGGCCGATCTACTACATGGCTACCGAGGATATCTTCTCAAACGGTTGGATCTCGTCTGTAATACGCTATCTCGTAGCACCTATTCCGATAAAAAAGCAGACCACCGACGTCCGCGCGATACTCAACTGTATGAAGGTTGCCAAGGAGGGCGGAAGCATTGCTATCGCGCCCGAGGGAAATCGTACGTATAGCGGTCGCACCGAGTATATGAGTGATTCTATCGTGCCGCTTGCTCGTAAGCTCGGAATGCCGATAGCGCTTTATCGAATTGAGGGCGGATACGGCGCGGAGCCGCGTTGGAGCGACGTTGTAAGAAAGGGAAGGATGCGCGGATACGTTTCGCGTGTTATTTATCCCGAGGAGTATGCCCAAATGAGTGACGGCGAGCTTTTTGAGGCGATCAAGACCGAGCTTTACGTAAACGAGGCGGTGGCAGATGCCGAATTCAAGCACAAAAGACTTGCCGAGTATCTTGAGCGAGCGATATACGTTTGTCCCGAGTGCGGACTTTCATGCTTTGAAAGTAACAAAGACGAAATAAAGTGTAAAAAATGCGGTCTTACCGCAAGATATCTGCCGACGAAGGAGCTTTGCGGCGTTAATTATGATCTGCCGTTCCGTTTCGTTGCCGATTGGTACGATCATCAGAGTGAGTTTATAAATTCTCTTGATATGACCAAGCTTTGTGAAAAGCCGCTGTACTGTGAAAAGGCGGAGCTTCGTGAGGTAATTCCTTACGATAAAAAGAGGCTCATTGCAAAGGAGACCGAGCTGCGCCTGTACGGTGACAGAGTAGAGATAGGTTTTCCGGACGGAGAGAGGACGGTTGAATTCTGCTCGTCCAATTTTACCGTGCTTGGCAGAAACAAGCTCAATATTTACTATGCGGACAAGATATATCAGATAAAGGGTGACAAGCGATTTAACGCGCTCAAATACGTACATATAAGTCATCGCGCGGAAAATATAAGAAAGGGGCAAGAAAATGTTGAATTTTTGGGATTATAGTGCTTGGGGATGGGTAATACTTTTTGCTGTTTTGCTTGGAAGCTTGCTTGCAGGTAATATAGTGAAGAAGTCAATACCCTTCCTTCGCGACTCGCTTATACCGACCTCGGTGCTTGGCGGATGTATGATACTTATCATCGCGGCAATATACCGGGCCGCCTCCGGCACGGCGCTTTTTGAGGCTGCCGTATTCGGCGGCAAGGGCTACGAAACTCTTGAGGTCGTTACCTATCACGCGCTCGCACTCGGATTTATTGCTTCAGCATTTAAGTCAACTAATACTAAGCTTACAAAGCAGCGCTCTGCCGAGATATTCAATACGGGTGTGACTACCGTTTCAACCTATCTTATCCAGGCGATATTCGGCTTTGGTATCACCATGATAGCCGCGCTCGTGATCAAGGGATTTTTCCCTGCGGCAGGTATGCTTTTGCCGTTTGGCTTCGGTCAGGGAACGGGACAGGCGCTCAACTACGGAAATATATACGAGATCGAGAACGGATTTGTTGGAGGTAAGAGCTTCGGACTTACTATCGCGGCGCTCGGCTTCCTTTCGGCGAGCATAGGCGGAGTTATCCACCTCAATATAATGAAGAAAAGAGGAAGACTCAAAAAATCCGAAAGAAGCGACGGAAGCCTTCACTCCGAAAAGGTCGAAACCATGAACGAGATACCCATGCAGGAGAGCATGGATAAGATGACGGTGCAGATCGCGCTTATTATGGTAGCGTATATCGCGGCGTATTTCCTTATGTACGGTCTTGGCAAGCTTCTTCCCGGCATGCGCTCGGTCATTTACGGCTTTAACTTCCTTCTCGGCGTGCTTACCGCTACGATATTCAAGTTAACCATCAATTTCCTTCGCATAAAAAAGATAATCAGAAAAAAGTACGTAAATAACTTTCTTATGACGCGCGCAAGCAACTTCTTCTTTGATATTATGGTAGTTGCGGGCGTTGCGGCAATAAGACTCGACATACTTGAAAATTATTGGGGCATCATGCTTATCCTTGGCGTTGTCGGTGCGGTGATAACCTTTGTCTATAATCGTTTTGTGGCAAAGAAGCTTTTCCCCGACTATTACGAGGAGCAGTTCCTTATGATGTACGGAATGCTGACCGGAACGGCAAGCACGGGAATTATACTTTTGCGTGAGATAGACGGAGAATTCCGCACTCCCGCGTCGGACAATATGGTATATCAGAATTTCCCTGCGATAGCGTTTGGCTTTCCGATGATGTTTCTTGCTACTCTTGCGCCCGTAAAGCCCGTTATGACAATGATAATCTTCGTTGTATTCTTTGCGCTAATGAATATTATCTTGTTCAGAAGCAAGATATTCAAAAAGAGAAAGAAAAAAATAAGATAGGCGGCGGCTCATTTGAGCCGCCGCTTTTGTGACTCGGTCACTACTGTTGCAATTTGGGGTAGACATTGCGCCCTTTTTATGTTAAAATTTAGTTGTAAAGAATTTTTTGGAGGTCGAAATGATTGCAATAGATCGAGTAATGGACAAGCTTGACAGTCATCTGCACCGAAACGATTATGCGGCTGCGCAAAGACATCTTATATATTGGCTTGATGAGGCAAGAATGGTGCGTGACAGTCGCGCTGAGCTTTTTATCCTCAACGAGCTTATGGGACTGTACCGCAAGACAGGTAAGCGCGACGAGGCGATAGACTGCGCGAAAAAAGCGTTTTGCTTTACCGAGAATGAAAGCGCGTTCGGAAGTATAGCCGCCGCGACTACGTATATTAACGCCGCCACCGTTTATAAGGCGTTTTCTATGCCCGAGGAATCGATTATATTGTTTGACAAGGCTTGTGAGATCTACGAGCGAGAGTTGCCCGAAAATGATGCAAGGCTTGGCGGACTTTATAATAATATGGCGCTTACACTGACCGACCTTTCCCGCTTTGATGAAGCGGAAAAAACATACAAAAAAGCAATAAGGATAGTTGAAGGGCTTCCCGATCGCGAGGGTGAAATGGCGATAAGCTATCTTAATCTGGCAAATTTGATCGAAAAAAAGAAAGGCCTTGTTGACGGCGACGAGCAGATAAGAGCATATCTCGATATTGCGGAGAATTTGCTTGACAAGCATACAAGACGCGATGGATATTATGCCTTCGTGTGTGAAAAATGTGCCTCGGTCTTTGGCTATTACGGCAGATTTTTATATGAAAAAACGCTCCGTGACAGAGCGCGCGAGATTTATGAAAGAGAAGGTCGCAGGTGACTGAAATGAAGGGAATTGAGCTTTCAAGACGTTATTATCTTGAATACGGCGAGGAAATGATGCGTTCCTTTGAGCATTTGCTTCCGTACGTCGCGATAGGGCTTGCAGGCTGTGGCTCGGAGTGCCTTGGATTTGATGATGAGATATCGCAGGATCACGATTTTGAGCCGTCATTTTGCATTTTTCTTCCCGATGAGGATTTAGTCAGCCGCCGCGATGCTTTTTTGCTTGAGCGCGCCTATGCTAAGCTTCCGGACGAATTTATGGGTTATAAGCGTCAGAAATACGACGCCGTAGGCGGAGGTCGTCACGGTGTCATCAGAATGAGTGAATTTTTTACCCAAAAATGCGGTGTTCCTGACGGCAATTTGTCAAAGCGCGAGTTTTTTTCTGTCCCTGAGCAATCGCTTGCCGAGGCGGTTGACGGCGAGGTTTTCTTCGACGGTCTTGGAAAATTCGGCGAGATACGGACACGACTTGCGTATCTTCCCGAGGACGTGAGAATTAAAAAGCTTGCGGGAAATTTGCTTTTGATGGCGCAATCGGGGCAGTATAATTATGAGCGTTGTCTTTCGCGCAGAGATTTTGCCGCCGCACAGCTTGCCGCGATAGAGTTTGCAAGGGCGGCTATGCACGCGATATTTTTGGTTAACAAACGATATATGCCTTATTATAAATGGACGTTCCGCGCCCTGCGTGAGCTGCCCAGCCTTTCGCACCTTGCCGCAGAGCTTGAATATCTTATTTCAAGTGGCAACGCAATAGAGGAGGAGAAAGATGAAAAGATTGCGGCTATCGATCGCGTTTCAAACGAAATAATCGCGCAGCTGCGCGCCGATATGCTCACGGATTATTGCAAGGATGATCTTGAGGGACACGCGTATTCAGTCAACAACAGGATACAGGACGTCGAGATAAGAAATTTGCATATTTTGTACGGGGTTTGAAGAAAATCAAAGAGAATATCGAAAGGGCGACCAAAGTCGCCCTTTTTACACGCTCACTGTTCAGGGAACGAAATTGAAAATAAGCTATTTATGAAACCGATATCGGCAGAGGACGTGCAAGGGGAGATCGATAACATAAAGGGAATTCTGCAGCAGGAAAAACTGCTTACGGTAAAATGCTTTGGCAATTTTGAAGTTTATGCAAAAAACGAAGTGCTCACCTTCAAGCGCTTGAAGACAAAGGAGCTGTTTGCGTTTCTCGTAGACCGCAACGGAGCGGGAATGACGGCAAAACAAATATGCGCTGTACTGTTTCAGGATGATACCGACGACACAAAGAATTTAGTATATCTTCGTCAGCTTGTAATGGATCTGAAAAAAACACTGAAATCGGTAGGGGTGGAGGCGGTTTTATGCCACGAGAGCCCATGTTACCGTGTTGATACGAGCCTTATCAAGTGCGATTATATCAGTTATCTTGAACCTGGTAAGCCTGATTTTTACGGCGAATATATGACGCAGTACAGCTGGGCTGAACAAACGTGCGCTATGCTACAATAAATAAACAGAAAGCGGCAAATTTTTTGCCGCTTTTTTCTGTTTTTTGTAACGGATTTGTTACACGACGCTTGGTACAATGTATACACTGAGAAAGTAGTCTTATTTAATTACAAAAAGACGCTATTCTTTAAAAAATTTTATCAATTTAGGCGGTAAAATATGAAAAAACAATTATTGAGCCTTGTGCTCGCACTTGCGATGATCATGTCACTCGTCGCAGGTATGGGTATAACGGCGAGCACAAGCAACACCGAAGCGATTCCCGTCGACGAGGCGATCGGCTTGTACGAGTATCTCCAAGATCGCTACTTTGTCGAAAATATCGACGATGAAGATGGTGATGGTACCCACTGGCGCTATGCGTATATGACAACTGCCGAAGGCGATGCCTATCTCGAAACTCTTGAGAATGCGACCGTCGGCTCTGTTGTGGCGCCCCAAAACTTTGAGGAGATCATAAACGGATTTATCCCCTTTGTGCGCGCCAGCAATGATCATGACCGACTGGTGATCCTCAAAGTTTTGGATTCATACGCTGGGTCCAGCGCCACAACCTATCCCGTCCAGAGCTATGCCTATTTCAATCTGGGCGATGAGATTGACAGTATCGATTTTACCGTCAATGTGGCAGCTATTCCCGAAATGGTTCCCGGCCAGGCCCTTGCGACCCAAGATGATTACTCTGTTTTCATTAATTTCATGGTCAATGTACTCTCCTTTGTCGATGCAGATAAACTGGATCAGGATCGGTCCGGAGTCAGTGACATGGTTGCCAAAGCGCCCGGAGGCGAATGGGCGCGTGTCACCCCCACGGCTCCCATTCAGGCGGGCTACACCTACGGCGTGATCGTTGAGGTCGATGGCTACTGGGAGTCCGTCTCCGGCAATGCCTATTACCGCGCCTACTTTGCTGACAGAGGCGCCGGCGTCACCGTCAGATGCACCGAGGGGCGAACACGAACGGTCGCCCCTCAAAATTTGTATCGCTGAAAGCAAAGAAAAGCCAAATCGGTTGAAAAGTTCATAGAAATGTGATATAACAATTTCACCAATAAGAATTTGATGAAGCCATCGAGAACGGTGGCTTTTTTTGCTGAACATGCAACTCTGATTTAAGCATTCAAAATAAATCATCTTTATACAATCTTAATACCGCGCGGTAGAGTGCTAATGCCGTCTTTATCTGTTTTTTGGTAAAATGTATATAGTAGAAAGAGTATAAGGAGAGGTGTATAATGCG